>JACZRH010000207.1 GCA_022574815.1 Planctomycetota bacterium | reverse complement strand
GCGGAATCGTCGCCGACTCGGACCCCGCCGACGAGTACGACGAGACGCTCGCCAAAGCGCGCGGAATACTGGACGCGTTGCGAATTACGAATTACGAATTACGAAGAACGAATGACGCAATCAAGGAACCGGCCGGGCGCTGACGCAGCGCGCCGTTAATTCGTTCTTCGTAATTCGTAATTCGTAATTCGAAACTCAACCGGAGGTTGTTCTTTGCGTGAATGGGTCAGCCTCAACGGCCGCTTGATGCCCGCCCACCAGGCTCAGGTCAGCGTCTTCGACTCCGGCTTCATGCAAGGCGTCGGGTTGTTCGAAACCATGCGCGTCTACAACGGCCAGGTGTTTCGACTCGAGCGGCACCTCGACCGCCTGGTGGCCTCCGCCGAAAAGCTCGGCTGGACCGTGCTGCCGATCGTCGACGAGCTGCGCCATAACGTGCGGCAGGTCGTGGCGGCGACCGAACAATCCGAGGCGCACGCCCGCCTGACGGTGACCACCGGGACGCTGCGCGCCGCGGCCGATGTCACGCAGCTCACGATCGTCGCGACCGCGTCGGCGGGGTCGAAGTATCCGCCCGAGTTCTACCAAAAGGGCGTCTCGGTCGTGATTTCCAAACATCGGCAACACCGCAGCGACCCGACGGCGGGGCACAAGACCACCAGCTATTTCGCCCGGCTCGCGTCGCTGCGCGAGGCCCACGCCGCGCGGGCGATCGAAGCACTGTGGTTCACCGACGATAACTACCTCGCCGAGGGCGCGATCAGCTCGGTCTTTCTCGTGCGCGACGATCAGCTCCACACGCCCCCGCTCGACACGCCGATCCTGCCCGGCATCACGCGCGCGGCGGTGATCGAAATAGCGGTCGATCAGGGCATCCCGATGCGCGAGATGCGGATCAGCAAGGATGACTTGCTCGCGGCCGACGAGGTCTTCCTCACGAACAGCCTGATGGAGGTCATGCCGGTCGTGCGCATCGGGCGCGAACCAGTCGGGGCCGAAAAACCCGGCGACCTGACCGAACAGCTCTACACGTCTTACGGCGACCTCGTCGCGCGGGAATGTTCCGATGAGTAACTCGAAGGGCGGCCGGCGAAGGGGAAGCGGGACGAAACGCGCATCGAGCGCGGCGCGGACGACGCGCGTGGCCGACCTGCTCGAGGCGCTAAACGAGATCGCCCCGTTCTCCGAGGCGGCGGACTGGGACAACGTCGGGCTGCTCGCCGGACGGGCGGATTGGCCGGCGCGAAGCGCTTTGCTCGCGATCGACTTGACCGACCCAGTCGCGCGGGAAGCGCTGTCGCGCAAGGTCGACGCCTTGATCGTCTATCATCCGCCGATCTTCAAGGGCATCCGTTCGATCACGCCCGACGCCGGCGGGCCGACCACGCTGCTGCCCGACCTGCTGGCAGCCCGCGTCGCGATCGCGGCCGTGCACACCGCGCTCGACGCCGCCGTCGGAGGGACGAACGATATTCTGCTCGACGCGTTCGAACCCGTCCGCCGCTATCCGCTCGAGCCGGCGCGGTACACCGAGCGGCAGTACAAGCTCGTCGTGTTCGTCCCGCCCGGCGAGGTGGAAGGCCTGCGCGGCGCCCTGTCGGCCGCGGGCGCCGGCGTGATCGGCCACTACAGGGAATGTAGCTACGAACTCGCCGGGCGGGGCACGTTTCGAGGCGACGAGTCCACGCAGCCGAGCGTCGGGCGCAAGCAGGTGCTCGAACACGTGGACGAAATCCGTCTGGAAACGGTCGTTCCCCAGCCGCGGCTGGCAGCAGTCGTTCGCGCGCTGTACGCGACGCATTCCTACGAGGAGCCCGCCTACGATCTCTACCCGCTGCTCGACCTGCCCGGCCGCGGGCGGGTCGGCATGGGCCGCGTGGGCGAGTTGAAGCGCCCGCGGCGCGGCGAGGCACTGCTGGAACAGCTCGCCGACCGCGTGGACCTGTCGCGCGCGACTGTCGTGGGATCACTCCGGCGCTCGTTTCGCTCGGTCACCGCCGCCGCCGGCGCGTTTGGCGTGCGCGCCTTTCGCGATCCCGCCTCGCTCGTGCTCACCGGCGAATTCAAACACCACGACGCTTTGGATCTGTTGCGGCGTGGCGTGACCGCAGTACATCTAGGCCACTACGAGAGCGAACGGCCCTTGCTGGACGCGTTGCGTTCGCGACTACGCGCGAGCGTCGGCGGGCTGCGCGTTTCGATCGCCCGCTCCGACCGCTCGCCCTTCGCACCGGCTCGCGCTTGACGCGCCCCGCCGCCGGCAGGAACGTACAATGGCGACGCTCTAGCGGAGAATCCCCATGGGAGAAAAAAGGAAAAAAAAGGTGTCAGGAAGAATTTCTCTCAGCCGCAAAAATCATCCTGACACCTTTTTCGTCCCTAGGTGGAAGACTCTGATCGTGATCGCAACTCTGGCGGCCGAACTGCTCGGCCCGCTCGCGGCCGCCCAGGACGGCGATGCCGTCGCGATCGTCAACGGCAAACCGATCCCACGCAAAGAGGTGTTCGATCTGGTGATGGAGGCGCACGGGCTGTCGGCGATGCAGCAGCTCATCGTGCTCGAGCTTGCCCGGCAGGAGTGCCGTCGCCGCGGACTGCGCGTCACGCAGGCCGAGATCGACGCCGAGTTTCGCGACTCGCTCAACCGGATCGCTCCGGAAAAGGGGGCGGACGGCGTGACGCTGGCGCCCGACCAGCGGCAGCAGGCGCTCGAGATCGTGCTGGAGCAAAAGGCCGTTTCGATGGCCGAGTTCCGCGTCGGCATGAAGCGCAACGCCTACTTGCGCAAGATCGTCGAGAACGACCTGCGCGTCGACGAGGCCCTGCTGCGCGAGGAATTCAACCGCACGTACGGCATGAAGGTCCGCATTCGACATATCCAGATAGACGCGACCAAACTGAATGAGGTGACGTCCCTGCTGCGTAGCGGCGAGGACTTCGCCAGGGTCGCAGAGAGAATGAGCCAGAACCGCGAGTCGGCGCCGCTGGGTGGCGAGCGGCCGCCGTTCACGTTTGACGACGAGAGCCTACCGGTCGCGATGCGCGACGTGGCGTTTTCGCTCAAGCCCAGCGAAGTCTCGAGCGCCGTGCGGGTCGGTAAGTGGTATCACATCATCCGGCTCGAGCAGCGCATCGAACCGCGCGACGTGCGTTTCGCGGACGTGCGCGACGAGGTCGAGCGAAAGATGCGGGCCCGCGTCGTGCCGCAGGAAATGCAGCGTTTCGCGAACGAGCTTTTTCAAAAGGCCGACATTCGCGTGCTCGACCGCAAGCTGAAACGCCAGTATCAGAAACTCCTGGAGCGCAACGCCGCCGCCGCGACCCGGACCGACCCTTGACCGGCATCGTTCGCCGCACCTCGAGTTTCTGAACTGCGACCCCTGAACCCTGAACCCTTACGGCCCCGAGGCGGTGTAGTTGTAAGTATTGAACCCCCACGACCCGCCGATCAGCGACCACAGCCGTACCTGGACCGCGCTGCCGTTGGTCGGCAGCGTGGTGACCGCCTGCGATTGGGTCGTGCCGGTGCTGCCGGAAAAGTAGGCGGTCGGCGACGCGGCGGTGCCGACCTCAAGCCAGTATTCAATCACGCCGGTGCCGGCGGTCCAGTTGAACGTCACCGAGGACGAGCCGAAGGTCGAGCCGTCGGCGGGCGAGGTCATGACGGCGTGTGGATCGGACGCGGTTTGCGCGGTGTAGTTGTAGGTGTTGTAGGACCAGGTCGAGCCGATCAGCGACCAGAGCCGGGCCCGGATCGCGCTGCCGTCGGTCGGCAGGCCGCTGACGGCTTGCGACTGGCTGGTTCCCGTGCTGGCCGAGTAGTACGCACCCGGCGACGCGGGCGTCCCGACCTCGAGCCAATATTCGCTCACGCCACTCCCGGCGCTCCAGTTGAACGTCACCGACGAGGAACTGAAGGTCGAGCCGTCGGCGGGCGAAATCATCGTCGCGCCCGACGAAGCCCCGGTGTACGCGGTGTAGTTGTAGGTGTTGTACGACCAAGTCGAGCCGATGCGTGACCAGAGCCGGGCCCGGACCGCGCTGCCGTCGGAGGGCAGGCCGCTGACGACTTGCGACTGGCTGGTCGCGGTGCTGGCCGAGTAGTAGGCCGCGGGGGACGCGGGCGTCCCGACCTCGAGCCAGTATTCATTCACACCGGTTCCGGCACTCCAGTTGAACGTGACCGACGAAGAGGTGAACGTCGAGCCATCGGCGGGCGAAGTCATCGTCGCCCCGGCCGAGGCTACGGTGTGTGCGATGTAGTTGTAGGTATTGAACGACCAGGTCGAGCCGATCAGCGACCACAGCCGGGCCTGGACCGCGCTGCCGTCGGTGGGCAGGGTGCTGACCGCCTGCGACTGGGTCGTGCCGGTGCTCGCGGAGAAGTAGGCCGTCGGGGAGGCGACCGTTCCGACCTCGAGCCAGTATTGCGTTACGCCCGTTCCTGCCGTCCAGTT
Organism: Planctomycetota bacterium; assembly: GCA_022574815.1. Taxonomy (GTDB): domain Bacteria; phylum Planctomycetota; class Phycisphaerae; order UBA1845; family Fen-1342; genus JACZRH01. The sequence goes on along the minus strand of JACZRH010000207.1, from coordinate 4,342 downwards.
GAACGTCACGGACGACGAGCTGAAGGTCGAGCCGTTGGCCGGCGAGATCATGACCGCCGCCGACGAGGCGTTCGTGTAGTCGAACGTCATACTGTTGCTCGATGCGCTGACGTTTGAGATTGCATTGTTGGTGACGATGATCGAGCCACCCTGGTAGGCGTCGGTGTTGGGCGTCGTCGACGCATGCAGCGCCGTCACGCCGCCGGCGTGATAGACGTCGCCGGCGTCCATGCTGGCGCCGTTCTTCTCGAGATGGTATTGGCCGTCGGCCTGGAGCAACGCGACCTTGTAGTGGTTGTTGTTCCCCGGCCAACCGGATTGACCGGGATAGCCCTGGTCACGATTCGTTGCTTTGTTCTCGTCGATGTGCCAGATCGCAAGCCCGCCTTGCGCGATGAGTGCGTCGAAGCCATACGCCTGGCGGTTCTCGATCAGCAGGTATTCGCCGCTCGGGTAGCCGTTGGTAATCTTGAAGATGGTGGCCGTGGTCTGGACGCGCGGCACGGTGTAGGTGGCCGCGGCCGAGATGACGGTAGGCGTCACCCAGCCGAGCTGGATCTTCGACCAAGCGCTGAAGTGCGGCGGATACTGTTGCGTCCCGTCGAATCCCCAACTGTTGGCCATCATGCCCCACGAGCCGATGCCGCGGCTGCCGCCGTTGGTGTCGTAGAGGTCGGGCAGTCCGAAGAAGTGGCCGGTCTCGTGGGCGGCGACGCCGATACGCGAGATCAGGGTCCCCGAGGTGCCCCAAAGGGCGGGCTCGGTATGGTAGTCGTAGACCTTTACGTTTACGGCGACGCCGTTGGGGTCGGAGCTGGTCCAGTTTCCGCCGGGCAGGGCCCAGAGTGACCACTTGTGCGACCAGATCCAATTTCCGCCGCCGCCGCCCGTTTCGGCACCGTAGCCGGAGTGGACGATGCTGATGGCGTCGATATAGCCGTCGTTGTCCTGGTCGAACTGCCCGAAGTCGACCAGCGAGTCGACCAGATCGAGCGCGTCGCGGACCATGCCCTGAGCGTTGTTGGGGTAGGTCGACCCGATGCCGTTCTGCCCGTTGCCGTAGTAGGCTTCGTTCTGGGGCAGCGTGACCCAGGCGACGACGGTGCTCGCGAGCGTCATCGTGCCGTAGGAGTTCTCGGTGAATACGTCTTTGACGCTGCCGGTGGGTGCCAGCGTGGGGTCGCCGCCAACCGCGTTGAAGAGCACGTCGTAGTCGGCCTGATTGCGGCCGTGAACGCCGGGCGTGTGGTCGCTGAACATGCAGAGCACGACCAGGTTCTTGACCGTGCCGGAGGCGGGAGTCCCCGACGGACCGCCGCCACCTCCATAGGCTCCTTGCGGATCGTCGCCGCCGCCGGGCATCGGCAGGGCGCAGCCGTAACCACCGCTCGCGGCCGCGGCGGGGACCATCCCGGGCGGCAGACCCCAGGCGGCGGGGTTGTCGCGTCCCGCCATGAGCCCGGTGGGCTGGAGTTTCCCATTCAGGTCGAGCACGGCGTACTCGTACGCGCCGCCGTTTCGCACGACGGTGAATCCGTTGGAATCCTCGAACCAATGATTCATGGCCGTTCCGCGGATTTGCAGTGTGATTTTGGTGCCGTCCGGTTGTTGCAGTTCGACCGGGAACGGACTGGCGTCGATCGCGAGCACACCGGGCGCGCTCAGCAGCGCGACCAACACGGCGGCCAGACCCCAGCGCCGCGCCCGCAGCGCGGTCCGGTGCATCGCATGAAATGACCTGTTGCCGTGCCCCGTTGCCGAAGCCCCCACCGAGAAGACATCTCTCATGCCCTACTCCCGTCGCCTCCGACATGCCCACCGCGCGGCAGATCCGGCTGCGCCGGCGGTGCGGGTCCAGCGACCCACGTTGCAGCGTTCAATATGTTTTGCGGGGCGAGCAAGCCGGCGGGTCACAGAAGGGTCCGGAAAGGCAAGCGGCCGGGCGACCGGCACTCCCACGTCCGAAATAGGCGTAGCTCGAAGGGCTGATGAGGCGGGTCGGAGTGGACGGTGCGCGGATCGGGCGCGGTCGCGCCGGGTGCGACGCCTACACCTCCACGTACCCCAGTTCGCCGAGGTGCGCGAGCAGCTTCCGCTCGTCCTCGCTCGAGAGCCGGTGTTGTTCGTCGATCAGGTTGGGGACGCCCTTCATGTCCACCAGGCGCACGAGCTGGCGCAGGAAGTCGTTCCAGTCGGGATGCTCCGGATTCATGACTTCACCACGCTCTTCGAACGGGTCATCCTTCAGGTTGAAGCGGCGGAAACGGGCGACGTTTGCGGTCAGGCCGGCCGTCAGATCCGATCTCGAGGCGCCCTTGCTCAAATGTTGTCTTATCGTGTCGCAGGTCGGCGAGTACGCGATCTCGCCGAGGGCCCGCTCGATCACGTAGCGAATGAACTCATCTTCCTCCAACGGCTCAAACTCGGCCGGGTCCATCAGGTCTCCCGTGAGCAGATACTTCCGGTCGTCCTGCGTACGGATCGCCCGCTGATACAACACCGGCAGACGCCGCTCGTCGGCGACCAGCACGGACCAGCCCTCGTGGTAATAATCCGGCTGCACCGGCTCGTCGCGCTCGACGACCGGCAGCAGGCTGCGGCCGTCCAATTCGTGAGCCGCGGACGACGCAGCGCCCTCCCAGCCGGCGAGTTCGAGCAGCGTCGGGTAGAGGTCGACCAGGCCGACCAGCGTGCGGACGTCCTTCGGCTCGAGTCCCGGGGCCTTGATCGTCAACGGCACGCGCATGAGCTGTTCATCGACGACCTTGCCGTGCGACATGATCCACGGCGCCAGCGGCCAGATGATCTCCCCGTGATCGGCGAAGAACGCCGTAACCGCGCGGTCCCAGAGCCCGCAGCGCGACAGCCGATCGACGAACGAAGCCAACCGCAGCCCGTCGAACTTCTGGATGCCGTGCAGGTAGTACTTGAACAGGTTGGTCACGCGCTGGGCGATCCGGTCCTCGGGGCCCGGCGTCGCGATGATCTCCGGCCATTTGTCGAAGCCGACGCGGGCGCCCTTGGCGTCGACAAACTCGCGCGTGTCGTGATCGACCCACAAGCCGTATTCGATCTGCATCAGCAGCTCGAAGTCCAGGTTGTTCACGCGCGGGTCGTCCCAGTATTGAAACACGTAGGGATGGTGTACGTCGTTGAAATGAACGAACGCGAACGTCGGCGTGTCCGGATCATCCTCGAGCAGCTTCAGCAGCGGCTCCTCGCTCGTGAACACGTGATCGACGTCGCGGGCCAAGCCGATCGATTCGATGAACTCCGGCCCGCAGACGCTGCACGTCCGCCAGCCGCGGGCCTTGAAGCGGCTCGCCAGCGGCTCGACCTCGTCGCGGCAGCGCGTGTTCTGAAAGTCGACCACCCCGTGCGTCTTGGCGTAGGAGCCGGTCATTGTGGTCGCGAGGCTGAGCGGCGTATAGCCGGCGTGACTGACGGCGCGGTGAAAGCGGACCGACTCGGCGCCGATGCGGTCGAGGGTCGGCGTGCGCAGCCGGCGTGGCATTGCGAATTTCTGAAAGTAGGTCGTCTCCGGCTGCCAATTGACGCAGTCGTAGCGCAGCGCGTCGATGCACACCAGCAGGACCAGGGGCGGGGTGTCTTTGCTGTGCGTCATTGACCTGCTCCGGCTCGCTGCGCAACGGGTCTGTAGCGGCGCGCATGTGCCGTTCATCATTACCTATCGGACGGAATCCGGGTTGGGTGTCACATCTTGCGGGAAATGGCAGGGGCGATCGCCGAGATGGGGCGCGCAAGGTCGCGGCGGCGGCTTCTGTGCGACGGGCTGGGCGGCACACGGCCGCGCATCGCACAATCCATAACGCAGCGATTCGAAGTCCCAGGCGGCGCTTTTCGCGCGCCGTCGCAATACCGGAGGACTCATCCCGAAACCGCATCATCCCGAATTGCAACAACGAGCTGCGGGCGCTAGCGAGCGGTCCGTTTGGATACGAATGTGCCGTGAAATCTGATAACTGGAAAATACCGGATGGCGGGTTGACCTGGACGACCGACGCTCGTCTATCCGTGTGCGGATCAGTCCGGTATCATGCCGGCGTCAGTTTAGTCGCGCCCGGCAATCCCAATCCGGGCCTTGTGTCGATAGAGACAGCGTGTCACTCGCGCGACACAGGGAGTCAGCGATGCACCTCGACAAGATCGAGCCCGGAATGCTCTCGGACTTTACGAGCGGCAAGCCATTCGGGAGAACGGCGCGCCGCCGAGCGGTGCGAGGCTGCCTGTGCGTGGGGTTCCTGCTTCACACCGGCGTGGCAAGTGCGCCGGCCGATATTAAGATCGAGCGGGTCGCGCAGTGGGGCGGGGCCACCAAGGC
>JACZRH010000206.1 GCA_022574815.1 Planctomycetota bacterium | reverse complement strand
GCGTGACTCTGGGTCTGGCTGGCCATCGTAGGGGTTGGGCTGTTGGTGTGCTCTGCGCTGGCGTTCTCGCTCATGCCCCCCGATTATCGCGGCCGTCCTGGATCACAGCGTGTCGGGATTGTGCCTTTTCTCGGCGAAGGAGGTAGCGTGAGCACCGCACCTTCCGCTGAGGGAGGCTTGACCGGATCAGGAGGTCTCAGCGGCGACACCTCCGGCCCGCTCCGAGTTTCCGGCCGGCCGGGTGCGGGCGCGCGTGATGGCGGTCAAAATGGTTGATCGCGAGCCGCGCTTCGGACTCGGGTTGCGATTCGAGGACCCGGACAATCCCGTGGTTCGTCAGCTCCAGGCCAAAGACTCGGCGGAGGGCGAGCAGTGAGTTCGACGTCGCCCGAGGCGGGTGTGCAGACCGACGACGCGCGGGCCGCTGCGGGTTGGCTGGAGTTGCTTCAGACCGGCGACCTGGTCAGCGCCGACGTTTTGGAAAACGCGCGGCGCGAGAGTGAGGGCGACCCCGACCGCATCGGCAACTGGCTGGTGTCGCACGGGTGTCTGTCGCAGCGCGACCTCGCTCTGGTGCAGGCCGAGAGCTTCGGCGTGCCGTTCGTGGAACCGCCCGATTATCGCGTCGACCTTCAGAACCGGGCGCTGATTCCGAAGGAGCTGGCGCGGACCCATAGCGTCTTTGCGATCTTCAAGCTCGAACGCGTGATCACTCTGGCCGTCGCGCGGCCGCTGGATCTGGCGGTGCTCGATCAGATTCGGCTGCACACCGGCTGCGAGGTCGACCAATGCCTCGCCGCACGGCGCGAACTCTACCATCTGATCGAATGGGCCTACGGCGATTTCGAGGAGCACACGGCGGTCGACGACCGCGAGGCCCCCGCGTGGGACGACATTCTCAAAGAGGTCGAGAACGCTCCGGCGGTCAAGCTGGTGAACGTCCTCCTGGACCAGGCCGCCGCCAACCGAGCCAGCGACGTTCACATTGACGGCGAGGAGCAATCGTTGCGCGTACGGTACCGGATCGACGGCGTGCTGCGCGAAGTGCCCGCGCCGCCGAAGTCGCTTCTGCCGGCCATCGTCTCGCGCATCAAGGTGCTCGCGCACATGGACATCGCCGAGACGCGCAAGCCGCAGGACGGGCACTTCAAGTTCGCGGCCGACCGCGAGGAACTGGACATCCGTGTATCCACGCTGCCGTCCACGTATGGGGAGGCGGTGGTACTGCGGCTTCTAAACACCGGTGGGCGCTTGTTGTCACTGGAAGAGCTCGGCATGGACAAGCCGACCGCGGAGCTGTTCGACCGGCTGATCCACTTGCCGCACGGGATGTTGCTGGTCACCGGTCCGACGGGCAGCGGGAAGACGACGACGCTCTATTCGGCGCTGACGCGTATCGACCGCGTGCGCCAGAACATCATCACGCTGGAAGACCCGGTCGAGGTTCGGCTGGGGCAGATCCGTCAGACGCACGTGAACCCGAAGGCTGGGCTCACGTTTCAAACCGGGCTGCGCGCGATTCTGCGGCAGGATCCGGACGTGGTCATGGTGGGCGAGATTCGCGACGGCGAGACCGCCGAGATCGCCATCCAAGCCGCGCTGACCGGACACCTGCTGCTCAGCACGCTGCACACCAACAGCGCCATCGCCGCGATCGCCCGGCTTCTGGATATGGGCGTGGCCGATTTTCTGGCGGCGTCGGCGCTGGCCGGTGTGCTTGCGCAACGACTCTGCCGCCGGCTGTGCCCGCACTGCGCCCGGCCCGTCGAGAAGCTCGACAACGTGGGCGGCGCCGTCCCGCCGAGCGTCGTGCAAATGCTCGAAGGAACGCGGCTACTGGAGGCGGTGGGCTGCAAGCGTTGCGGGAACACGGGCCACCAGGGGCGCGTGGGCGTCTTCGAACTGGTGGATGTCACCGACGAAATGCGCCGCGCGATTCTCGCGGGCGAGAGGGAGCGCGTGCTGCTCGATATGGCCCGCGCGAATGGCATGCGCGCCCTGGCGGCGGACGGCCTCGAAAAGGTCTGCCGCGGGCTGATCGCTCTGCCCGAGCTGCTGCGCGTGATCGGGCGAATCGACGAAGGCGCCGTCACGCCCGATGATTTGACGCCAGCGGCAGCGTGGCAGCCGCAGGCGACCCCGGCGACGCGTTCGGACGACGTGGCGCGAAGCGCGAACGCGGACTTCAACATTTCAACTTACGAACAGCTTCTCGGCCGCTGGCTGGGGAGTAAGGCCGCGGCCGCAAGCGGCGGGAGAGTCTGATGCCGTCCTTCGTGTATCGAGCCGCGGACACGACCGGGCGCGTGATCAGGGGGGTGCTCGACGGCGAGTCCGAAGCCGACGTGATGCGGGCGCTCGAGCAGCAGTCGCTGACGCCGTTAAAGCTGCGGCGGGAAAAATCGAAGAAGAGCCTGGCCGCCGACGGATCCGGCTCGAGCAGTCGCAGTCGGCTTAGTCTGCACGAACTGCTCGAGTTCACTCGGCAGCTCAAGGTGATGCTAGCCAGCGGGACCCCGCTGCTGTCCACGCTCGGTCTGCTCCGCAAGCGATCGCACGGACACTACGCGCATTTGTTGGACCGCCTTGCCGCCGACATCCAGAGCGGCGCGACGCTCTCCGAGGCGTTGGCCGCGCACCCGCGCACGTTCGACTCTTTTTATATCGGCACGATCCGCGCCGGCGAGGCGGCGGGCGTACACACCGAGGCGTTAACCGAGCTGATCGCCTACTACGAACGCCGCGCGGGTTTGAAACGGAAGATCATCGGCGCGTTGACGTACCCGGCCATCGTCGTGGTCACGCTGATCGGGGCGCTGATCGTCATGCTCATCGTGGTGGTGCCGCAGTTCAAGACGGTCTTCGACAACGCCGGCGCCGAGCTGCCCCTGCCGACGCGCGTTCTGTTGAGCATGAGTGATTTCGTGACCGGCCACGGATTGGCGCTAGTCATCGGCGTGGTCGTCTTCGGTCTTGCGTTCGGCCTTGCGTTGCGCGTGACGGCGGTCCGCCTGTTCGTGGGGCGCGCGGCGTCGCATCTGCCCTTCGCGGGTCCGATCTTCCATCTATCCACCGTGATTCAATTCACGCGGATGATCGCGCTGCTGGAGCGCGCCGGGCTTCAGCTCATGGAAACGTTGAAAACCGTGCAGAACATGCTGATGCCCGGGCCCGTCAAGGACCTGACCGGTGAGATTCGTCGCAAGGTCGCTGCCGGCGGGACGATGAGCGAGGCCGTCGACGGCTCCACCGCGCTTCCCGATCTGGTTCAGCACATGATCGCGGTGGGCGAATCGAGCGGCAACATCGACGAAACTATGAACGCCGCCGCCGCCCATTTTGAGGAGCTGATCGACGTCAAGATCGGCCGCTTGACGACGGCGTTGGAGCCGCTGCTGACCCTGGTGGTCAGTGCGTTGGTATTGGGCGTCGCGTTGGCAATTTTCCTGCCGATGTGGGAAATGAACAACGTCATTCTGGAACACTAGCGGGAGCCGCCTACGGTGTATTTCGAACACTGGTCCCTGGATCGTCCTCCGTTTCAAGCGCAACCTGACTCGCGTTTTCTCTTCGCGACCGAACGGCACGACCGCGCGCTGGCCGCGATCAACTATGCGGCCCGCGAAGGCGGCGAGCCGGTGCTGCTGACCGGCGAAACCGGCTGCGGGAAGACGCTGCTTCTGCGAGCGCTGCGGCGACAGTTGCCGCGCGAGCAGTTCCACGTGGCGTTCGTTCCGGAGGTGGCGTGCTCGCAAGTGGGGCTGTTACGACGGGTGACGTATCACCTATCGCACGAGTTGGTGGCCGACGCCGCCGCCGCGATGGACGCCGTGCTGCACGCCGCCGCGGATGCGGAGCACGCCGACCGCGGCATCGTGCTGATGCTCGACGACTGGCCGGCGATCCCCGACGACGCCCTTCACGACGAGCTGCGCTGGCTGCTGAACATCGACGTGGAGGGAAGCCCGCTGCGCATCTTACTCGCCGGTGACGGCATGCAACCCGCGTCGCAGTGGCCGGGGTGGCTCGTGCAAAGGCTGTTGACCACGGTCGCGCTGGGGCCGCTCCCGCTCGACGGGGTGGCGGCGTATCTGGACCATCGCCTGCGCGTCGCCGGACGGGAGACGCGAGAGACGTTCACCTCCGAAGCCGCCGCGGCGATCACCGAGTGGTCGGGCGCGGTGCCGCGGCTGGTGAATCGGGTGGCGCATCTGGCGTTGCACGTGGCTTATCTCGATCTCGCGGCGCGCGTCGAGCTGGACGCGGTAGACCGGGCGATTGAGCGGCTCGGGCCCGCGCCGATCGGCGAGCAGGTTGGAGCCGAAGCTTGAACCCGGCACGCGCATTCACAATTGTCGAGCTGGTGCTCGTCATCACCGTTTCGGTGATTCTGTCGGCGGTCGCCATCGGTGGACTGCTCGGCTACGACTCCTGGCGGTCGGCGGCGGCGGTCAAACGGATCCAGGCCGACCTGCTCTACGCCCGCCAGTTGGCGATGCAGTCGCAACGCCGCACGCTTTGTGTGTTTGACACCGGCGCGCAGACGTACGCGCTTCAGCAGGAGGCGACGCCGGGCAGCGGCGCCGTGACGGGGGCGGCGCTGACCCACCCGCTGACCGAAGCGAACTGGAGCGTCGCGATGAGTGGCTTGTCGGCCTCCCTCACCGTCTCGAGCGTCAGCGGCGCGAGCGGCAACACGTTCGGATTCGACGCGAACGGCATGCCGATCGAGTCGACCGGGGCGGCGGTCAGCGGCGACGTGGACGTGACCTTCAGCGACGGCGTGAAGTTGCGCGTCGCACAACACACCGGCATAGCGGAGATCATTCGGCCGTGAAATCTAGGCGCGCCCTATCATTGGTCGAAGTGGTCCTCACGATCGTGATCCTGGGGCTCGCGATCCCGCCGCTGTTGTTTCAGATCACGGCCAGCGTGCAGCTCCAGGAGGCGGCCCTCGTGCAGCAGAACCTGACGGCTCTGGCATCGGAGCGCATGTGGGAAATCGTGGCCGACCACGCGAATCCGACGCGCGGCTATACCTATGTCCAAGATTCCGCGTATCCGGCGGAAACCGATCCGGGCGGGCTGACCGGCTATTCGCGTACGACGACCGTGCGCGAAGTCGATCCGGCCGATTACATCACGCCGCAGACCGATTCCGGCATCAAGCGATTCAAGATCATGGTCACGGGTATTGGGAGCCGTACGCTCGTGATCGAGTCGTTTGTCGCTCAACTTCCGGGGACCGGCGGGTAGAACCGTCCGGGGATCGAACGGACTTCGATTCCGGCAAGTGGAGGCATTGGAATGAATCTGGTCGAGATGGTCATGGCCATCGCCATCACGGGTCTGGTCGTGACCGGCATGATTACCACGACCGCCCAGACGCTGGTCAATTACCAGGAAGCCGACGCGGACTTGCGGACGCGCATCGCGCATGAATCCGCCGGCCTGCGCGCCCGGCAGATCGCGAACGCCATCTGGCGTGATGCCGAGCCGCCGACCGATCACGGTGGGCTCAATTCGGCGAAGGCCGGCGAACTGGGCGTCGGCGATTGGGTGTTTCGAGACTCAACCAACGTGCTGAAGCAACGGTGGAACGCCGGTCCTTATGCCGCTCTGACCGGGACCGTTCAGGGGTTCACCTTTCAGTATTTGTTGAGCGACGGCACCTGGTTGTCGCAGCCGCTCAATCCGACCCAACGTAACGACGTACTCGCGCTGAAATTTTCCTGGACGGACCCTGGAAGCGGACAGACCTTCGGCGGCTGGACGGTTGCGCCGGATCGCCAATTCGCGCAGGGCAGCATCGGGCTGCCCGCGCCGGACACGACCGGGATCTATAACCGTTCGGACTATGAGCAGACGTTTTCCTTCTCCCTGGGGAGCTGGCCGTAGGCCGCGGCCGCAAGGCGGATCAGCGATGAACAGGCGACTCCATCGTGGAAGCGGACGCCGGCCCGGAGGGGCAGCGCTGATTTCCGCGATCGTGCTCCTGGTGATCATCTCCGCCGTCGCGGCCCTGCTGCTCAGCGTGCATACGGCGCAGCTTTCGAGCGAGACGGCGGGCGTGCAACGCCTGCGCGCGGAGGCGGCGGCTCTCGCGGCGTCGCAGTTGACGTTGTGGAAAATCGGTTCGGACAGCAGCCTGAAGAGCGATCTGTCCCGCGTCGTGTACGAAAACGACACGTCGTTTTCGGCAACGCCCTTGTTTCAGGTCACCGGCGACCTGGTCGGGGCCAGCTTCGTCGTCGACGTCTGGCCGGGTCCCGACACACTGCGGCTGAAGAGCCGGGGCGTCTCCGGCGGATACTACTACGATCGATGGTCGCACATGCCGATGGCCAGTAGCGCGAACTTCGGGAACGAGAACATTGAGAGCTCCGAATTGGGCCGCGTCGCCGGAGAGCAGATCGCGACGCTGGTGACGCTGACTGAAGATGGAACGCTCACGAGCATCACCGGCCACGTGAAAGGCGCCTCGCCCAAGCAACTGCGCTACGCCATCTACGCGGATTCCGCGGGCCAGCCCGGCGCTTTGATCGTGCAGTCCAACGCGGAGGCCGCAGGGAATCAGTGGCATTGGCACACGATCGATGTCGCGCCCACGGCGTTGACGGCGGGCAATTACTGGCTGGCTTTGGCGTTCGAGTTCAAAACTATGAACGTAAAGATATCGGGCACCGGCGTGGGACAACTGCGCCACAAGAACCACGACGCCGTCGCCGCCGGATTTGCCTCGCCGTGGGGCGCCTCCAGCGTTTCGGACACGACCCGCATCAGCATCTACGCCACGTACACGCCCGAATAACGGCGCGGCCAGGACGGCCGACCCGAAACTATCCGGCGTGGGCGGGATTGTGGTTCGAACGACCCGAATGACCGCGCGCGGGTCCGGACACAGCGGCATCGGGCTTGATTCGCGACGTCATGGGCGCTAACGATGCCGCGCCGCGTGGCCGATGAAACGAGCGGGATTCGAAGCATGGCGGGTCCGCGCCGGACGCGGCGCGGCGTTCATTCCGAGGAGCATGACCATGCCGGCCCCCCCCACCGACGAGCTGCGAGTGCTCTTCACCAAAGCGAAGTTGCCGACGAGCCCCGCGCTGGCGGCGCAGATACTCGAACTGGCGGAAGATCCGGACTCCACCGTCGAGCAGTTCGCCGAGATCATACAAATGGATCCGGCGCTCGCGGCGCGCCTGCTCAGGATGACGAACTCCGCCGCTTACGCGCAGCGCACCCCGGTGACCTCGATTCGACGCGCCGTCGCGCTGCTCGGTCTGAACCGTGTGCGGACCGTGAGCCTGGGCTTCCAACTGGTCGGGCATCTGAACCGGCTGGGGAACTGTCCCTTCGACATGAAGGCCTTCTGGCGGCAGTCCATCCTGAGGGCCTGCCTGGCACGCGAGTTTGCCGAGGTGGTTGTCCCGCCTTGCGTCGATGAGGCATTCCTGATCGGCCTGCTGCAGGACAGCGGCATCCTGCTGCTGGTGCAGCTTCTCGGCGAGCCCTACGCAGAGCTGTATGCCTCCGCCCATTTGTCGCCGACCGCCTTCTTGAGCGCCGAGAGGGAGCAGTTTCCACACAACCACGTGAATGCCGTCGTCATGATGGGGCGGGAATGGAAGCTGCCGGAGACGATCATCCGGCATCTGGCGAAGCACCATACGCCGACGGACCTGAGCGAGTCCTCTTCCGATGAAGATCGTCTTTCCGCGGTCAGTTATCTGGTCGGCTCGCTGCGTTTGGCACTCTGCGACGAGCGAGTCGAAGAATTCAACCGCTTGGCGGCTGTAGCAAACCAATCCGGCTTGGAAGTCTCGTTTCTCAGCAACGACGCCGCCCGCGAGAAGTGGCCGCTGATCGCCTTCGATCGCGTTAAGTCCGTGCTCTGGTGCCCCAGCGACGGCTACCTGCAGCCGACCGACCTGGCGATGGCGTATCGCGCCTTCGCCAAAGCCCGCGGCGTGCGCTTCGCCACCGGCACGCAGGTCGAGCGGGTCGTCGTCGAAGACGGCCGCGTCGTTGGCGTCGAGACCAATCGGGGCGCCGTCGCGTGTAGCACCGTCGTCAACGCCGCCGGCGCCCACGCCTATCACATCGCCCAAAGCGTCGGCCTCCGCTTGCCGATCGTCCCGGTTCGTCACGAATACTTCATCACCGTTACGGCCGACGGGATGAGGCCGGATTTGCCCGTGGTCCGCATCCCCGACGCCACGCTCTACCTGCGGGCCGAGGTCAACTCGCTGCTCGTCGGCGGTTGGGAACCGGCCAGCGTGTCGAGCGATCCCCGCGATTTTCCACTCGACAGGCCGGCCCCGCCGATCGAACCTGATTGGGAGGCGCTCGACGGGTTCAGCCGGCAGCTCGCGCCGCACATTCCGCAGGTTCGCGAGCTGGGCATCCGCAGCGTGCAGAAGGGCTGGCCCACCTTCACGCCCGACGGCCGCTTCATCATCGGCCCCAGCAGCCGCGTGCGGGGCTTCGTGATGGCCGGCGGCTGCAACGCCCACGGCGTCTCCGGCTCCGCCGGCATCGGCCGCCACGTGGTCGAGTCGATGTTCGAGGCCGAGCCTTCGGAGTACGTCAAGAGCCTCAGCCCCGATCGCTTCAGCGAGACCGACTGGGACTGGGAAACGGCCGCCCGGCAGGCCCGCGCGTTGTACGAATCGTACTATCACGTCGGACATTGAGAGCGGTGCCGCGGCGGCGCGTCGTCACTTCAACCGCACGGTGGGGAGCCGCTTGAGGCGCTGGTTTTGCGGGTCGACTTCGATGCCCACCGATTCTAACGCGGTGACGCCCAGCAGCGGCTCGGCGTCGTCGTTGCCGAAGATCAC
>JACZRH010000205.1 GCA_022574815.1 Planctomycetota bacterium | reverse complement strand
AGGCCGCGCGCGCGGCCGTGCTCGCCTCCCTGGCCAGCGTCGATTTGGTGGTGGTCTTTGGCGAGGACACCCCGCTCAAGCTGATCGAGGCGCTCAAGCCCGACGTGCTGGTCAAGGGCGCGGACTACGCCCGCGACGAGGTGGTCGGCGCCGATCTGGTCGAGCGCCATGGCGGCAAGCTGATCCTGGTCGAGCTCGCGCCCGGCCATTCGACCAGCGACATGATCGGGCGGATGTCCGGCTGATACCAAATCTGTTTGATACGAACCCTACGTCAGCCCCGGGTCGCTGGCGCGCGCCAAGCGCTGCGCCGCGGCTTGGGCGAAGCGCAGGATCAGGGCGTGCCGCCGCGCCGCGGCGAGTGGCAGGAGCGGCGCCTCGCGCAGGACCGCGGCGCCGTAGCCGTCGGCGATCATCAGGCCGCAGTCCTCGGGCAGCACCTGTTGCGGGAAACCCTCGGCGACGGCGAAGAAGAAGCGGTCGCAATAGTCCAGATAATCGCGCCATTTTCGGTCGGCGCGGAAGTCCTCCAGGCTCGACTTGATCTCCACGATGGTGAGCCGGCCGGCCGGGTCCAGGCCGATCACGTCGACCCGCCGGCCCGAGCGCAGTGTGAACTCGGTCAGGCTGGCCTGGCCCAGATCGTGGAGCGCCCGGGTCACCCCGCGCGCGAGCCTTGCCGCGCTCGAGGCGGGCGCCACAATGGAAGCCACAACGGGTTCGGGGATCGCCGGAGCCACATCCACATCGAACTGGCGTGCCCTGGCTTTGGCTCCTGATATTCCTTCGCCTCTCAGCAGATCGGTGACGATGTTCCCCTGATCATCTCCTTGAGTAGATAGAATGCCAGCTGCGGCAAAGGGGCGTGCGGTGGCCGCTGCGGTGCCCGCAACGACTCCAGCAGGAACCTCTGCGAACGGAGCTATACCCTCCAACAGATCCATGAGTACATCCCCTGTTTTTCCTGAAGCTAATCTCTGCAAGAGAGGGGGTCTATCTTCTGGCGCTGCTGCTCGTTGCCGTCTGGCAATATCCTCATCCAACAATTCTAATTCAGATTTTGCTGGAGGAGGGGCCTGCCGAAGGCTGGCGAGAAAAGGATTTGAAGTGAGATGCTCAGCCATATCATTTAGCCGGGAAGGAAAGCGAAGCCGTCTTCCTCGGGAACGGGATGGTCGTAGATTTTTCCCAGGGTCATTGTTGCCACAGCCGGCGCGACCACCGCCAGAACCAGCGGAATCATAAGCAGTGCATCGAGCGAACGGGGTGTCGTTTTCATGACGCGCCTCCTTCGGGTGTAACGCGCGGCGTCAGACGATCCGCGCGCCGTGCATGGCTGGGTCGCCGCGGGTGAATCGAGCCGTTAAGCGCGGGCGACTGGGCTTTCGTGCCTAAGCGATCTATACGGTATTCACATTCGCAAGGGGAATTTCTCATGATCCCCTCGCAAATCTCAGGTTCGATCCGGCGCCGGCTGGCTTTCCATGTTCACGCGGAGCCCTTGGGTCACTCCTCCGCCGTTTTCGCACTGGACGATTCAAACTCGCCAGCGCCGCCGATCCGGACTCACACATCAGCCGTGGCGCCGGGTCCAGCGAGTTCTTCGCTCCTAGGCCGTCACATTTCTCAGGCCTTCTCCAAAATCCTGGCTGTTTGTCGGTATGATGTGGGTGCGTTTGATCGGGCATCCGCGACACGCGGCGTCGCGACACGTCACGACGGGCCGTTTGACGGTTTCTGGCATGCCGGTGACTGAATGGATCACCACGTCAACGATTCTGCACGGCCTGCGCGACTACGAGAATCGCGTGGCATGGGGGCGGTTCATCGATCGATTTCGACGGCCGATCGTGCGTTTCGCCCGCAACGCCGGGTTGACCGATAACGACGCCGAGGATGTGGCCCAGGACGCGTTGGCGGCGTTCGCCGAGGCGTATCGCCGCGGTGATTACAATGCCGAGAAGGGCCGGCTCAGCCGCTGGCTCTTCGGAATAGCGCATAACCACATTCTGAGGCATCGCCGCGGCGACGCCCGCCGCGCCGCGAAAGTCGTGCAGGCTGGCAACACCACCTTTTGGCAGAACGTGGAGGATGAAGAGACGGCTGCGGACGTCTGGGACCGCGAGTGGGAGCAGTCGCTCTACCGCGAGTGTATCGAGCGCGTCCGTCCCGAATTTGAACCTGCCACGCTCGAGGCATTCGAGCTCGTGATGCGCGAGGACGCCCGGCCGGCCGATGTGGCCGAAAAGCTCGGCGTGTCCGTTCGATCCGTTTACAACGCCAAGCACCGAATTCTCAAACGGCTGCGCGAGCTCCGATCCGACCTCGAAGAGCTCGCCTGAAGCTGAGTCGTGAGAAAACCGAGCCCGACGTGCGAACACTCGGTAGAACGGCACGAAATAGGCGGCTGATGGAGACCGGAGTTGGCGAGGCCGAACACCGATTTGAGCGAATGTCCCGGCCCGGACGAGCTGGAGCAGTTCGCCTCGTGCGGCGCGGATGACGACTCGCGCATCGCGATCCAGCGGCATATTGCCGTGTGCCTGGAGTGCGAAAGCCGGCTTTCCGATATCTCGGAAAATCTGCGCGTGGTCGAACCGGTCCGCCACGCACTATTCGACGATCGCCCCGATCTGTGCGAACCGCTGCCCGAGTCCATCGGCCGATATCGCATCTTGCGGGAAATCGGCCGCGGCGGCATGGGACGAGTCTTCGAGGCCGAGCAGGACAATCCCCGCCGACGCGTTGCGCTCAAGGTCATCCGACCCGGCTGTCTCACGCCGTCGTCGCTGCGCCGCCTGGAGTTCGAATCGCAGGTGCTCGGTCGCTTGCAGCACCCCGGCATCGCACAGATCTTCGAGGCCGGCGCCGCCGGCACCGGAAACAGCCAGCAGCCGTTCTTTGCAATGGAGATCGTGCGGGGGCAGTCGTTGCGTCGCTACGCGGATTCCCAGCAGCTCGATTCGCGCGGCCGTCTGATGCTGATCGCGCGTGTCTGCGATGCCGTGCAACACGCTCACCAGAAGGGCGTCATCCACCGCGATCTAAAACCGGCCAACATCCTGGTGGACGAGAGCGGTCAACCCAAAATCCTGGACTTCGGTGTGGCGCGTGCCACCGATTCAGATTTGCAGGCGCCCACGATCGAGACCACCGCCGCCCAACTCATCGGA
The DNA here is from genome assembly GCA_022574815.1 of Planctomycetota bacterium. Taxonomy (GTDB): domain Bacteria; phylum Planctomycetota; class Phycisphaerae; order UBA1845; family Fen-1342; genus JACZRH01. The sequence goes on along the minus strand of JACZRH010000205.1, from coordinate 5,706 downwards.
ACGATTCCGTATATGAGTCCGGAACAAGTGTCCGGCGACCCCGATGCGCTCGACACGCGCAGCGACGTTTACGCGCTCGGCGTCGTGTTGTACGAACTGCTGGCGGGTCGCCTGCCGTACGAATTGAACAAGCGAAACTTACCCGAGGCGGTTCGCGCCATTCGCGAAGACGCCCCCGCACCGCTCGGTTCGGTCGATCGCGCTTTGGCGGGCGACGTCGCCACGATCGTGGATCGCGCGCTCGAGAAGGAAAAGGATCGCCGGTATCAGTCCGCCGCCGAGCTGGCCGCCGACATTCGCCGTTTTCTGAATGACGAGCCGATCCTCGCCCGCCCGCCGAGCGCCCTCTATCAGTTGAGCAAATTCACTCGTCGCAATAAGCCGTTCGTCGCTGCGTCGGCGGCCGCGGTGTTTCTGCTCGTTGGGGGCACGACAGTCGCCACTTGGCAGGCCGTTCGTGCCAGTGCAGCGCAGGCCCACGCCGAAGATCAGGAGCGCACGGCGCGGAAAGAGGCCGACAAATTCAAGGCCGTCAACACGTTTCTCCAGGACATGCTCGCGGCCGCCGATCCGGACACGATCCCGGGTGATCGGGACGTATCGATACGCGACGCGATGAGGAGTGCCATCGCAAAGATCGAAGAAGGGTCGCTCGCGGACCAGCCGGTGATCGAAGCCGCCGTTCGCACCACGATCGGCAACGTGTTTCGGTCGCTGGGCGACTACCCGGCGGCCGAGCCGCATCTTCGTCGCGCGGTGGAACTCGGTCGACAGCAAGCGCCGAACGGAAACGAGGACTTGGCGCATAGTTTGAACAAGCTGGCGCGACTGTTGGATGAGAAAGGCGAGCTCGACGCGGCCGAAGCGCTGTTCCGCGAAGCGCTCGCTATGCGTCGCCGCCTGCTCGGCGACGACCACCCAGACGTGGCCACGGTTCTCAACAACCTCGCCTCGGTCCTGGGGCAGAAAGGGGAGTACGAGCAGGCGGAACGGCTTCATCGCCGGGCGCTCGCGATGCGCCGCGACGCCTTCGGCGACGAGCACACCGATGTGGCCAACAGTCTCAACAATCTCGCGGTTCTGTATTGGAATAACGGGCAACCCGAGAAGGCCGAGCCGCTGCTGCGCGAATCGCTGGAGATCGATCGCAGGCTGCGCGGCGATGACTCGCACGTCATCACCACCCTGGCGAATCTCGGCACGCTGCTCTCCGGTTTGGGACGCCTGGACGACGCTGAACGCATGTTGCACGACGCGCTCGAGATGCGCCGCCGGCTGGTCGGAGATGAACATCCCGAGGTGGCCACCGGGCTGAACAATCTCGCGCTGTTGTTGAAACGAAAAGGTGACTATGAGGCCGCCGAGTCCATGTTCCGCGAGGCGCTCGCCATGGACCGCAAGCTTCGCGGTGCGCGGCACGCCCGTGTCGCAAACACGATGAGCAATCTGGCATCAACGCTGACGAGCCTGGATCGACTCGATGAGGCGGAAGCAATTTACACCGAGGCCATTTCCATCTCCGTCGATGCGCTTGGAGAAGCGCATGCCTCAACGCTGTCGTACCAGTTCCAGCTGGCGACGCTCTACTCGGCCCGCGATGAGCACGAGAAAGCCGAGTCGCTTCTCGCTACCGTCGTTAGTCGTGCCAAAGACGCGCTCCCGCCGGACCATTGGTTCACCGGTGCTTTTCTCAGTGCGCACGGAAGCTGCCTCACGAAGCTGCAACGATTTGCGGAGGCCGAGACGGCTTTGCTCAAATCGCACGGGATTCTCACACGCTCGCGGGGCGCCGACTTCGATCGGACCAAACGGACAGCGGAAGCACTCGCCGAGCTCTATGAAGCCTGGCATGTCGCCCAGCCGAACGTGGGCCACGACACCAAGGCCGCCGAGTGGCGCGCAGAGCCGGCACCGCACTTGGAGTCGTCCGATTCACAGCGCTACGCCGACCCGTCCCACTAGCTTCTAGTTGTTTACGCAGACCCGCGGAGCGATTGTGTCACTCCTTCACCGTGTTCGCGCCGCAGCATCCTCTGCCCCCCCCCCACGAATCCCCGGCCTGCGTCCGGTCACCGCGCCAGCCACGCTGCACCAAAGGCGGCGGCGCACCGCTGCTACCCAATAATCGGAACCGCACCGGGTCCAATCACTGCCCTGGGAACGCGGCACAAATCTGCTTTGCGGCGCTTTCGCCGATTCTACGCACGGACGCCGCCGGCCGGTTTGGAGCACAGAACCTCGTCGGAGGCAGGCCGCCCGCCATCCGCCCACACGCTTCCGGCAGGCCTCCACGGCCTCGTCACGCAGCAGCGGATCGGATGGGTCCCACCCGCTATGCCCCTGCGAATTCGCCGGGACTTCCACCCGGCCGCGGTCTCGACGGTTCCGGCCGGTTGACGAACCCACGCAGCATGGCAATAGTGGCAGGGTTGGCGTTGGTCAAAACCGGTTGCCTGACAGGATGCGTCCCATGAACAAATACAGGTTGAAGCAGCTCGCGATCGCCGTCTGTAGCGGCTCGGTCCTTTTCCAGGCTCCGGGTTGCGCCGAGACCGCGACCATCCTGACGTCCATATTCACCGGGCTTACCACCGGCGGTGTCTTCTTTCTGCTTAACCAGATCATCAACAACTGACCCGACCGGCGGCGACTCGCCGGGCATCTTTCCGCCGACCGCTCGCGACGTGAGCTCGGCGGTTGCGGCGCGCCGGCGTTTCGCCGTCGCGGTTCCGTGGACCGGATTCGCACTATGGCCTCGTCGATCATCGCGTGCCGCGTCTCCAGCTATTCGCCCTTCGATTCCATCGCGTTCGAGCACGTCGCCGAACTCGGCCTGAAACACGTCGAGATCTTCGTGCCCGGCTCCGAGGCCCTGACCGAAACCAAAACGCAACTGGACCGCTACGGCCTGTCCGCGAGCTCGATGCACGGCGAGTGCGACGTTTCGCGCCCGGATCTCGCGAGCGCGATCCGCTCTCAGATGCCCGCGTTTGCGGCGCTCGGCACGAAGTATATGTTCGTCTCGGTCAAGGCCGGCGACACGCCGCTCGACACCGCCCAGGCTCGTCTACGTGAGGCCGGCGACGTGGTCGCCGAGCACGGTGTGACCATCGTGATGGAGACCCACCCGGACTTGATGACCAACGCGGATGTGGCCCTGCGCACGATGCGAGCCGTCGATCATCCGCACGTGTGCATCAACTTCGACACCGCCAACATCTACTTTTACAACCAAGGCGCCGACGCCGTTGCCGAGCTGCGCAAGTGCATCGAATACGTCGCCGCCGTCCATCTCAAGGACACCGACGGCGGCTTCAAGTCGTGGGCGTTTCCCGCGCTGGGCCGCGGCGTCGTGGATTTTCGCGAGGTATTCGCCGTGCTCGACCAATCCGGCTTCAGCGGCCCCTGCACGCTCGAAATCGAGGGCTTCGACCGCGAGACCCGGACCGAGCGGATGGTCTGCGACCGCATCGCCGAGTCCGTCGGCTACCTGCGCGGCCTCGGCCGATTGTAACGCCTCCGCGCGTAGCGGCCGGGACCCGCACCGGCCGTCGCACCGCGCTCTCAATCCTCCGGCGTAGCGGCCGGGCCCAGTTCCTGTCGCACGCAACCGCCTTCGCTGAAGGGATCAATCCGTTTCAAAGAACCGCGGGCCGGTGAGCATTCAACCCACCGGCCCGCGAGATGAGCGGAGTCAAACGCCTAAGCACGGTCTATTGCTTCGGTCCGAACTCCTGTGAGAGCCCGTGCTGGAACAGCCCCAAAAGTGGGGCCGGCAGCGGGTCGGTCGGATCAGCGGGCGGGTCCGGCAAGTTATCGGCGTCAACGGCGAGTTGGATGATCGCCTCATTGGCCGCAGCGATACCCAGAATCAGTTGTATCGACGCCGGGTCGTTCTGGTCGTGCGGGACGTACGCCAGCGTGCAGAGCTTGGTCGTAACGCCGCCGTTTCCGTCATCGGCAATGATGACCACGGTGTAGTGGCGCCCCTCTGCGCGGCCGCTGCGCTCGCCACGCAGGAATACACCTTCGGCCCCGGATGCGAGGGTCGTCTTGAAGTCCGGTGCAAAGCGCCCGAGACCGTCGCCGGACCCCGGCGGCTCCCGCTCATTGGAGTAGACGCGGAACGTGCATGTCACCGGATCGCCGTCCGGATCCGTCACGGTGAAGGCCGAGCTGACGTCAATCAAGTCGTGCTGCGGCGGCCACAGCTCGATCGCGCCATTGCAGACGATCTCCGGCGGTTGGTTGAGCGCCTCGATTACATTCTGCACGAGATCGTCCGCTTCTGCCGGATCAACCACACCCAGAGCAACCTGACTTCCTACCAGCGCCTCCAATAAGTCCGTGGCCTCCTCGAATGCGAAGCCGAGCTCCTCGATTCGGAACTCTATGATCCGCGTGAGTTGCTCTTCCAGCGCTGGTTCACCGGCTCCGAGGTCCGTCGCCTCAGCGCTGCTGCTGCCGTCCAGGCTCGGCTGCAAGAAGCCTGTCGTGTCGAACACGACCGTCTCCTGGCAGGCATCCCCGATGCCATCGAAATTACTGTCTGCCTGGCCCGGGTTCGGAACCAGAGGGCAATTATCCTCCGCGTCCGGGACCCCGTCCTCATCGATGTCTGAGGGTGCTGGGGGACCGACGGCTGGGAAACACACCCCCGTCGGCGAGACGATGTTCGGGTCTGTAATGGTCGTCAGCAGGGAGCCGGTAGCTGCGTCATACACGTTCAGAGCACCCGGTTGTGGCACGTACAGCTTGGTACCATCCGGCGTGATCGCCATTTGATCCATGCCATAGAAACTGGGGCTGCTCGAGATCGGGATGGTAAACAGTGGCGCTGCGCCCAGTGCTCCCGTGGCGGAGTTGTAGCTAAAGACGTCTACGGCAGGGACCAAGCTGCCGCTCTTTGCATAGAAGCGGTCTCCCGCAGGGTTGACCACCCCCGAAACGCCCCTCCCGGACAGATTGCGGGTGTCGACCAATGTCAGTCCCGGAATCGCAAATGAGTGAATCTGTCTAGCGAAGAAATCCACGACAACGCCCGACGTCGCGCCAAGTCCACCGTACGAATTCATCGGGGTATCAATACCCGTCAGGACTTCTCCGGTGTCCGTCAAGTTCCCGGTCCCGTCGATCGTGAGCCTGCGCACCGTGTTTGTGTTATCCGACGTGATTAGCACGGACCCGTCACTCAGCACCTCCACGGAAGTGGAATCGTGTCCCGTCACGAACGTGGTGATCTGGGCCTGAGAAGCGATGTCGATGACCGAGATCGGCTGATTCGCACTGCCGTCGGACACCAACAGGAATTTCTGGTCTGGAGTGATCGATAGGTCTTCACCACACCCGTCGCAGAAATAATCGGTCCGGCATCCATACGCAATCCCCTTCACGACAATGCATCAGCGCAATCCGCCAACAAAACTACCACTGTTTCTTCCGCCGCGGCGATCTTCAAATACCCGCGAAGGGCAATAGTCCCGGATAGCCACGTGTACGCTGGAAGCTCGAGCAACAAGTGGAGCAAACATGACCCGGCTGATAATGATCCGGCACGGCGAAACCAACTGGAACGTCGAACAACGCAAACAGGGGCGAAACGATCAACCCCTGAACGAAAAAGGCCAGGCGCAGGCAAGTCTAGCTTCCAGATATGTGGAAACTATGTTCGATATCGTCAAAGTCTGGTCGTCCCCACTCCAGCGA
>JACZRH010000204.1 GCA_022574815.1 Planctomycetota bacterium | reverse complement strand
GAACGCGACCAGCATCGAGAGCGGAATGGCCGACGCGACAATCAGCCCGCCGCGCAGGTTCCCCAGCATCAGCAGCAGCACGACAACGACCAGGATGCCGCCCTCGGCCAGGTTCTTGGCCACGGTATTGATCGTGCGCTTCACGAGGTCGGTGCGATCGTAGAACGTGTCGATCGTCACGCCCTCGGGCAGCGTTTTCTTGATCTGTTCGATCTTCTCATCCACGTGGTTCGCGACGACGCGGGCGTTTTCGCCCATGAGCATCATCACGATCCCGACCACGGCTTCCCCGCGTCCGTCGCGGGTCACAGCGCCCTGGCGGATCATCGGCGCGAACTCCGCCTTGCCGATGTCTTTGACGTAGATCGGCGTGCCGGAGTGGTCGTCATGTTTGACGATGACATTGCCCAGGTCGGTCAGGGTCTCAATCAGTCCTTCGCCGCGAATCAGATACTGCTCGCCCTGGTGAGCGATGTAGCCGCCGCCGACGTTGCGGTTGTTGGCCCGCAGCGCGCGCAGCACGTCGCCGACCGGGATGTCGTACGCCGCAAGCCGATCGGGATCGAGCGTTACCTGATAGGTCTTCAGCTCGCCGCCGAAAGCGTTGATCTCCACCACGCCCGGCACGCTGCGCAATTGGTAGTTCACGTTCCAATCCAGGATGGTGCGCAGCTCCATCAGGCTGTACCCGTCGCCGCGCACCTCGAACTGGTAGATCTCGCCCAGTCCGGTCGAGATCGGCCCCATCTCCGGTTCGCCGTAGCCCTCGGGGATCGCCTCGCGGGCCGCGACCAGCCGTTCGCCCACGAGCTGGCGCGCCCAGTAAATGTCCGTGCCTTCTTCGAATACGACCGTGACCGCCGACAATCCGAACTTCGAGACGCTGCGGATTTCCTCGATCGCCGGCAGGCCGCTCATCGCCGTCTCGACCGGGAAGGTGATGAAGCGTTCGACCTCTTCGGGCGGCAGCCCCGGCGAATTAGTCAGAATCTGAACCTGGATGTTGGTCACGTCCGGCACGGCGTCGATCGGGAGCTGAAGCATCGAATGGATGCCGGCGGCGGCGATCAACAGCCAAAAGACGATCACCAGGAATCGGTTGTTGAGCGAAAAATCGATGATCTTCGTCATGACGGCTCCGTCAGTGGGCGTGACCTTCGCCCATCTCTCCCTTGCCCGCCTCGCTCTTGAGGACGAATGTGTCACCGACGGCCAGCTTGTCGCCCACTTTCAGATCTCCGCTGACCTGAGCGAAATCTTTCGACTTCGCGATGATCTGCACCGGCACCTGCCGAAATTCACCTTCGCCCATGAACTCGAAGACCACATGTCCGCCGGCGACGCGCTGCACTGCGGCCAGCGGTACCAGCAACCCGGCCGCATCGGCCGCCCCCTCGGAGAACACCGTCACCATGCCGAACATGCCCGGTCGGAAACGTCGCTGCGGGTTTGGCAGCTCGACCCTTGCTTCGACCGTGCGCGTGTCGGCGTCAAGCTGGCTGCCGATGTAGTCCACGACACCCTTGAAGAGCTCATCGGGGAACGCGTCCAGCCGCACGGTCGCCTTCTGCCCCTCGCGCAGAAGTCGAATGTCACGTTCGTAGACGCGTCCCATCACCCAGACGTCGGACAGGTCTGCAATCGTGTAGAGCTGTGTCGCCGTGTCCACCTGCTCGCCGCGTGTCAGATGGCGTTCGACGATTACGCCGTCGATCGGGCTGTAGAGCATGTTGCGCGAGATGTTCTCGTCGATCTCCGCGCCCCGCGCAGCCAAGGCGGCCGTCTGCTCGTTGCTCAGCCCGAGGATGTGCAACGCCCGCTCGGCGTTACGCATCTCTGTGCGCGCGACGTCGAAGTCCCGCTCGGATCGCAGGAAATTCGGCCGCAGGTTGAACACGATCTCCTCGCGCGTGGAAACGTAATCGGCCCGTGCCGTTTCGTAAGCGCCTTGGGCCTCCAGCAAGTCTTGCTCGGTCCCTACGCCTTTGTCGAGCAGTGTTCGGGCGCGCTCGAACGTCCGCCGCGTGACGTGCATCGCCGTGTAAGCCGTGAGCAGCTTGTTCTTGTTCTGGCCGATCTCCAGTTCGTGCGCCTGGTTGAGAGCCGCCTCGGGCGTCGGATTGGCATCGAGGATCGCGAGCAGCTTCTGCGTGTTTTCGAAGACGGTCGCAGCCTGTTCGAATTCGACTTTGGCCACTTCGAAACGGCTGAGGTCGGACAGATACTCCATTTTGGCGTCGCCCATCTCGCGCGAGTCGAGCACGCAGAGCAGTTCGCCGGCCTTGACGACGTCTCCCAGCGTCTTGTGGACGGTCAGCACGATGCCCGCAACACGCGGCGTCACGTGCGCGAGGCGGTCGGTGTTCCATTCGACCTGACCGGGGAGTTCGATGACCGATCTCAGCGATCCTTGCCGCACCTCGACGGCTTCGAGATGAAGCAATGCGAGCATCTCCGGCGTCAAGTGGACCTCGCCCGGCACGTGATCCTCTTCGTCGTCATGTTCGTCCGGGTTTGGTGCAGCCTGCGGACCGCCGCTGGGCGTCGTTCCGCCGATCAGTCCGGCTCTCTCGGCCGCATAGAAGCCGCCGCCGCCCGCGAGGAGGCCGACAATCAGGCCGATTATGAGAAAGGTAACCACTTTGTTTGTCATCGCATCTGCTCCAATCAATCGCGCTGCACTACAGCAGCCAGGCCGCCAGGGCGCTGCGCGCGAAGTCCAGCGCAAACTCCTGTAAAACGTCGGCACTGATCGGCTCGCATCCCGGCAACAACGCCAACAGCGGCAAACTCACCGCCGCGAGTTGATGCACGTGCCGCGAGAAGAAAAGTCGTTTCGTCATGGCCCTCTCCTGTCAATCTGGTCGGGGTTGTCGATATTCGACGGCCGCGTCGCGGGTGCGCTGGTCGGCTGCTTCCGGCGCATCTCGTCGAGCAGCCGTCCAAACGGCAGCCCGATGGTCTCCTCCAACAGCGGAACTGCTGCTGCCGACTGCTGGAGCGCCGCGGCGTATCGATCACGGGCAGTCAGATAGGTGCGTTGGGCATCGAGCACGGCGAGTATGGTCGATTTGCCGGCGTTGTAAGCCTCGCGCGACAGCTCCAGGCTCTTGTCAGCCTGCGGCACGACATCGGTCTGGTAGAACCGCGCCACCTCCCACGCCGTGCGAGCCTGATCGACCGCCTGGCGAACTTCCTGCTGAACGGTGCGTTCGAGTCCTTCGAGCAATCGCAGTCGCTGCTCAAGCTCGTACTTGGCCTTCGCGATCTGGGCCTGGTTCTGGTCGAAGATCGGCAGCTCCAGAGACAGCAGCGGGCCGATTACGAAGTCCGTATGCACCTTGCGCGCCGAGCGCGGCTCGATGTCCGGCGCGGACAAGCCGCCTGCCGCGATCGATGACCGTGCCGTATCGGCCAGAATGTCGCGCCCCTCGGCACGCCCGCGCGATTCACGCTCGAACCCCAAGCCGAGTTCGACGGACGGAAACACGCGGCGATACTCGAGGACCAACCGCTCTTCGGCGCTCTGGATCGATTGGCGCAAGGCCCGCACATCCAGCCGCTCAACCCACGCGGTGTTGACCAGTTGCTCGGCATCAAACGCGTAGCCCGGCGGCAGCGGCAGAGAATCGGCCAGCTCAAGTTTGTGAGCATCGACGGCAAGCCCCAGGATCGCAGCGAGGGACCGTCGAGCGGAGGCGGCCGCGAGGCGCGCCTGCGTCAGAGCGAGCTCCGCATTGAGCATCACGCCGCGGGCCAGGTTGACGTCGAGTTCGCTTCCCGCGCCGATCTGTCGCCGAACCTCGGTCAGCTCGAGAACCTGACGGCTGACCTCCAGGTTCTCACGCGCGATTTGCAGCCGGAGGTCCGCGCCCACCGCCGCGTAGTAGGCGGACTTTGCGAGCGCCGCGGTCTCGACCGCCAGACGGGCGATCGTCAGAATGGTTTGCTCCAGGTTTCGCTCGGCGACCCGCTTGCGGACCGGAATCTGCCACAGATCGGCGATATTCTGGGCCAGATCGAAGTCGATATTGGCCAACCCGCCGGCCGATGGCAGTCGCAGCGCCATACCCAGCGACGGATTGCTCAACAGTCCTGATTGAACCAGGTCCGCTCTTGCCGCGCCGATGTCGTACAGCGCTGCCTGAAGCTCGGGATTGGCCAGAAGCGCCACCTGCGCCGCCTCGTCAACCGTCAGGCCGTCGGCAAGCCGCTCACGGACGTACTGTGCATCAGCCTCTCTCTCCTCAGGATCAAAGAGACGCTCGTGCCCGGTTGACCGGCCGACATATTTCGCCGCCCGTTGATAGTCAGGCTGCGGGTTGACGGTTGCGCAGCCAACGATCGTTGTTGAGACGAACCCGATTGAGGCGAACGCCATTCGACGAGTTGAAAACAGCATGCTTCCTGATCCAAAAACCGTTCAGATGCGTGTCCGCGCGCGCGGCGCACAACGCTGCTCCGCGGACAACACGTCCGCGCGGGAGCGACCGTTCAGGATTGGAGATCAGTTCAGAAGTGGGAGTCCGGAGTCGGAGTATCGGATGGGACGAATCGAAGGCGCACGCCAATGTGCCGGTAGTGCTCCGCAAGAAGCGGTAAGCCGTTCGTCGGTGATCTCGGCTGCCGACAGCACCGCAACGGGCACAAGATCGGTCGGGGCATGCGCTCCGTCGTCGCGCTGCGTCAGAGCTGGCGCGCAGGGGTCGGCGGCGCAGCCCGTCTCATGGCTGCACGCCGCCACCGATGTGCAAGGGCTACACTCATGCAGGAACACACCGCCTAAGCAGAGAGCGGGAATCATGAAAACTGCCCAAGCGGCAGCAATCGACATGGCAACTCGGCTGAACATCGACGAGAGGGTACTCAGATCCACGATTATGTCAAGCCGGTGGCGCGAGGGACGAACGAGCAATGCAGACCAGCAGCCGTTTGTATGGCTTCATCTTGTGAATTCCTGAGTCTTGGCGTCGTCTACATGGAGACAGATCGCCCCGAAGATGCGGAAAACGCGTTTCGAGAAGCAATCCGTGTGTGTGACCCACTCCAGGCCGAGTATCCCGAGATGCGGGAATATCGAGAGCATCAGGCCCGGACCTATGAGAGCTTGGGATTCCTCTTCCGCAAGCTCGGACGCGCCGAGCAAGCCGAGTCACCGTCGCGCACGGCGCTGGAGCTGTGGCAAGCGCTTGCCGCCAAGAACCCCGACGTCCCCAACTACTTGAAAAACGTTGCCACCAGCTCCGCCGGCCTCGGCCTCAGCCTGATCGTCATGGAGCGCTTCGACGAGGCGGCCGCCGTATTCGAGCAAACCCACCAGGCTCTCGAAAAGCTGGTCGAGCAGTTCCCCGACAAGGACGAATACCACGACCGCTTGGCCTGGTTCCTGAGCACTTGCCCGGCCGTGCGGTTTCGCGACCCGGACCGCGCTCTCGCGCACGCGCGACGCGCCGTCGAGCTCGCCCCCGAGTCCGGCAACGCCTGGCAATCGCTCGGCGTCGCTCACTACCGCAGCGAAAACTGGCAGGACGCCGTCGCCGCGCTGAACCGGCTCGGGGAACTCTGCTCCGACTGCGACAGTCGCAAGGACTTCTTTCTCGCGATGTCGTATCAGCGACTAGGCGATCTGGAGCAGGCCCGTCAGTGCTACCGCAGTGCGGTCGAGACCATGGAGCAACGATCTCCCAGGGATTTGGACGTGCTTCCGATCCGCGCCGAAGCCGCGGGGCAACTAGGAATCGAGGATGGAAAACCGAACCCTGAAAACTAAAAGCGGCCGGTGAGCCCAAGCCGCAAGCAAGCACTCACCGGCCAGGCATCTCCCGAGCGATTGGTCTGCGCGCCCGGGGCGATGACCCGTACATCGTATAGCAGGCCGTACGCATGAAAAGGGCACACAAACCATGATCACGCGCAAGTTTTCCAAGAAGAGTTCGTTGGCCGTCTTGACCGGCGCGGCGGTTGTGGCCCTAGTGGCCTGGGCCGGCCTTGGGCTTACGGGGTACGTTTTGGCCGACCAGCCCGATGGGAACGGCCAACACCACCATGGCGGCGGCGGCGGGGACACAACCCCTCCCGACCCGGTCACCGATCTTGCCGTGAATCCCCTCGCGACCACCTTCGATTCAATCGCGCTCGACTGGACCGCCACCGGCGACGACGGCCTGACCGGAACCGCGACCTCCTACGACGTGCGCTACTCGACCGGCAACCCGGCCGAACCGCCCTTCAATGGCGACCTCGAGACATGGTTCGGCGCAGCCAGCCAGGCCCAAGGCGAGCCCGCGCCCCAAGCGCCCGGATCGGCGGAGTCCTTCACCGTCACCGGGTTGTTGGACGGTACCACCTACTATCTGGCCCTGAAAGTGGCGGATGAGGCCGGCAACGCCTCCGGCCCCTCAAACGTCGTCTCTGAGACCACTCCCCAAGCGCCGCCGGGGGCATGGTTGAACGAGACGGTGGACGACCCGGGCAGAGTTGCGTTCTACACAGCACTCGCCTACGACCCGGCCAACAACCCGGCCATCGCGTACACCGATGAGGGCAGCGGCCGCATCAAATTCGCCCAGTGGAACGGCTCAGCTTGGGCAATCGAGAACGTCGGCACGGGCACCGCCGGCGTCGACCTGGCATTCGATCCCGCGACCGGCCAACCAGTAATGAGCTTCTCCCGATCCTCAAAACTGGTGTTCGCCCGTAAGGTCGATTCCGCATGGCACACCCGGTCGATCGAAAACAAAGACGCCCTCAACGATGTAACTTCCCTGGCGTTTGACTCGAGCGGCATGCCCTGCATCAGCTACCTCTTCCGCGGCCGAAGCGGGGCTCTTCTGAAACTCGCCCGCTTCGACGGCTCGTCCTGGTCGACCGAGGTCGTCGACGACGGCGCGATCGCCCGATACAACTCACTAGTCTTCGCGCCCGACGGCAACCCCTCGATCGCCTACTCCGACGTCACCGGCGGCGGCAGCCACTTCGATACGCTGAAGTTCGCCCATTGGAACGGCGCGTCCTGGGACATCGAGATTGTCGAAACCGCCGAAGTTGCCGGCGTCTTCGCCGCACTGGCCTACGACCCCGCGACGGGCTTCCCGGCCATCGTCCACCGAGACGATCAGCAAAACCTTCGCTTCGCCCGCTGGAACGGCACGTTCTGGGAAATCGAGACCGTCGATACCGGTCGAAATACAAACTGCACCCTGGCCTACCTCGCGCCCGCTACTCCGGTCATCAGCTACTCCAACTCAGCCGCGGCCGAGCTGAGATTCGCCCGCTGGGACGGCTTCGCGTGGCAGATCGAAGTCGTGCAGCGGAACGTGAGTGTCAAGTATCAGACATCGCTCGCAATCGAGCCCGTCGCCGGCACGCCGTCGATAAGCTACGGCGACAACAAAAGCAACGCGCTGAAGTTCGCCCGCAAGCTGCCGGAGCCGTAACGGCCCAGGACAACCGACCGGCGGCGCGCGCCCCCCGCGCGCCGCCGGCGACCCCTGCGATAGAACGGAATGTTGATCGAATAGTCACAGCCGAGCTATCGTTACGGTGTCAGAGCCGGGCTGTCCCCAGCCCGGTTTTTCTTTTTTTTGCCTCGTTGCCCCGTTCCCTCGATCCCTTAATCCCTCAATCCCTCGTCTGCTAGGTGGGGACGGTTACTCTCGTAGGCAGAGCCCCGGTTGAACTTGAAGGAACAATTGATGAGTACGGCCGGCTCACCTTTTCGGCGACACCTTCGCAGTCCGGTCAATCCGAGTCAATCTATGAGGGGCTTGTTTTCCTAAAGGATGACTCGCGCCGCATCGAGGGGCGGATTGTCGCCGGCTCCTCGCGCTTGGGAACTTGGTTTGCTTGGTTGGTCGCCTTTTGATGAATTCGACGCGGCTGTAGTTGCCGCCCCGGTCCTTCCCGCGACGCTGCTGACCTGCCTGCTCGCCCTGCTGAGTGCCGGCTGGGGCTTGAGGGGCACCGAATCGTCGGCGCAATCGCCTGGAGCTATCTGACGACCGAGGCCAAGGCCGTCCGCCACCCCGTCGAGCACCGTGTCCACCTACGCCGTCGGCGCCGGCCTGCTCACCGCGGTGCTCGTGAGCGAGGTATCCTAGGTGTCCCGCGGGGCCCGGCCGACCTGGCTTGATCGCTCGGCATCGACAAGATCCTCGCCAGCCGCAGTTGCCTTGCGTGGTAAACTGAAGTCGGTCCCCTAGTCTTTCGGAGTAGACACCATGAATTTGACAGCCAATCGTGTTCGCGGAGTGTTGGCAGCCCTGCTGATCGGCGGCGCTTTTGCAGGCGGCGCGGCCCGGGCGGCGATCATCTATGAAACCGAAGATCCGTTCGGCGGCATCTTCGGGATCAACGGCTTCGACGTATTCCAGAACCAGTCCGTCGGCGTCCGCTTCACACCCGACGCCGACTATTCGCTGCAGACCATCGGCGCCTGGTTCATGAACAACGACGCCAGCGGGGTCCACCACGAGCGCGTCACCATGACACTCCGCGACGACAACAGCGGCGGCGGAATCAGCATTCCCGGAAACACGATTTTCGAAACCTGGGTCTTCAATGTCTCGGCGACCGGATGGAACCCCGAACTGGAGGTGCTCGACTCGTTCGTGCAGCCCGTCTTGCGCGAGGGCATCAACTACTGGATCGTCGCCGAGTCCGACGCGCCACCCTTCGTCGACCCGGTCTGGAACATAGCGTCCGAGGGAATCGGATTCATGGCGTTCACCGATTCGCGCACCGGCGAGTGGCAGCCGGGCGGCTTCAGCGGCGTGGTCTCCGTCATCGTCGAAGGCGCGCCGGCCGGGCCCGCGTTTCCCCCGGGCGACATGAACTGCGACGGCGCCCTCAACGGCGGCGACATCGACCCATTCTTCCTCGCGCTAGGTGACCCGGCGGCGTACCTG
>JACZRH010000203.1 GCA_022574815.1 Planctomycetota bacterium | reverse complement strand
AAGAAGGTCCGCACGAGCTCTTTCAGGGCCGAGCGGCGGACCTTGCGGCGAGAGAGCGTGGGCAGAAACACGTAGCGCCGGCCCTGCTCCTCGTGCGTCAGATGCCCCTTGGTCTCGAGCACGCGCAGCAGGGCCCGCACGGCGGAGTAGCTCGGGGGGTCGGGCAGGTCCGCCAGCACGTCGCCGACCGTGGCCCGGCCGCGGCGATAGATGCTGTCCATGATCTGTCGTTCGCGGCGGCTGAGGTGCAGGGGGGACTTTGGGGCCATGGTGACGTCTCGATCGCGGCAGCGGGTGCCGGCACGCTCCGTGTGCTAGAAAAGTAGCACAAGTTCTGCCGCTTGTCAAACGCCTACGGCTAAATTTTTAGCAGTACGACGGCGTGCCCGCGAACCGGCGACGCTCGGCGGATTCCGCTCCCGCACGGCCCCGGCCGAATCACCCGATGCGCTCTTGAAAACCATGACCAAGCTTCCGCAATCACCCGGGCCGCGAATAAATCACTTTCCCGTTCGTTTGGAATAGGAGCAGCGGAATTTATCGGCGGTCTGAGATCGCGGTCGCGCAGTCGAAACGGTCGCGTTGGCTCCGGCGGCCGCGGCGTTGGACGCGTGCAAGGAACGATTCGGAACGACTCTCGACGAATGGTCCCATGAGAAGGAGATTCGAAGATGTACCAAAGGCTATCCGTTACGAACGGCTTGGCCCTCGTTTTGCTGGCCGCTGGAATACAGGGCTGCACCCCGCAGGGCGCGGACACCACGCTCGGCGAACTGCTGAATGAGATGACCATCGGGGACCTCGTCGAGGGATTTCAGCAATTCGCCGACGAGCTCGCGGCGGACGGGTCGCCGGCTTTCGCGAAGCCGCCTTTGACCGACGTGCAACTCGGCGAAATCGAGTCCTTTCAGGCTCGGTACCAGGCGGGCTTGATGGACCACGCGGAATTCGGGCAGCACACGCGTGAGGCGATGGGAGATCGGGCGCCACGCCGCGCCTTCGCGGGATTCGGATTCTTTGGCGGGCCGTTGGGAACGGCGCACCACGGAGAAATCGCCGGAGCTCTGGAGCTGACCGAGGAACAACGAACCGCGGCCCGCGAGATCTTCGACGCGCTGCATGCCGACATCCGCGTGCTGCGCGACACCGCCCACGAGGAGATTCGCGGCTTGCTGACCGAAGAGCAGCAAGCCATGCTCGACGAGCGCAAATCCGACGCAATGGGCACGATGAGCCGCGTCTTTCGCGGACCCGGGCGCCCGCACCGATTCGCGGGTCGTCTGGCCGAGTCGCTCGAGCTGACCGAAGAGCAGCAGACCGCGATCGCGGACATCCGCGAGACGCTGCGGGCCTCGGTGCGGGAGCGGCACGAACAGGCGCGCGAAGCGTTCCTGGCCCTGTTGACGCCGGAGCAGCTCGAATTGCTCGAGGGCATCGAACTCGATTCGGAATCGCAGGAGCTGGAGACGGATGAGCCGTAGCGGCACCAAGGGATCGGGGATCGAGGGGGGCTGTCGTAGCGCTCGGGGTTCGGATGGGGCTCCGCCCGCCCCCTGAGCGTGCGCAGGTTCCCGTGAAGGTCGGATAAGATCGCGTCTGCGGGTGGCGAGGCCGAAGGTGCGCAAGGTGCGCAAATTTGCGTGAAGTGTTTTTGCGCACCTTGGTCGGCGGGGCGCGGAATCGGCGGGTTTGGCGCGGGGCGGGGCCGGGGTTGGGGATCGTGGAGCATGGCGCGGTCTCCGTAGTCTAGGGATTGTAGGGCGAAGGGGTCATGGGGTCAAGGGATCAAGGGATCAAGGGATTGAGGGATTGAGGGATTGAGGGATCGAGTGGCGCGGGGCACGGTGGCACGGAGGCACGGCGCGACCGGCGGCCGCAGCCAAAGGGCAGCCCGGTACGGGCGACAGTGTTTAGCCAGGGGCGTAAGCCCCTGGAAAGAATGCGCTCCGATGCCGCAAGCCCCAGCGGGGCGGCAGAGCGACGGGCCCCCTTCTGTCGCCCCTCGCGGGGCTGGTTCTGTTGGGATCAGCGGTCCAGGGGCTCACGCCCCTGGCTAAAAACCTCCGGCCCGTTGGGGCTTACAGTCGCCTCGTAGGCGCCTCAACCGCATATGCCCGCGGAAACGCGGACGACCCCGTGAGGAGACAGAAAAATCTTCCTGACACCTTTTCTTCCTGACACCTTTTCTTCCTTTTCTTCCTTTTCTTCTCCGCAGCGCCGGCAGCGTCGGCGGCGTTCGTCCGCGCCGTGACGGCCGGCCCCTCGGCGTGGTCACAAAAAACTCGGTGAACTGGCAATGCGCGTCCATCGCAATCACATACACTGATTCCATCGGGGCCTCCTGGCCGTCGGCCTAGATTGCTCGCACAATCAAGATACCGGCGGACACCCGGGGGTGCCCCGACTTCATATATCTTCAAGGTGCGCAAATCCGCGCGAAATGTTTTTGCGCACCTTGGCCGGCCGGGTGCAGATTGGGCGGGTTTGGCGCGGGGTGGGGCCGGTTTGCCGGGTCGTGGGTCAAGGATGTCAAGCTTGTCACGTTTTGGGGCATTGCCTTGGCCACCTTGCTCGCGGGGGCTCAGCGCCGGCCGGTCGCATTAGTCCTAGTAATTCTAGGTAAGGATTGCGCCGGCGTCAAGGCGGCGAAGTGGGCATGTCGCCGACCCCTGACACGGTGGCATCGGTTTCCAAGATCGAGTGGTGCGTCACTCGAACACCCTACGCGCCTGCCTCCTCGGGTTTTTGCGACGGCACATCGAAAGCCAGAACGGTCAGAATGAGCTCGCGATTCTTGTCGTCACGATGATGGAGTACGTGGCGGAAACACGTCTCGCCCTCGATCGGTAGCTCGCGTTTGTGGTTCGGGTGGGCCTTTACGAGCTGCGCAATCTTAGCGAGCACGGCGGAGAAGTCGCGATTGCGGTTGAATAAGATGATCGCGGTCTTCGTGTCACGCCAACTGGTGTATCCCAGCAGTTGATCTATCGTAGCCGTGAACGCCTTGTCGCCGTGCCAGATCTTGCACTCGGCGATGAAGACATTTCGTCCCTTGTGTCGGATGAGGATGTCGGTCTTGCCGTGGTAGTTGAATGTCTCGCCAGTGGCGTCGCCCTCGAAGTGGCCGTTGAGCGGCACGAGGAAGTGGTGCCGAAGGTGCTCCTCTTCCATCTTCGCGAACGCGGTCGGGCTGCGCTCCATGACCAGCGTCATGTTTTGGATGACCTTCAGGATGAATTCGTAGTGCTCGTCTGCAAGAACCGGCTCCGGCTTGTATGGTCCGGCAGCGACCTTCGGCAATTCAATCTTCGGTTTGCGACGTACTTGCGGCGCGACAAACGTATCCGGAATCTCGCGCCGCCGAACGGGGATGCCCAAGCTGGCGACCAAGTCCATGTCCTTCTTGAGCTTGGCCTTTCGTTGCGTCACGGCCTGCGTGATTGTCGCTCGCATGGACTGGTTATGCGCGTCGACCGTGCCGCGCTGCCATGAGACGTACTGCTCGACGTCGGCGAGCACGCGTTCGTATTCGCGCTTGAGCTGTTCGCCCTTCAAGTCTTGGCCGCGGAATTCCAGGTGTAATTCCTGTCCGATGATCCGTCCACGCGGCGGGTTGAAGTTGAAAGTCGACGGCCTGAGACGGAGGAGCATCGGATCGCCATGGAATGGCACTATGATCGTAAGCGCGGTTCCGCGTATCGTGACCTCTTCCTGGTCGTATTCAAAGGCCATTTCGCCGCGGTGGGTGATGTCCACGTCGCGAGGACCGTCGGCAACGATGCTCTCCCGCTCTAACTCAATCGGCTGGACCTGGTACTTTGCCGTGAGGCTGTCGATTAGATCCTGCTCGCTGACCTTCAAGAGGTAGTTCCGATCCAGAGAGGCGACCTCTTCGACCGCTTTGGCCTTGGAATTGCCTAGAGTTGCGGCAAGATCGCCCTGAACGAACAGGAGTTCCGAGTCGTCGCTCACGGTCCGCCTCCGTTGATTGAGTGCGTTGAGAATCGGCGCTACAGCCTGCGCCGTAGTTCGGGGCATCGAGGCGACATTCTCCTACTCAAACCAATTCAGCGTCAAGTGAGTTCGCAAATTCTCGACCAGCGACGTTGCGGAAGCAAAGTTGAGATGACGGATAACGGAGCCCACTGGTTCGCGCGGGCGGGCGGGATGACAGACGGGGATTGAGGGAACAGGGATTGAGGGATTAAGAGTCGCAATCCGCGCCTGTAGGCGGGATGACAGGTGCGTTTTCACACGCGGGACGCCTGTGCCACAGCGTCGCAACCGGCGCGGGCGGGCAGGATGACAGACGGGGATTGAGGGAACAGGGATTGAGGGATTGAGAGTTGCAATCCGCGCCCGTCGGCGGGATGACAGGTGCCTTTTCACAGGCGGGACGCCTGTGCCACAACCGGCGGGCGGGTCGCGGGTGGGCGATCGAGAATTCCGAGCGCACGAACGTCGCTGGTGCGTCTACAATAAGAGCGGATGCCAGCGAAACCGGAACCGAGGACCGCCGAGGGGGGACGCCGTTGGATTTTCATCGGCGGCGGGCTGCTGGCGCTGCTGGCAGCCACCCTGACTCTGCTGCCGATCCTGCTGCTGAGCGACCTGGAACCCGTTTCGCTGCCGCCACTGCCGGAAGCCCGGACCGCCGCGGCGCGGGACGGAAGCACGGGCGATGCGAGCTCGGGCGATTCAAACTCCAGCGATTCAAACTCGGGCGATTCGGCTTTGACGAGCGGGTCCGGGCGGGCGAGCGCGGCGAACGGCGAGAGCGGAGCGCGACCCGGCCAGCCGGCGGAGGGATCGGTGGACTCGGAATCCGCCGCCGGCGCGACGGACCGCCAGCCGCCCATTATCGAACGAAGGCGTATTCAAGGCGGGCTGACGCTGCCGGGCTCGGCCGAAACGCGCAAGGCAGACCGCCCGTTGCAAAGATCGCTCGATCGCTCGGCCGACGCGCGCCGCAGGCGCACGCGCCAGTTCGGCGGGACGGCTAACACAGAAGGCGCAGTCGAGGCCGGACTCAACTGGCTGGCGGTACATCAGTCGCCGGACGGGTCGTGGGACCGCATCGGCTTTCAGCGCCAGTGCCCGCGCCACGACGAATGCCCGGGCCGGGCCCGCAACCGCTCGAAGAACTCGCTCAAGCCCGGCGTCACGGGGCTGGCGCTGCTGGCGTTTCTCGGGGCCGGCTACAGCGACCGCCAGGGGCCGCACCAGGACACGGTCGCGAAGGCGGTCGCGGCCTTGCTCGCGATGCAGCGGCCGGACGGCGGCTTTTCGGCGGACACGGGCATGGCGGGCTACAACGATTCGGTCGCGACCTTCGCGCTGGCCGAGTATCTCAGCCTCACACGCGAGCGGCGCGTCGAGCCCGCGCTGGGGGCCGCCGTCCAGCGGCTAGTCGCGATGCAACAAGAACTAGGCGGGTGGGACTATGGGCCGGAGCGGAGCAGCGGCCGAAATGACAGCTCCATCACGGCGTGGATGGTCCAGGCCTTGCAGGCTTGCGCGGTGGCGGGGGTTATTGTCCCGGCGGACACCTTCATCCGAGCGGCGTTGCACTTCACGCGCGCGTCCGAGCCCGGCGGCAAGGTCTGGTACGCGGACGCGGGCACCGGATTCACAATCAGTACGCAGACGCTGCGGCCGGTCTATCGCTACGGGCCGGCGATGACCGCGGCGGGACTGACGTCGGAGTCCCTGCTCGGCTGGCGGTCGGATAGTCCGCTGCGCCTCGCGCAAAAAGCACGGCTGTTCGCACAGCTTCCTTCGGGCGGCCTGGCCCAGGGCCGCGACCCGTCGCAACTGCACTCCTATTACTACTGGTATTATGGCACCATCGCGATGTTCCAAACCGGCGGGCGGGATTGGCAGCGGTGGAACGCCAGTCTGCGCGACGCGCTCCTTCCGCTTCAGAGCCGCGACAAGACCGCCAAGGGCGAAAAGCGACACCGCTTCGGAAGCTGGCCGCCGTTCGGGCCCGGCTGGGGCAAGTGGGGACGGATGGGCGGCCGTGTGTATACGACCGCGATCTGCACGCTCACGCTCGAGATTTACTACCGGCACACGCCGGCGTATCTCGACGATCGGCTGGTGGTGCGGGCCGACGATTGGCGCTCGTTCCTGGAACGGGCGGGGGCGCGCAGCCGACGATTGGCGGTCGATAGCCTGCGCGAGATGCGCGTCGAGGTGGGCGAGCCGCCGCTGGTGCAGCTACTGAGCGACGCCGATCGCGATATCGCGCTGGCGGCGGCCGAAGCCCTCGTCGCGATCGACTCTCCGATGGGCCGGTCCGTGATGGAGCAACGGGTCTCGACACTGCCGGCGTGGGCACGGGCGTCGGTGGAGCGGTCGCTGGGGCGGGCGCGCGCGATCGAGCAGTTGCGGCCCTCGCGGGGCAAGCTGCGCCTGTTTGACGCGGAACACCGGCTCGCGACGCTCGACCTGCCGCGTGCGTACCTGGGAATGAAAGTCACGGTGCTTCGCACGGAGCACCCGATCGCGCAAATGCGCGTTATTCAGCGCTTCACCGGACGAACGGTGGTGCTGGCCGAGCTGATCGGCGATGCGAGCGAGGCGCCGCGCCATGGCGATCCGGTCGTCGAGGGCTAGTCCGCCCGGATTGCTAATGGTTCGCGACAAGCATCGTTTGCGCGCCCCGCGCATTCCTTGCGGGTGCGACGACGGCGCGACCGCTGGCGGGCTGACGACGCGGTGCCCGTTAAGCTCTTGGATATTCATCGCTTAGCATTGTTTTACACGAGCGGAGCGCCGCCGGCGTCGCCTTTGGCACACCGTCTGCCCTACACCCGTCGCGTGCAACCTCTGGAGTTCGCCTGGGCGCGGACCGCAGCGCACGCGCAGGCGAAGGAGTCGCCCGATGCTCACGCCTCACAAACGCCATTCGCATTCCGTGGCCGACCGGCGTCGGCATGAGCGCGTTACGACGCGGCCGCCCGTGTCGTCCGCCGACCCCGCGCCTCGGGATTGGAGCCATTTGGGGCAGTGGGTGTTGGCCGAGGCTGTGCGACGAGCCAGGGACGGACTCGTCCACCGCGGCGGACTCTCGGCCGCACCCGGCTGCCCGTACGACTCGGAGCCGCGCTCATGATCTACGGCCTCTACCAATCCGCCGCCGGCATGATGGTCAACGAATACCGCCAGAACGTGATCGCGAACAACCTGGCGAACGCGGAGACGGTCGGCTTCAAGCGGCAGGTGGCGACCTTCGCCGAGCGGCTGCAAGCGAGCGAAGCGGGGATTCGGCGCGGGGCGAACGACCGGCGAATGGACGGTCTGACGGGCGGCATCTGGCTGGGCCGCACGGATATCGACTTCAGCGAAGGCGGCGTCGTCAACACCGGCAATCCGCTCGACGTCGCGCTCGACGGCCCGGGGTTCCTGATGGTCGCGTCGGAAGGATACCAACTGCTCACGCGCGACGGGCGCATGATCACCGACCGTGACGGGCGGCTGCTCGCCGTCACCGACGGCGCTCCGATCCTCGGTCAGGGCGGGACGCCTATACGAATCAATCCCCACGGCAGCCCGCCGTCGATCGACGTTGACGGGCGGATTCATCAGGACGGTGTGGAGGTCGCGCGACTCGCGATCGTCGATGTCGCCGACTACCGCACGCTCGCCCAGGCCGGCACCGGCCGCTACATCGCCGGCGATTCCGAGCCGGTCGAGGCCGACGCGCGGGTGTTGTCGGGCTACGTCGAGCGTTCGGGCGTCCAGCCGGTGCGCGAGCTGGTCACCATGCTCGAAGCGGCGCGGGCGTATCAGATCAACGCGCAGATGATCTCCTTACAGGACCAGGGTTTGGGGCGGCTGATCAACGAGGTCGCGCGGGTTTAGGCCTGACGACGGCTCAATGGGAAACACACGCGAATCGCACGGGTTCGCACTGACGCGAAGAGGATAAACGCCAATGGCGATCACTGCATTGCACACCGCGGCGACGGCGATGGACGCCTTGTCGACCAAGATCGACGTCATCGCCAACAACATCGCGAACGCCGACACAGTGGGCTACAAGTCCTCGCGGGCCAACTTTCAAGACCTGCTCTATCAGATCATGGCCCAGCCCGGCGTGCAGACCGGCACCGACAGCAGCTCCCCGCTCGGTACGCAGATCGGGCTGGGCGTCGCCGTCAGCAACACGCAGATCATCTTCAGACAAGGCTCGGCCATCAGCACCGGCAACACGCTCGACGCCATGATCCAGGGCGAGGGTTTTTTCAAGATCGAGCTCCCGGACGGGGGATTTGGATACACGCGGGCCGGCAATTTCGTGCGCAATCTCGACGGTGAGCTCGTGCTGGGAAACAGCTTCGGGTATCGCCTCGCCGACGCGCCGACCGTTGACACCGACATCCCGCTCGACCGGATCGGCATCGGGCCGAACGGGGAGATTACGGCGATCAACACCGACGGCACGCAGCAGACGCTCGGGCAGATTCAGCTCACGCGCTTCCCGAATCCGTCCGGCCTCGTCCAGGGCGGCGCGAACATCTACCTGCAAAGCCCCGCCTCGGGTGAGCCGATCGAGGGCAACCCCGGCGAGGACGGTCTGGGCATGTTGATGGGCGGGCACCTCGAGCTGAGCACGACCGAGGCCGTCACCGAGCTGGTCGAGCTGATCAAGACGCAGCGCGTCTTTCAAATGAACTCACAGACCATTCAGGCCGCCGACGAGGCCCTGCGGGTGGTCGCAAATCTCAGGCGGTAGGTTTGATGCAAGGTCAGCACGCCGTGGAGGCGAGTGAATGAAATACGTTCCTGGCAAAAACGTCGCGGGTGTCTTAGCGCGGCGAATGCCAACCGCGATTGTGCTCGCGTTGTTCGCGATCGCCTGCCCGGTATTCGCCGACGATCTCGTGTACGCCGAGGTCAGTCGGCTCAA
>JACZRH010000202.1 GCA_022574815.1 Planctomycetota bacterium | reverse complement strand
CACTGTCCGTTGCCCTCTGGGGGCGATCAAACGACAAATAGAGTACATCCGCCTCAACGTCATAATCAACCCACATTGGTTTTTCGCCCATTCGCAGCAGCTTCGGGACGGCGTCCAGAATTACACGAAGCGCGTGCCTACGCATGTGTCACTAGCCCTACCGCCGCCTGATTGTTGCGGTTCGGATTCGCATCGGGTTCGATCCGCGGGCTTGCGCCGGCGGCTCCGCTCCTCGCCGCCCACAAGAGACGACGCTACGTTCCGTTCAGTTAATTCGACATTCGACATTCGACATTCTGCATTCGCCATCACGCCGCTGCCTCGGCCATTGTCGGCGTCTTGTCGAGCACTTCTTTCAGGACGTCGTCCGTGCTGATCCCTTCCGCCTCCCCCTCGAAGTTGAGCAGGACGCGATGTCGCATGGCCGGTAGATAAACTTTTTGTACGTCGCTGAAGCTCGCGTTGAAGCGGCCGTCCAGCATGGCGTGGAGCTTGCCGCCCAGGGTGAGCGTCTGCACGGCCCGCGGGCTGGCGCCCCAGCGCACGTACTTGTTCGTCGCTTCCACGGCGTAAGGCCCGCCCGGGTGCGAGGCCATGGCGATTCGAATCGCGTAATCCTGCACATGCGGGGCCATGACGATTCGCCGGACAAGGTTCTGCGCTTTGATGATCTCTCGCCCGGTCATGACCTGCTTGATCGAGGGTCGATAAGCGGTGGTGGTGCGGTCCATGATAGTCTTGAGTTCGTCCTTATTCGAGTAGTTGACGACGAGCTTGAACATGAAACGGTCGAGCTGCGCCTCCGGGAGAGGATAAGTGCCCTCCTGCTCGATCGGGTTTTGCGTGGCCATGACGAAGAAAGGCTCCTTGAGCGTGTGCTTCTGGCCGCCGACCGTGACGGTGTGCTCCTGCATGGCCTCGAGCAAGGCCGACTGGGTCTTGGGCGTGGCGCGGTTGATCTCGTCGGCGAGGATCATTTGGCCGAATAGCGGGCCGCGTTGAAACTCGAAGTGCCGCCGGCCGGTGTCGGGGTCCTCGACGATGATGTTGGTGCCGATGATGTCGGCGGGCATCAGGTCGGGCGTGAACTGGATGCGGGAGAAATCGAGGCTGAGTGCTTCGGACAACGTGCGGATCAGCAGCGTCTTGCCCAGCCCCGGCACGCCCTCCAGCAGCACATGCCCACCGGCGAACAGACAGACCAGCACGCCGTCGACGATCTCGGCGTGGCCGACGATCATTTTGCCGACCTCGGCGCGCAGCTTGGCAAATTCGTCGCAAAAGGTCTTTACGAGCCGCTCCACCTGTACATCATTAACGTCGGCCACGAGCTTCTCCCATCAAAACGAAAGCGTCCGGGGGAATCGGTCCGCCCAATCGCGGGGGGATTCTAGGCTGGACACGCCTCTTTGTCGCGGGCGCCGAACCACGAGCGGATCTCGGGGTAGACTTTCTCGAAAGCGATCGGAGCGGCCTCGAACTCGCCGTGCGCGATCTCCTCGTAGAACTGCAACATCTTGTCGTTTGACGTGATCTTCTCGAAGAACGCTTCGCGCGTGACATCCGCGTTGGCGATGCGGTCCTTTCCGCCGAGCACAAGCAGCGTCGGCGCCGTCACGAGATCGTAATGATCGGAGTACACGTGGTCGGGCTCGCCCAGCGCGCTCACGAACCCCCCGGCCCGGACCGACTTGCCCAACTGCCGCAGCACGCCGGCTTTCAGATGATCGACGGCGTCGCGGATCCCGCCCGAAAGGAACATTTCCGGCCGCGAGTGCGTGGTGCCCTTGTATTTGTTGTAGAGCTTCGTCATCGCGGTCGTGAGGCCGCGCTCGGTCTTGCGCCAGACGTCGGCGAAGGGCTTGGGCAGCGTGGCGCGGCCCTTGTCCGAGTTGCGATTCGAGCGGACCCAGTGGAGGTTGACGCTGCCGGTCGCCTCGACGAGCGCTTGCAGCCAGCCCAGGCGCGAGAGGAGCTCAAACGGATAGTTGGCGTCGGCCTCGTCCCAGCGCCACTTGCTGATGAGTGCATTCCACTTGATCTGCCCACTGTCGTCGTAGATCGAATGCGGCCAGCGCAGCGCGGCCGGAAATTGCACGAAAACGCAGCCGGCGAGCCGCTCCTGCCTGCGACGGGAAAGACCCGCGTCGGGGAAGATGCGCTGCGCGTCGCCCGCTCCGGCCAGGCGCGCTCCCTGGAGGTATCCCGAGAGCGACATCGCGCCCATGCTGGAACCGACGACGAACGGTCGGCGGCCCGTCCGTGTGATGACATGGTCAATCGTGGCGGGCAGGTCGTACAGAATGAAATGATCGATGCACCAGTCGCGCTGCCCGGGCGGCGGCTCGCTCAAGCGCTCCGGCCCGCCGATGCCGCGCACGTTCATCAGCCAGATGTCGTGCCCCGCCTCGTACAGCACGGTCGCGAGACTGCGGTACTCGAAGTCGTCGCCACGCACGTCAGGCAGGTCCCAAAGGTCGGCGTTAACCGCCAGGCCGTGGATCAGAACGACCGGCGAGCCCTTGGGACGGGCGCGGTGCTTGAGGGCGATCCGCGCCCCGTCCACGGTCAGGGCATACTCGGTCGACGCTTCGGCTGAATGGGCTGGCGAATCGGCCATGGTTTCCAAATTGGCGCGGTTGACGGCTGTCTCATAGGACGAGTTCATCCTAACCGCAATCGGGGGTGGTCGAAATCGACGGGCGGCGGGCAGTTTGTGACTGGGACTCCGGGCCTGCCACATCGGGTCGCAAATGCGCGCGGCTCGGGCTATGATCAAAATTCTCTCGGGGAACGGAGCGATTCGGCGAGCTTGCCCAAGGAGTGCTGCGATGACCATCAGTCGTAGGGAATTCGTGCAATCGGCGGCGGGGATGGCGGCGGCGGGGATGGCAGGAGGTGCAATCGCCATGGGCCCTGATTCGCAGCCGCAGCAACAAGGCGCGCGCGGCGCGGGCGGGCTCGGCGGTCCCGCGGTCATCGCCAGCGCGAACGGCGTCGGCGCGTGCGAGCTGGCCATGAAGATGCTCGAGAACGGCGACGACCCGCTCGATGCCGTCATTGCCGGCGTCAATCTCGTTGAAAATGACGCCGACGATCATTCGGTCGGGCTCGGAGGGCTGCCCAACGAGGACGGCGTAGTCGAGCTCGATTCGTGCGTCATGCACGGGCCGACGCACAAGGCCGGCGGCGTCGCCGCCCTGCGTAACATCGTCAACCCTTCCAAAGTCGCGCGGCTGGTCATGCAGCGGACCGACCACGTCCTGATTGTCGGGGAAGGTGCGCTGCGCTTCGCGAAGGCCCACGGATTCAAGGAAGAAGAGCTGCTGACCGACGCCGCCCGCCGCATCTGGCTCAAATGGAAGGAGACCCACTCCGAGCGCGACGACTGGATCCGTCCGGAGGCCGACGAGGAGGCCGCCCGGCGGATCCTCGACGAGAAGGGCCGGGAGTTCACCTACGGCACGATCAACTGCTGCGCGCTGACGACCGCCGGCGACCTGGCCGGCGTGACCACGACCAGCGGCCTGTCCTACAAGATTCCCGGGCGCGTCGGCGATTCACCCATCATCGGGGCGGGGCTCTACGTCGATAACGAGGTCGGCGCCGCCGGCTCGACCGGCCGCGGCGAGGCCAACCTTCAAAACTGTGCGACGTTCATGGTCGTCGAGTTCATGCGACAGGGCCGGACGCCCAGCGAGGCGTGCCTTGCGACGTTGAAGCGGATCGCAGGCAAGACGGAGAAGCGCCTGCGCAACGCCAGTGGCGAGCCGACCTACGGACTGAAATTCTACGCGGTTCGCAAGGACGGGCTGGTCGGCGGTGCGTCGATGCGCGGCGAGGCCAAAATGGCGTATCACGACGGGAAAGAGTGCCGCAGAATCCCGATCCCGGGCTTGTTTTGAGCTGGATGTCCCGGATGGAGTGTTCGTGATGGCATGATTCCTGCGGTTTCCGTAGGCGGCACACCATGGCGGTCATGTTGCGACACAGTGTCTACGGGGGTCCGGCGGGCTACGAAGCCATTCTTCCAGACCCGCCCCGGAAAAGGCGAGAAACTCAGGTATTTGCCTGATACGGCCGTGACGGCGCGTTTGGAACATTGCGCGGGGGCGGGAGCAATCACGGTACTTCGTCTTCGAGGCAGCCCCCGCCCGGAGGATGGTCAGATGCACGACCTCACCGAGCGCCGCGATTTCAAGGGGCGCTTGGCTCGGTGCGACTCCCGCGAGGCTGGGCAACCGTGGCCGAGCGGCCCGCAGCGTGCCAGAGGTCCGCCGCGCGGGGGCCCCTTCTTTCCGCGATCGTATTGCAGGCGGGCGAAGTTGTGCATGCGAATCGCGCAGATCGGCCGGCCGCCGCCGCGCCGCCGGGCGAGCGTAAAGTCGTTTGATTTCGCCGATTTCATCTTCCAGTTTGCGGAGGCAGACACACCCAACCAACCGTTGACCTTCGACCGCCAGCAACAAACAGCCCTTCGGCGGGCCGTACAGGTCGGGAAGCATATCGAGCTCCTCGGCCAATGCAGCCGCATCCAACCGAACCTCCAGGCCCGCGACGTACTCCCGAATCAGCTCGCGAGCGCCGGTACAGTCGGCTGTTGTACTCGCCTCGGTGACGCGCGAACCGAGGCCGTGCTTTCCGGAAAGGTCTTCTCGTCGGTCCGCGCCCGCCCGCGATTCCATCCTATCGCCGTCTTCCTATAGCATCCGTTCCGTCGTCCGCTTCACATTTCTAACGTCCGATCTCTCCGCAGGTTACGCAGGTTCTCCACGCCCACCACTGAACCCGGAACCCTCGGATCGCGCCCCACGGCCGCGTCAAAACCCCCCGACGTCTTGCACATCCTGCCTTACACCACCGCCGGACAGGCATCAGGCGACAACGCGAGTATCGCCGCGATCGTGCTCAGCCCGGACCGAAGCCTTTCGCGACTCTCGGCGGCGCCGAGGCTCACGCGAACGGCCTTCGGCGCGGGTCCGTCGCCGATCGAGAACGCCTCGGCCGGCGTGATTCCGACCCCGCGACGCCGCGCTTCGACTGTGAACTCGGCGCTGCGCCACTTTGGCGGTAGCTCCAGCCAAATGTGAAACGCGTGCGGTTGAGTCTTGTAAGCCGCGTTTCTCAAAATGTTTCGAGCCATTTGCTGGCGGGCCTCGGCCTCGGCTCGTTTGCGTTGCACGATTCGATCGGCGGTCCCATCCTCGATCCACAGCGTCGCGATCTCAGCCGTCAGCGGCGCGACCATCCAGCACGTCGCCCAGATGCTATGGACCAACCGCTCGATCGCCTCACGCGGCGCCGCGACGTAACCGATCCGGATTCCCGCGGCGACCGCCTTGGAATAGCCGGCGATGAAGTACGTGCGCTCCGGTGCATAACTCGCCACCGGCGGGGGCGCGGGGTCGGCGAGCAAGCGGTGAACGTCGTCTTCCACGATAGCCACGTCGTGGCGACGCGCGATCTCGGCGATCGCTCGACGTCTCGAATCGGGGAGCACGGCCGTAGTGGGATTATGGATCGTCGGCATCAGATAGAGGGCCGTTACCTTCTGCCGACGACACGCCGCGTCAAACGCATCGGGAATCAGCCCCTCGTCATCGATTTCGACTGCTTGCAGCCGCAGGTGCAGGAGCCGCGCGACCGCCTTCATTCCCGGGTACGTCAGGGCCTCGGTCAGGATCACATCGCCCGGCTCGGCCAGCGTGCAAAAAACGATCGTCAGCCCGTGTTGCGCGCCGTTGCAGACCAGTACGGACTCCGGGTCGCAAGCGACGCCGAATCGCGCCGCCCACTTGGCCCCCGCGGCCCGATGCCGCCGCATGCCGGCGTGCGGCTGATAGCGCATGAACTCGTGCAGGTGGCTGCGCGTTGCGAGCCGACCGAGCGCTTCGCCGAGGTCCGGGGCTTCGCTGTAGATCGGGTAGTTGCAGCTCAGGTCGATGACCGAAGGGGCTGCCGACTCGGAGATCGGCGCGGCGACCGGGTCCGCGTCGGCCCTACCGACGAAGGTCCCTCGGCCCACCTCTCCGCGAATCAGCCCGCGCCGCTCGGCTTCCTTGTATGCCCGCGTCACCGTACCAATTGCCATTCCGAGTGTTTCCGCGAGGTCGCGGTGGGTCGGAAGGCGCTGATCGATCGAAAGGCGCCCGCTTCCAATGTCCGCGGAAAGCGCCTGCACGATCGCCTGATAAGGCGGATCCACGGTTATATCGATCTCGGGTGCCCAGATTGTCATAGTGACAAAGCGTAGCTTGACATTGCGATCGTGTCAAGCTAATAATCGAATTGACTCGATCCATTGGAGGTCCCTGATACCAAATTCAACTGAGACAATCGCAGATTTGCAGCAACACACACTCGATCCGGAGAACTGGGACGCGCTGCAGGGACTCGGCCATCGCATGCTCGACGACATGTTCGACCATTTGCGGACCGTGCGGGAGCGACCGGTCTGGCAGCCCGTGCCGGACAACGTCAAAGCGAATTTCGAGAGCGGGCCGCCCGCCAAGCCCATCCCGGCCGAACGCGCGTATGAGGAATTCAAGCAGAACGTCCTACCGTACACGCAAGGCAGCATTCACCCGCGGTTCTGGGGCTGGGTCATCGGCTCGGGCACGCCGTTCGGCATGCTCGCCGAGTTGCTGACCGCCGGGCTCAACACCAACTCGACGTTCGGCGACACGGCGGCGACGCGGCTCGAACTGCAAGTGCTGGACTGGTTCAAAGAGTTGTTTGGATTCCCCCGCGACGCCAGCGGCCTGCTGGTCAGCGGCGCGTCGGAGGCCAATTTGGTCGCCCTCGCCGTGGCGCGACACGCCAAATCACCGGCGAACGTAAAGCGGAACGGCGTGCAGGGCCTGCGCCATCGTTTGCGGGTGTACGGTTCGAGCGAAACGCACTCGTCGGTTATCAAGTCGCTGGAGCTGCTCGGTTTGGGAAGTCGCAGCTTCGTCGCCACTCCAACGAATCCAGACTTCACCGTCGATGTCGAAACCCTGCGTCGCAGAGTCATCGCGGATCGTGTAGCTGGAGAGTGCCCGATTTGCGTCGTGGGCAATGCGGGCACAGTAAACACCGGCGCCATGGACGATCTCGAGGCCCTGGCCGACCTCTGCGGGGAGCTGGGCCTATGGTTTCACGTGGACGGCGCGTTCGGCGGTTTGGCGGTACTCGCGCCGAAGTTAAAACCGCTCGTAGCGGGGTTGGAACGGTCCGACTCCGTGGCCTTCGACCTGCACAAGTGGCTGCACATTCCGTACGCCGTCGGAGCTGTGCTCGTGCGTGACGCGGCGCAACACCACGCAACGTTCGCTTCGAGCGCATCCTACCTTGGCCGGCTTCCCGGCGGCATCACCGACGGGCCAATCTCATTCAATGAGTACGGCCCGGAGCTGTCGCGCGGCTTTCGAGGGCTGCGGGCTTGGCTGACAATCAAGGAGCAGGGCTTTGAGAAGTTGGCGCTGCTCATCGAGCAGAATGTAGACCAGGCCCGCTACCTCGCGATGCTGGTTGAGCAAACCCCCGAGCTTCAGTTATTGGCGCCGGTTTCCCTGAACATCGTCTGTTTTCGATTCGTGGCGCCCGATCTCGACGCGGCGGAGCTGGACGCCCTGAACACCGACATTCTGGTGCGTTTACAGGAAAGTGGCAGCTCTGTGCCTTCGCACACGCGGATCGGCGACCGGTTTGCCATCCGCGTGTGCGTAACCAATCATCGAAGTCGATTAGAAGACTTCGATCTGCTCGCGCGGGAAGTGACGGCCTTGGGGCGCGAGCGGCTGGCCGCACTTCAATCCGTGCCGGCCGCGTAGTGTGTCGGGTCCCGAGAAACCGGTTGTGCGGTTCGAGGAGGTTGTGCCCATGAAAGAGGCCCGCGGCGCGCTGGAGCACTCCGCGGTCCGCGTCGTTGCTTATTGCGATACGTACGCCGAAGCATTTGCCCGACTCAATCTGGATTGGATTGAGGAGTATTTCGAGATCGAGGACCTGGATCTCAAGTATCTGGAAGACCCGCGCGGGACGATCGTCGCACCAGGCGGCGAAGTATTCTTCGTCGTGGACGGCGACACCGTATTGGGCACCTGCGCGATGATCCGCCGCGGTCCGGAATCTTATGAGATGGCCAAAATGGCCGTGGCAAAGAACGCCCGCGGGCGCGGCCTCGGCAAACTGCTGATGGAGACGTGCATCGATTACGCCCGCAAGAAGAGGGCGCGGCGCGTCCGGCTCGTGTCGAACACCATGCTCGAGCCCGCGATCCGACTGTACGAAAAGTGTGGCTTCAAGACGACGCGGCTGGGCGAGGATCCCCATTATCAGCGCGGCGATATTGAAATGACATTGGAGTTGGGGTGATTCGAGTGTGAACTCCAACGTACACGCCACGACGCTTCACGAGGTGAACCCATGCAATCCGTATCCCGTGATCAAATCAAACCAACCCCGCGCACGACCGTCCGGCGCCTTCCAAAACGGGCCGTCTACAATCGCGAAGTGATCCACCAAATCCTCGACGAAGCACTGACTTGCCACGTCGGTTTTGTGGACAACGGCCAGCCTTTCGTCATTCCGACGATGCACGTGCGCATCGACGATCGGCTTTACATTCACGGTTCGCCCGGGAGCCGAATGATTCAAAGAGTGCGAAACGGCGCGCCGACATGTATCAACGTCACGCTCCTGGACGGACTCGTCCTGGCGCGCTCGCATATGCACCATTCCATGAACTACCGGTCCGTGCTCGTGCTCGCCGCCGGTGTGGAAATCAAGCAGGAGGAGAAGAAGCTCGCCGTCCTGGAGTCGCTCGTAAAGCACGTCGTTCGCGGGC
Organism: Planctomycetota bacterium; assembly: GCA_022574815.1. Lineage (GTDB taxonomy): Bacteria > Planctomycetota > Phycisphaerae > UBA1845 > Fen-1342 > JACZRH01. Next base: position 88 of record JACZRH010000202.1, on the reverse strand, counting down.
GCTGGCACCACGCGCGCCAACCGAATCAGCGCGAGCTGGCCGCGACGGCGGTCGTCTCGTTCGCGCTCGACGAGGCCTCAGCAAAGGT
>JACZRH010000201.1 GCA_022574815.1 Planctomycetota bacterium | reverse complement strand
GGTTTCGATGTGGCGGAGCCTGATTGCACGCTGGTGGGCGCCGGGGGCATACGCTGCTCCTCTTGGCTTGCGGATGAAACGACCCAAATGACGCGGCTACTTGCCGTTCATCGTCACAAAACGACGCCGTCTTCGCGCAATCCACAGGGGTGCCGGCGACAAGCCCGAAAACAGATACTACCGGACCGTTCGATTGGCTTCGGATTTGGAGGGCGTTAGCGGCGCGCTGCCTTGCAATCGGCCACGCCGTCACCGGCAGCCAAGAACGCGGAATGTCATGCCGCGCGAACGGTAGCATTTTGCCTCGGATTCAGCAAGATTCCTCGCTACGCTCGGAATGACCCTGCGCGACGTTTCCCGTTTCGAGCCAAAGTCGGATCTCCCGCGTGGCAAAGCCGCCCCAGTGCGCCGCACGGCTGGTGCGACGCGTCTTCCCTGCGCTACAGGCTCAACTCCAGCACGGACACCGGATGTTTCAAGCCGTAATTCTCGAGCACAATGGGGTGAACCTCGCCCAGCACGCCGAGCCGCTCGCCGTTCGCGTCGACCAGTTTCGCGACCCGCCCCGCGATGAAGCCGGGATGCTCCGTCGCCGCGATCGTGCTTGCCAAGTCCATTTCGCGTACGAACGCATCGGCGACGGCCCGAATGTCCGCGAAGCCGACGCGCGTGCCGATCATCGCCGCGGCCACCTGGCGCGCCTCGCGCGCCCCCGTTTCCTCGTCGCTGTCCACGAAGCAGCAATCGCCGACCTCGAAGAGATACTGCGGCAGATCGTATTGCTTGTTAATCGCCAACGTCTCGAGCAAACCCGGCAGGAGCGACACGCGGCAGATGGTTTGTTCGACGCTGATCGGGTTCTCGATCTTCACGGCCCGCGGATCGGGCTCGATTCGCCACTTCTCGAACGCCGCGTTTTCGCTGCTGAGCGGCAGCGTCATGACCTGGTGGAATCCGAGACCGGTCAAGACCCGCCGCGCCGCGGCCGAACGCTCCTCGATCTCGCGCGGCGCACCGACCGTGAAAGTCGGCACGAGCTCGGGTTTCAGGTTCTCATAGCCGTAGGCGATCGCCGCGTCCTCGATGAGATCGACCGGGTGCATGACGTCATTGCGCCACGCCGGCACGCGGACCTGCAATACGCCGTCGGGTGATTTCGCGACACCGTGGCCCATGCGCTCCAGCAAGCTGGCCAGTTGGTCGGCCTCGAGCGGGATGCCGATCGTGTCGCAGGCCTCCTGCACGCCGAGCGTCATCGGCGCCGGCGTGAGGTCCGGCGTGATGCGCTCCTCGTCGGGCCCGACGATGCGCACGGCCTCGACCACCAGTTCCGGCATCACTTCCATCAGCCCCGTGACCAGGACATTCAGCGAGCGCTCGACCGTTCGGTTCGACAGGCCGGTCACGTCGACGAAACACTGCGTGGTCTCCCGGGTGCAGCGGGTGGCCTCGCTGTTGATGATCGGCGGCATCGACAGTACCGCGCCGCGCCCGTCGCGCAGCAGCGGAAACGCCGAAAAACCCGCCAGCAGATGGGCGTACTTCTGGCCGGTCTTGTGCTTCTCGAGGATCTCGCCGGGCGTCATATTCGCCCCCGCGTCGTCGGGCGAGAACCCCAACGGGACGAAACGCAGCCCGTCCGGCGCGACCGCCTCGAACGAGTACGGCTGCTCGTCGTCGGAGAGTGTTGCCAGATCGTAGACGCCGATCGACGCGAGCTTGCGGTCGCGGCCGAGCGACCAGTGCAGGTCTTCCTGCAAGTTCATCAACAGCTTGATGCGATCGTCGTCGAGCACCATGTTGCGCAACACGGCGCACGCGATGTGCGGGCGGTAGCTCTCCGGCCGGCTCAGCTTCGGATCGACCCGCAGCGTCAACTTCGGCTCACGAATCTCGTACTCGATCAGCCCGGTCCGCACGCCCAGGAAGCCGCGCATGTAGCGCGCCATTCCGCCGGGATCGAAGATGTCCGGCCGGACGGCGAGCATGTCGAGCCGCGCGACCTTGTTTTGGCCGAGCTCTTTGAGCAGGTCGGTCCGCTCGCGAAAGTCGGTCCCGCACTTGGCACAGTGCAGCGGCGCCCCCTGCGCCTTGGTCTGCTCGATAACGTTGTCGCAAGCGCGGCAAACATAGACCGTCGTCGCGGTCAGCTCCTCGACCTCGACGCCCATGTCGTGCAGCGTATCGGAGACGGCGGCCTCGGTGAGGACCTCGCGGTCGGCGTTGACCAGCTCGAGCAACAGATCGACGGGCATGTTGATCAGCGGCATAGCGGCGCCTCCCGCAACCAGGGCATCGTCGCGAAGTAGAGTTCGCCGATCGACTTCAGGTCGTGAATCATCATCGCCAAGCGCTCGAGCCCCAGCCCCCACGCGAGCACGCGGTCCGTCACGCCCAACGGCAGCGTGACCTCCGGGCGAAAGACGCCCGACCCGCCCATCTCGACCCACTCACCGCGGTTCTCGAGCCACAACAGCACCTCGGCCGACGGCTCGGTGTAGGGAAAAAAGCTCGGGCGAAAACGCACCTTGGGAAAGCCCATCTTGCGGTAGAACGCGCCCAACGTGCCGAGCAGCGTCGACAGGCTCGCCTTCGGGTCGACAATGATCCCGTCTACCTGGTGAAAGACCGGCAGGTGCTTGTAGTCGACCGTCTCGCGCCGAAAGACCGGGCCGATCACGAAGTACTTGCCGGCCTGTTTCCCCGGGTGCCGCGCGAGCGCCCGGATCGTGGCGGCCGTCGTGTGCGTCCGCAGAACGGGTTTGCGCGCACGCTCGCGGCTCCACGCGTAGCGCCAGCCGGTCGAACCCGTGTCGCCGCCGGTCTCGTGCGTCGCGCGCGTGCGTTCGACCAAGGCTTCGTCCGGGAGCCGGCAGCGTTGCGGTTTCGCAATATAGAACGTGTCCTGCATGTCGCGGGCGGGGTGGTCCTGCGGCTGGAAGAGCGCGTCGAAATCCCAGAAGGCCGACTCGACCCACGGGCTCGCGATCTCCTCGAAGCCCATTTCGAGGAACACGCGCCGCACGCGCTCGAGCGTCCGCTGAAACGGATGTTCCTTGCCGGGATAGAGCTTCTTGGCCGCGAGCGTGACGTCGTACGGCTGAATGTCCACGTCGCGCCACGTGCCGTCGGCGAGCATCTCCGGAGACAATTGCGTGACCGTCCGACGACCGTGGACGCCCTTGGTCAATAGCGCCTTGCCTGCGTCGGTGATGGCGACGCGCCGATCGGTCCGCTGCTTGATCTTCAGAAAACCCTTGCGCTTCGCGAGCAGCTTTCGCGCCGCATCGACGGGCACGCCCTCTCTCGCCAATTCGTCGGCCCGCGCAACGCGATCGGCCGCGAGTGCCTGGATGAGCCGCTCGTCCGGCTCGGTCGTGTCGGCCGCCGCCCGGCCGGCGTCGCTCAGGACGAGCATGTCCTTCTCTTTGCGGCCCCAGCCGCGCTGCTGCAACCAGCGCAGCGATTGGCCGACCTGTCCCGCGTTCAGATCGCAATGGTCCGGCACTTCGGTCAGGGCGCACGAGCCGCCCCGCGCCGCGAGCACGCCGATCAAGACTCGCTCCGGCAACGGCGCGGCAATGAACGGCCGCGCGTCCTTTCCGAGGCTGAATTCCTCGTACTCCGTCTCGCGGATCGACACATAGCCCGGCTCGCTCAGCGCCGCGCACGCAGCCGCGACCGGCGACTGGTCGCTGTCCAACAGCGAAGCGAGTTCAGGGATCGTCGTCGGTTCCGCGAGCGTCCCGAGTCGTTCGAGGGCCTCGAATTGCGTTTGCGGCAGTTCCATGCGGTCTACCTCACACTTCGCTCGAACGGATGTGTGTATCGGAAGGGCCGCCCGGGCTCAAGGGGCAAATTGCCCGCCGGCCCGAATTCGCAATTTCTCTGCGAATTCAACGTATTTGAGCATTCCCAAGGTGCGCTGCGTGTGCGACGCCGTACGTGGTTCTCATAACGTGTCGGCTCACGCGGCGCAGCGCCGGTTTGGAGTAAAATCGTCGGGTCCGTATGGACAGGACGCGGTGCGGGGGCATAAAACCCTACATCGCCGGCCTCCGGAAGGAGGTAACCCGAGACGCCGGACGGCTCGTAGTCGCCCGAAACCCGGCTGAAAGACGCGGACCCACGCGCCTATGAGTCCTTGGGAGGAAGGAAGCATGGACGAAGCGACATTTCAGAAGAAGCTGAGCGAGTTGGTCGAGCAGATCGAAACGCTCCCCGAGAGCGAGCGCGATCAGCTGACCACGCTGGCCGACGAGACCAAGCAACGCCACGAGGACATCAAGAAGAGCGTCGGTTCGCTCCAGGAGAGCATCGACTTCCTTCGGTTGTGGATCAAATACCTGCTGTTCGATGTCGAGGCGACCCGCCGCGAGAACGGCTACCTGCGCAAGATGCTGGAAGAGGACCCCAATCGGGGCAGCGACGCCGAGCAGCAGTAAAGACCTTCCAAGCCGAACGCGGGCGCACGGCCGGCGTTCCGACCATTGACCCACTATTCACGACGCGGCCCGGGTGCTTCGGCATCCGGGCTGCTTTGTCTTCCGGCAGCGCTCTTGACCAGCCGGACCATCCGGATTCCAATGTGCTTGGTGCAGTTCGCGGCTGCTGTCGGCGGCCCCACGGCGAAGGCTGCGGAAAGGGTCGATCACTTCTGTTACGCGAAGGTGCAAAGAGGAGCATGTCATGCGCAAAACCATTCCATTGCTGGCGGCGCTCGGATTGACGCTGGCGTACGTGGAGGCGGCGGACGTCCCGCCGGGCTACGAGCTCGTGCAGATTACACCGGGGGACGCGTACTACACTCGTGCTCGAATGAACAATCAGGGCCAGATCGTGTTCATGAAGTACCAGGACGGGCCGGATCCCACGGCCCAGATTATTCTTTACGACAACGGCCGAATGATCGCGATCACAACGGACGCGGAAATCCAAAACGCGAGCCCCGATATTAACGACGCGGGCGACATCGTGTGGAGCCGCGAAATCGGACCGTTTCGCGGTGCGCGGCGCACGCACGAAATCATGATGTACCGCAATGGCGAGATTGTTCAATTGACGGACAACAATTTCGGCGACGGAAGCCCGCGGATCAACAACCTCGGTCATATCGCTTGGACCGCTTCGATGCCGCCTTGCCAGAACGCCGGAATCTCCGACATCTACTTTTACGACGGTCGCACGATTCGGCGGATCACCGCGGGCGACGCCAACAACCAATGCCCGAAGCTGAACGACCTGGACCAGATCATCTGGACGCGCTACAACACGGAGTGTTCCGGATTCAATCGGGAACGGGCCGTTATGCTGTATGCCGCGAACCGCGGCGGGGAAATGCACGACGGCGACTTTTTCCAGGTGAGCGATACCGGATCGGATCGGGCGTTCGCCGGATCGATCAACAACCTCAGCCAAATCGTGTGGACCATGCGAATCGGCCCCTGTGCCTCGGCCGTGCAGCTCTGGGAAAACGGCGTAAACGTGCAACTGCTGGAGCTGGGAGGCGCGCCGCTCATCAACGACGCCGGAGACGTCGCCTTCTACCGCTTCCACCACGAGCGCAGTTCGTATCAGGCCTACCTGTATCACCAGGGAGAGGTTTACCAAGTCTCCGACAACTACGACGTGCTTTGGAACCTGGTGACGGACATAAACGATCACGGGGAGTTGGTGTACACGAGCGGCGAGCACGGAGACTCGGACATCATGCTCCTGCGGCGCACGCTGACCGGCAATCGAGGTTCGAGCCAACCGGTTTCCGCGACTTCGTCGCGTCTCACGCCGCGCGACCCGTGAGTTCGCTGCTGCGATCGCGAATCAGCGCGGAAGACCATCATCGGGAAAACGGCGCCGAGCAGCAGTGAGGACCTTCCAAGCCGAACGCGGCCGCGCGGCCGGCGTTCCGACCATGGACCCACCATTCACGACGCGGCCCGGGTGCCTTCGGCATCCGGGCCGTTTTGCTATCGCCGGGAGAAGGAAATGTCGAACGTCATGCTGAGCGAAGCGAAGCATCCGGCCCGGGTTCCAGCTCGCGTGCCTCTGCTTGTCGAGCAAGTTGCAGGTGAATAGGATTCACCAAGCAGGGTGCGGTCGTCTACTGCGCGCCGTTGAGCTGCGTGAGGCCGCGACCTACGGGGCGACCGATGGCCGGTTCCGTTCATGCCGTGGTTCTACTACTCGTGCCCGTTCTCTCGGCGCTGGTCTGGTGGAAGGCGCCACGCCGTCGGCCTACCGGGCGACAGATATTCATCGCCGCCCTGGTTCCGATTCTCGCCGCCGTGTTTCTCGGAGGTCTCTCGCACCTTTGCGGCGCAGGAAATCCGACCGTCCAATGGTTCGTTCCGCTTGTGTGCATGTGGGCCCTGACGACCTACCTGGCGCGGCCCGTTCCGCGCCGCGTGGGCGCGGCGCTCTTGCTGCTCTCAGCGGTGCTGCTTTCGGAACATTATGACTCGTTGGTTCACGGGGACCACTGGACGGGAAACCGAAGCTGGCCCGAGAGCGTTTTCTCCGAGGTGCGCCGGGCGTACATGTCGAGCATTTCGTCACGCCTCAAGGATTTGGACGCCGTCCAGCCCGGAACATTCGAAGCCGGATGGGTCCGTGACCTGCCCCTCGGCGGCGGTCTTGATCCACCGAGGACTAAAGCTGCGGCCCGAGTTGTCACGGAGCTGGCATGGCATTCGGCTTTCACGCGCCTCTATGCAACGCGCCTCATTTCGATCGACTATTGGTACCCCGGCGGGCGCCCGGCCGACGCCGCGGACGACATTGAGATTCGCGATCGGCGGCGGGGGGAATAAAGAGGTCGGGAGTCTTTTTCCGAACGGGAAGGAGGGTTGGGAGAATGAGCGGTCAAAGATTGTCTCTTCGGGAAGGTATCAAAAAAAGACTCCCGACCCCTTTTCCTCACGCCAATCGACCTGCGGCGCGTCGCCCCACAGTCCGTCGAGGTCGTAATACTCGCGATGCTCGGCGTCGAAGAGGTGAACCACCACGTCGATGTAATCCGCCAGAATCCAGGTCGCACTCTGCGTGTCGGCGATGCCGAACGGGGCGCGGTCGAGCGACTTGGCGTGTTGGCGAATCAGGTCCACGACGGCGTGCATCTGCCGGCTCGACGTGCCCGTGCCCAGGACGAAGAAATCCGTCAGGTTGCTCAGGCCGCGCAAGTCCAGCACCTTGACGTCCTCGGTGCGGTTGTCGGCCGCGAGGCGTGCCACGTCGATCGCGAACTCGGGCCCGCCGGTTAGCTCCGGCGGCGGTCGACGGGATCGAATGGGCTGGGTGGTGCTCATAGATTGATTCTAAGTCCCGTCACGCTAATCGGCGACCATTAAGAGCCGCGGGCTTCAGCCCGCGCGGTGCTCCGAATCGCACAAGCTGCCCATTCCCGTCTGAGCGCGGGGGCCGGATTCGCACTCGTGCGGCATCGTCTCCGGAACGCTTACTCAGAGCCGATTCCGTCCCCCACTCCCGGAAGGCGGGGCACCGCTGCCTAACCACCCAAACCGAGCATGGCGCCGATGATCGGTGCGTATTTGACGATCAGGCCGGCGAACACGACGCTGACCATGCTCATCAGCTTGATCAGGATGTTCAGGCTCGGGCCGGATGTGTCCTTGAACGGGTCGCCGACCGTGTCGCCCACGACGCCGGCCTTGTGGTCTTCCGACCCCTTGCCGTAGACGATCTCGTCCGGGCGGCCGGCGTTCATCGCCAGCTTGGCGCGGTTCATCAGGTCGTCGCGAATGCCCGCGGGCACTTTGTCCTGGGTGGCCTTGTCCTCGAGCATGTCCTTGGCCGTGATCTTGCCGAAGGTCTCGATCAGCTTCTTGGCGTTGTCCCACGCGCCGCCGGCATTGGCCATGAAGATCGCGACCGCGAACCCGCTGGTCAGCCCGCCGGCCAGCAGCCCCATCACGCCCGGCACGCCGAACAGCAGCCCCACCACGACCGGCACGACGATCGCCATCAGCGAGGGGACGACCATTTCCTTCTGCGCGCCGACGGTCGCGATGTGGACGCAGTTCGCGTAGTCGGGATATTTCTGCCCGTCGACCTCGACCCGGCGAGGCCAGTTGTCCGGGTTCTGGACGAATTCCTCGTCCTTGCCGTCGTTCCGCAAGGCTTGGCGGATCTTCTCGAACTGTCGCCGGCACTCGATCATCATGAGGTTCGCGGAACGGCCGACGGCCTTCATCGTCATCGCGCAGAACACAAACGCGAGCAGCACGCCGCAGAACATGCCGCACATCACCTTCGGGTTCAGCAGCGTGACGTTGTAGAACACCATGAACTGTGCCAGCGAGGCCTTCGAGGCGGCGACGAGCTCGAGGCGGCTTTCGCGGGTCTTGCCGTCGATCGTGGTCGTCAGAGTCGCGTGACGGATGTACCCGTCTTCCTTGAGGCCCGCGGGTTCCATCATGACCTTGACGCTGCCCGCTCCTTTGTTGAGCTCGCGCTGCACCGGCTTCGGCAGCTCGTGGGAGTTGAGCGTCATGTACGCGGCGAAGTCGTCCTTGCCCTTGTTCATGCTCACGCGGGCGCCCCACTTCCCGTAGCCGATGTACTGCGCTTCGTCGGGGTCTGCCTGGGTCACCTCGGACAGGGTCGCGGCGGCCTCGTGCATCTGACCGAAGCGGACTTCCTCGATGTACGCCGCCAACAAGGCCAAGGCCGTCAGCGCCGCCGATCCGATCGCGAAGCCCTTGCCCGTCGCGGCGGTGGTGTTGCCGAGCGAGTCGAGCGCGTCGGTGCGCTCGCGGACGTACGGTTCCTGGTGGGTCATCTCGGCGTTTCCGCCGGCGTTGTCGGCGATGGGGCCGTAGGCGTCGGTCGCCAGCGTGATGCCGAGCGTCGCGAGCATCCCGACCGCCGCGAAGCCCACGCCATACAAACCGAGCATGAGTTCTTCGCCGCCGCCGGCGAACGTGAACG
>JACZRH010000200.1 GCA_022574815.1 Planctomycetota bacterium | reverse complement strand
CGGGAGTGACCGAATTGCCGGGACAGGACGTCAAGCGGCAGGAACCACTCGTATTGTCAGACGCTTGTCGAGCGCGGCGAATGCCGCTTCGAGCTGATCGAGGCGGGAGTGGTGACGTAAATCGAGCAGCCTGTCCACCTGAGGCAGGCGCCACCGCTTGCGATGGTTGCTCGTCACGGTCTCAGCTTACAACAGATCTGTTGTGTTCACAGGCCGGTTTGGCTGCCACTTCTCGTCCAGGCGTCCCCCGTGGTTGTAATTCAAATGGGGTAATCAGTACAAATTTCACTTGCACGTTCGGCGAGGTTGAGACGTATGTAAATAGTGGAGGGCAAAATGCGCATTCGCTCGTTTGCTGTTTACCTTTTTCTTGCAATTGTGACCCCCAGCCTGACGGCCGCCGATCTGAAGGTCAGCAAGGTCGTTCTCTACAAACATGGGATCGGCTTCTTCGAGAGGTCGGGGTCGGTGCCCGCCGGCGACACGGCACAGCTCCAGTTCAAAGCCACGGAAATGGACGACGTGCTGAAGTCGCTTACTGTCGAGAAGCGTGGCGGAGGAGGCGTATCGGCCATTCGCTACGACTCGAGCGATCCGCTGTCGAAGCGGCTCGAGGTGTTTCCGTTTCGCATCGGAAACAAGATGACTCTGGCCGACATTCTCGACCAGTTTAAGGGCGCCCAAATAGAATTGCGCCTCAGCAGCGGAACCGTGCGGGGCGCCATCGTCAGCTCGCGCTTGAGTCCGCGAAGCCGATCCGCATGGAAGCAGAACTTGAACCGATGTCGATCATGCGTGTGACGGTGCTGGGCCAACCAGGATTCGCCAAAACTGCTCGCGCCGAGCCGCTCCACGAGCCTCCAGCCCTCCCGCCCGGGAATCGCCAGCCCCGGCGCCGGCCGCCAGCCCAGCGTCTCCTCGTCGCCCGGCATGATCGCCCGCTTGGCCTTCTCCGAATTCGGCGGCGGGGTGAGGGGGGCGCAGCCTTCGCGGCCGACCTCGCAGACGGTCGCCGGCTCGCTCACGCCCTTAAACAAGTATGGACCGTGCTCCAGCCAGCGGATGTCGTCAGCAACTTCGCCGGCACCGACCGCACCTCGCCGGGCGAGATCGAATGGCGCCTTGGTCATCAGCGTCTGTGCGCCGCCGGCAAGCGACATGACTCGCGCTGCGACCGAGACCGCAAGCCCCTCCATCTCGATCGGGCGTGCCCCGCGTTTGACATCTTCCGGCGGATTCTCGCGCAGCACGACCTCGCCAAGGTGGATGCCGACTCGGGCGGCAAGCCGGATTCCGTCTTTCTCGGCGTTGGTCCCGAGCTCTTGAGACAGCGCCGCCAGCTCATCGTGATAGGCCAGCGCGTAGCGGACCGCGTCGATCGGTCGCTCAAACAGGAGGAGAAAGCCATCGGTCTTAGCGATCTCGCGACCACCGTAGCGGCCCAGCAAGTCGCGTGCGAGGCGGTCGTGTTGCGCGAAAACCTCGCCAGCCCGTTGGTCACCGAGCGTCTCGACCAACTTGGTGCTGTCCACCAGGTCGGTGACCAGCAGCGTCTTCGGCGACGGCAGCGGCGCGGGGCCGGCTTGTGTTTGGTCCAATGCGGTCACGTCGTTGCCCTTGAAGAGCGACCGGCGGTTGCGGGGGGTTCGCCGCTTGGTGGTGTACCAGCATTGCCGCTCTCGCCGTGCACCTGCCAACGCGCGGCGTCGATCGCGTCCTGATCACGCATCTCGGTTTCGTCGCTCATGGCGCGTCGTTCCCCTGTCAGAGACGAAAGAGGTGAGATCCGGCCATCTAGGCCCTGACCGGACGCCACCGCCGCGGAACAAGCTTGATTATCCGTGCAACCCGCAGGCCGGGCAAGCAGAATCGGCCCCCAGGTGCGTCGCGACCACCAAAACCGCTGCGCCGAACCACGGCGGGTCTGCCGGCGGAAGCGGGGCACGCTGTTGGGGAAGACCGTGCGGCGAGGCGCCGGTCTGGTTGAAGAGGCTTGCTGCGCCAAAATAACGACCGAAAGTCCGGCAAATGGAGAATCGCGGTTTAGGCGTCGGCCTTTGCCCTTGGCAGCTCGCCCCAGGGTGAGTTCATGTAGTACACGCGGTCGGGATTCTCGACGTACTTCGAGCTCGGGCCGGCATAAAACCAAACAAACTCGCGCGTCGGAATCTTGTTGCCGGGGCGAACCGTGGACCGCTTGGAGTAGCACTTCTTGATCAACTCTCGGCGACTGAGACGCGAAACGGCGGTGCGAATGCGGGGTTTGGTGAACTCGCCGTCGGCCAGCCGCGAAAGATCAGAAACGGCCAAGCCGTACGGGAATCCGTCGTACTGGTTCTTGGTCACGTGGTAGATGACGAATTCGTCGATCGTCCAATTCAGGCGATACGACATCATCAAGGCGCGCACCCGCGACCAGAGCTTGGAGGCCGCGCCGGCCCGAGCGCTTAGCCCCTGTTGCTGGATCAAGGCCTCGCTGATCTGCCGCGCCCAGTGAATCAGGTGCTCCACCGTCACCGCGCTGACCTCGAACACCGGGCGCGGCTTGTCCTCGCCGGGCGGCTTCCAGCGCGAGAGACGTGCCAGAATGTTCGCTTCGTGGCGAGCAAGATCCATCACCTGATCGAGAAGTCGGTCTTGCTCGGTGGTGGACACGACGGCCATAACGCAAGCCTTCCGATGGGCGCCAATCACGATTTCAACGCACGGGGGCCGGGCATTATACGCGCGACTGGAACGTCCCGCATCATCGCGAACGGCTTCTTTTGACGAGCCCGGGCCGCCGAATCCCCCCAAAGCGATTGAAGCGATCCTGCGCGACAACGGTGCCGTGGCTTCGCGGCCGATTCTGCGACAGCTCCCCGACGCGCCGGAAAGCCGCGAATCGGCCCGAATTCGGGCGTCCAATTACTCCGCCCGGCGCCGTGGCGCTCAGCCTGTGGGCGGGCGGCGAGCGCGGTGCCCATCCAGGTCGAGATCATGCCCGGAAGCGACCCCGCCGCGCGACGGGCGTGTGCTTTTTCGCGTGCCCTGCCCCGCGCGTCGCACACAAACCCTGTCCGCGCAACGCATTCGGTGAGGGCGATATCGGGTTCTCATCCTGGCGACGCGGGTTCGAGTCCCGCGGGCGTGACGCGTTAGCGGCTCGCGAGGGCTGCAAATGCTTTGTTTTTAGGGGGTTTGGGGACTGGGCGACCGAGGCATGAATCTGGACCGATTGCCGCGCGGCGCCAAAGTGTGCCACGCTGGGCCCTTCGTGGCGTGCCGGCCCGGGAATGCGGCACAGAGATCACCGAGAGCGGTACACGAAACGGGGCGGTGAGACGGAGCCGGACACGGCGATGCCCGCTCGGTCATGGCGGAAGAGTTGCGGGCCCGGCACATCGACTTCCACCGATTCACTCTACGTTCTCTGTGCCCACTGTGGCTCAGAGAAAACCCCCGCAGCTAGAGTGCCTCGTTGATGTACTCTTCGAGCTTGCGCTTGGCTTCTTTTTCGATCTGGCGGACGCGTTCGCGGGTCAGGCCGACCTCTTCCCCAATCTCCTTGAGCGTCATGCGCTTGCCGTTGTGCAGGCCGTAGCGCAGCTCGAGAACGCGCGCCTCACGCTCGGTTATCCGCTTCAACATGCGATGCACGAAGTCCGCGTCGGACTCGTTGAAGACCGCCTCGAACGGCGGCGGGGTGCGCGTGTCGGGCAGCGACGCGGTCACCGGAGTCCCGTCCTCATCGGTGCCCATCTGCGTCGGACAGGCGCAGGCGCGAATCGCCTGGGCGACCGCCCCGGCCTTGCGGGCCGAAACGCCCATGTGCTCGGCGAGCTCATTCATCGACGGCGGACGTCCCAGCTCTTCTTCCAGCTTGCGCAGCGCCAGACGCATGTTCCCGATCTGTTCCATCAGGTAGCTGGGTATGTGGATCATCTGCGTCGCGTTTTGCACGGCGCGGCGAATCGCCTGGTCGATCCAGTAGCTCGCGTAGGTGCTGAATCGCGAGCCGATGGTCGGGTCGAAGCGGTCGACGGCGTTGACCAGCCCGACGTTGCCCTCATTGACCAGGTCTTCCATGGGCAGGCCGCGCTTGCGGAAATTCTTCGCGACGCTGATCACCAGGCGCAGGTTGGCCTGGATCATTCGGTCGCGCGCCTCGCTGGCGTCGCGCTGCAGGTTTTCGTGATCCGCCACCCCGAGCTCGCCGTTGACCAGACTCGTTTCCGAATCGGCCGCCGCCCGAATCTTCGTACCGAGTTCGCGCTCTTCCTCGGCGGTCAGGAGCGCAAAACGCTTGATTTGCTTGATATAGTCCCCCAGGGGGGATTCAATCTTCGTCGCCATCAGTGATCCAATCCGCCGCCGCGCTCAAACTGCTTTCCGATGATCCCCGGGTCCGCCTCACGTTTCGACATCGGCTTCCGTCCCCACAGCCAAGCGGGCATTCCGCTGGACCAATCGGCATACTCGGTTCTTTCGTTCACGCCACTTGAACTATAGCCGCAAGACCGAACCTCGGCCAGTCATTATCAGTCGCCCGACCCCGCCGCAGTCCGTTTGCGGCCTCCACCCGCGGCGGCGGCGGGTCGGGGAGGACCCGAGCCCGAGGGTGAGAGGAGGCCCACCGCAGCCAGCAGACGCGTGACCCGTTCGATCGGCAGCCCGACGACGTTTGAGAAAGAGCCTTGCACGCGCTCGACCAGCCGATCACCGACGTCCTGAATCCCATACGCCCCGGCCTTGCCACGCCACTCGCCGCCGGCCAGGTAGGCCTCGATCTCGGTTGGCGCGTCGCGCATCCAGACGCGCGTGAGCTCGTGGCCGAGGAACCGCGAAGAAACGTCAGCAACGCGCAATAGGCAGACCCCCGTGATGACTTCGCACGCTCGGCCGGCTTGGAGCTGGAGCATCTCGCGGGCCTCATCGGCGTCGCGGGGCTTGCCCAGCAGGCGACCGCCGCAAACAACGACGGTGTCCGCACCGAGCACCCATTGGCCCGAGTTGCGCTCGGCGACGGCGCGAGCCTTGAAGTGCGCCAGTGCTTCGGCCCAGGCGCTCGGCGACGTGGTCGGCGGCTTGCTCGAAGGTTCCCGAAACGGGCACGACCGCACGCTGAAGCGCACGCCGGCTTGCCGCAGCAGCTCGGCGCGGCGCGGGCTCGCCGAGGCCAGAAGCAGTGGCGGCGGATCAGGCTGGGTCTCCACGCGGGTTCCTTTGACAGCGCTCCAGCATCACCATTACAAGGAGCCTCATGCCACGCGTCAAAAAACCGGCCGCGAGTTCGAGTCCACCGGAAAACGAGCCGAACGCTCATTGTTTCGGCTCGCACTTGTCGATCGCCGGCGGAATGCGCCATGCCCTGGTCGAGGCCCTGCGCCTGCGCTGCCGAACCGTTCAGGTCTTTGTGAAGAACCAGCGGCAATGGCGCGCGACGCCCTTCAAACCAGAGGATCTCGAGCGCTGGCACGCTCTTCTCGAAACCGCCGGTTTCGGCCCGCCCGTCGCACACGCCACCTATCTGATCAACTTGGCCTCGCCCGACCCAGCTCTGTTCGCCAAGAGCGTCGCGGCCTTCACCGAAGAACTGCGGCGTTGTGAGACGCTTCGAATACCCTATCTCGTCGTTCATCCGGGGGCCGCGGTCGGGGCGCCCGTCGAGCAGGCCGTGCGGCGCGTGGCGAAGGCGCTGAACCGCATCTTTGACGCAAATCCCGATCTGACCGTGATGCCGCTGCTGGAAACGACCGCCGGTCAGGGTTCCACGCTCGGCAGCACGTTCGAACAGTTGGGCGAGATCCTCCACGCCGTCGAGCAACCCGGGCGCGTGGGCGTCTGCATCGACACTTGCCACGTGTTTGCCGCCGGCTACGACATCCGCGATTCCGAGCAATACCAGGCGATGATCCGCCTGGCGGATCGCGAGCTCGGGCTGGAGCGAATTCGCTGCTGGCACCTCAACGATAGCAAAGGCGAACTCGGCTCGCGGCTCGACCGGCACGAGCACATCGGCAAAGGCCGCATCGGGTCGGCCGGCTTTCGCAACGTAATCGCCGACACGCGCTTCCGTGGCCTGCCGATGATCCTCGAAACACCGAAGGGCGAGGACTCGCGCGGCCGCGAGTGGGACCGCCTCAATCTCGCCCGCTTGCGGTCCATCGCCACGCGCGCGGCGCGGCAATGAGCCCGCGCGCGGCTATAATGAGCAAACGAAATCCGTAGACGTTGCGACCAAACCCCCCGCGCTTGCACCGCGCGTAGGAGAGACCAGTACGATGCCGTCCATCCACCTGCGACCGCCGTGGGACGATCCGCGAATCGCACCGACACCCGAACACGTCTTTCTCAATCGTCGAGACTGGATGCGGCTGGCCGGCTGCGGGACGGCGGCGTTGCTGTTCGGCTGCGAAAAACGGTCGTCGGCTGGGCCGGTACTCCCGCAGATCGCGGACAAACCGCCGCCGGACGACGTGCGGGCGCTCTACCCGGCGAAGCGCAGCGCGAAGTACAAAGTGCAGCGCGCCCTCACGGCCGAGAAGGTCGCGGCGCGCTACAACAACTTCTACGAATTCACGACCGACAAGGAGCGCGTCGCCGACCTGGTTGGTTCGTTCGTGATTCGGCCGTGGGAGGTCGAGATCGGCGGGCTGGTCAAAAAGCCGATTCGCATCGACGTGGACGACCTGGTCCGCAAGATGGGGCTCGAGGAGCGCGTCTATCGCTTCCGCTGCGTCGAAGCCTGGGCGATGACCGTGCCCTGGACCGGCTTCGCGATGAAGAAGCTCATCGACCACGTCGAGCCGCTGGGCAGCGCCAAGTTCGTGCGGTTCGTTTCGTTTCACCGGCCGGACCAGGCCCCGGGGCAGAAGAGCGGGCCTTACGAATGGCCCTATTACGAGGCCCTGCGGATGGACGAGGCGACCAACGAGTTGGCGATGTTCGTCACCGGCATCTACGGCAAACCCCTGCCCAAACAACACGGCGCCCCGCTACGGGCGATCGTGCCGTGGAAGTACGGCTACAAGAGCCCCAAGTCGATCGTGAAAATCGAATTCGTCGAGAAGCAGCCGCGCACGTTCTGGAACGACCTCCAGCCGCGGGAATACAGCTTCCTGTCGAACGTCAACCCCAAGGTCCCGCACCCGCGCTGGAGCCAGGCGACGGAGCGGCTGATCCCCACCGGCAATCGCGTGCCGACGCGGCTTCACAACGGCTACGCCGACCTGGTTTCCCACCTGTATTCGACGTGAAGCGCGGGCGCGCGGCCCGCAAGGCGAGTTGCTACTCGGAGTGACAAAACTCAAGCAACGTCATTCCGAGCGCAGCGAGGAATCTTGCTGGGTTTTGGGCCAGACGCTTCGCTCAGCATGACGTACTGTATTCTGTTCTTCCGGCAGTATTATTAACCGGCCGTGTTGAAGGTTCGCTCGATGAATCCCGTATCGACGTTGCCCTGAATGAAATCCGCATGTTCAAATATGGAGCGGTGCAGGGGAATGGTCGTCTTGAGCGGCTGAATCTGGAACTCCTCCAAACCGCGCCGCATAGCGACGATCGCCTCGGCACGCGTCGGGCGGTGGACCAGTAGCTTGGCGATCATCGAGTCGTAGTACGGGCTGACCGTGTAGCCGGCGTAGGCGTGCGTGTCGATGCGGATGCCCGGGCCGCCGGGCGGGATGAACCGCTCGATCTTCCCCGGGCAGGGGCGAAAGCCGTCCTCGGGCGACTCGGCGTTGATGCGGCACTCGATCGCCGAGCCGGTCTGCTTGATATTCTCTTGCTTTAGCCGCAGCTTCTCGCCGCTCGCGATGCGGATTTGCCATTGCACGAGGTCCAGGCCGGTGACCAGCTCGCTCACAGGGTGTTCGACCTGGATGCGGGCGTTGATCTCCATGAAGTAGAATCTTTCGTCCGCGTCCACCAGAAACTCGCACGTGCCCGCCGAGTAGTAGCCCGCCGCCTTGGCCAGACGAA
Source organism: Planctomycetota bacterium (assembly GCA_022574815.1). Taxonomy (GTDB): domain Bacteria; phylum Planctomycetota; class Phycisphaerae; order UBA1845; family Fen-1342; genus JACZRH01. The sequence continues at coordinate 993 of JACZRH010000200.1, read as the reverse complement.
TGGCGGCGGCGCACAGCCGGCGGCGGGTCTTGCCGCTGATATGCGGCGAAGGCGATTCCTCGACCAGCTTCTGGTGTCGCCGCTGGAGCGAACAGTCGCGCTCCCAGAGGTGGAGGTAGTTGCCGCGCTTGTCGGCCAGGAGCTGGACCTCGACGTGCCGCGGTCTTTCGATCAGCTTTTCGATGTAGAGCGTGCCGTCCTTGAACGCGAGCTCGGCCTCGGCGCGGGCGTTGCGAAAGCTGCTGCGCAGGGAGACCTCGTTGTGCGCGGCGCGCATGCCGCGCCCGCCGCCGCCCGCCGCCGCCTTGATCATGACCGGATAGCCGAGGTCTTTGGCGACTTGAACCGCCGCCTCCTCGTTCTCGACGTTGCCGTTACTGCCGGGGATGAGCGGGACCTTGGCCCTTTTGGCGAGCTTGCGGGCCTCAATCTTGTTTCCCAGCAGCCGCATCGCTTCGGCGCTGGGCCCGATGAACTCGATGCGGCAATCGCGGCACATCTGCGCGAAGGTCGGGTTCTCGGCGAGAAAGCCGTACCCGGGGTGAATGGCCTGCACGTCGGTGATCTCGGCTGCCGACAGGATCGCCGCCGCGTTGAGGTACGATTCGGCCGGGGCGTTGCCGCCGATGCAGATGGCGTCGTGGGCCAGATTGAGGTAGGCGGCGTCGCGATCGGCCGTGCTGTAGACGGCGACCGCTTCGATGCCCATGTCGCGGCAGGCGCGAATCACGCGCAGTGCGATCTCACCTCGATTGGCCACCAGAATTCGGCTGAACATGCGATGCTCGCGCGCGGGACGCAATGACAACTAGGCCGATGCGACCGCGAACAGGGGCTGGTCGTATTCGACCGCTTCGGCGTTCTTGGCCAGGACTCTGGTGATTCGACCGGAGACCTCGGCCTTGATTTCGTTAAAAACCTTCATGGCCTCGACAAGGCAGACAACCGATTCCGGGCCGACGTTGTCGCCGACTTTGATGAACGCCGGCGACT
>JACZRH010000199.1 GCA_022574815.1 Planctomycetota bacterium | reverse complement strand
GTCTTTCGCCCCGCTGGGGCTTTCGGCTGCGGAGTGCATCTTTCCCAGGGGCTTACGCCCCTGGCTAAACACTGTCGCCCGTACCGGGCTGGACTTGGGTTGCGGCCGAAGGGCGCGGCACGTAAACCGGATCCAATCTCGACGATTCGAGTATTCGAGTCGGTCCCCCACCCCGTCCTTCGGAACGGGATGGGGCACCCCCTCCCCCCCCTCGCGGATTGGCACACCGGCGGCGGGCGCGGTAGAGTTCGCCGGGACAACGGTCGCCAACCCGGGAGGTGCCGGCCATGGCGGTGGACGATCCGCAGCGGGAAGCACTCGAGCTTATTCGCCAAGCCAAGTACGACGGGCGCACGAAACTTTACCTTCCCGGCCTGGGCCTGAAGACGCTGCCGGCGGAGATCGGCGGCCTCGGCGCCCTGAAAGAGCTCGATCTCTCTGGTAATCAGCTCACGTCGCTGCCGGCGGAGATCGGCGGCCTCGGCGAACTGCAACACCTCGATCTGCCCAAAAACGAGCTCACGTCGCTGCCGGCGGAGATCGGCGGCCTTGGCGGACTGCAAACGCTTCAACTCCAAGGCAACCAGCTCAGGTCGCTGCCGCCGGAGATCGGCGGCCTCACCGGCCTGCAAAAACTCGTTCTCTACCTTAACCAACTCACGTTGCTACCGGCGAAGATCGGCGACCTCGCCGCCCTGGAACACCTCGATCTAGCCAACAACCAGCTCACGTCGCTGCCGCCGGAGATCGGCGGCCTCGCCGGACTGCAAAAGCTCGAACTCCAACACAACCGGCTCACGTCACTGCCGCCGGAGCTGGGCAGACTGGAGAAGCTGGAGGTGCTCCTTCTTCATGACAACCCGCTGCCGGATGTCTTGCTCAAGCTGGCCGGAAAGGACGTCCGCGGCGCGCTGGCCTTCATCCGCGACCAGGATCCCAAAGGCGGCGAGCCGCTGCATGAGGCCAAGCTCGTGCTGGTCGGCGAGGGCGACGTCGGCAAGACCTGTCTGCTGCAAGCGCTACAGGGCAAGCCCTTCAAGGACCAACCGACCACCAAGGGCATGGAGGTCGCCCGCCAGCCGCTGCCGATGGCGCACCCGGAGTGCGACGCGACCATCACGCTCAACGCCTGGGACTTCGGCGGGCAAAAGGACTACCAGATCACGCACCAGTTCTTCTTCAGCCCGCGCTCGCTCTACCTGGTGGTGTGGGACCCGCGCAGCGGGCACGAAAAGTGCGACGTGGACGGCTGGATCGGGCGCATCCGGCTGCGCGTGGGCGACGACGCCGTCATCATGGTGGTCGCGACGCACTGCCGGACCGGCGAACCGCCGCCGGTGGTCAACATTGACAAGGACGAACTCCGCCGTAAGCACGGCGACGTAATCGCCGACTTCTTCGAGACCGACAGTCTTGAGGACAAGAAGAAGAAGATAAAGCGCGCGGGTATTGACGAACTCCGCGCTGCGATTGCCTCCCACGCGGCGAAGCTGCGCGGGATGGGCGACCCGCTGCCGCCGAGTTGGACGAAGGCCCGCAAGAACGTCCTGTCCCTGGCGAAAAAGAAGACGCCGTGGATCGCGCGCGAGCGTTTCGCGGATATCTGCCGCAAGGAGGGCTTGGACGACGACGCGACCGGCGGGCTATTGATCCTGCTGCACGAGCTGGGACAGATCGTCTACTTCGGCCGCGCGGCGGACGATGCGGCGCCCGCCGGCGGCGGGGACGAAGACCGGCGGCTCGGCGACGTGGTGATCCTCAAGCCCGAATGGCTGGCCAAGGCGGTCTGCTTCGTGATCGAGGACGCCGAAACGCGCAACGCCGCGGGGGTGCTGCGCTACGAGCGGCTCAAACAGATCTGGCACGATGACCGCAAGCGCGACCAGCGCTACGCTCCGGAGCTGTACCCCTACTTTCTGGCGTTGATGGAGAAGTACGACATCTGCTACCGGCTGGAGGACGGCCGCAGCAGCCTGGTCCCGCAGTTGATCGCGCGCGGGCGGCCCAAGGATCTGCCGTGGTATCCGGAGGATGCGCCGAGCAAAGTGCCGCAACTGGCCCTGTCGTGCGAAATGGACGAAGTGCCGCCGGGGCTGGTGCCGCTGATGGTCGTCCGCACGCACCGCTTCAGTAAGCATGACAATCACTGGGAGTTGGGCGCGTTCCTCGACTATCGCGCGTACGGCACGGCGCACATGGCCCTGGTGGACCGCGAGTTGATGTTCACCGTCCGCGGCGAGTACCCGCCGCACCTCATGACGCTGCTGGCCGACAGCTTCGAGGTGCTGGTCGAGGATGTCTGGCCGGGTCTGAAGAAACACTATCGGCTCTCGGCGCCGTGTCCGCAGAGGGACGAGCACGGCCGTCGATGCCCGGGGCGGCTCAAACTGGACACCTTGCGCAAGACGCGGAAGAAGAGGACAAAGACCGGAGCAAAGGTCGAGGAGACGCCGTGCCCCGAATGCGCCGAGATGCTCGATATTGGCGAGCTTCTGGAAGGGCGCGAGGCGCAGGGCCGCAGCGCGGAGCAGCGAACAGAGCACATCGAGGCCCTTTCGGAGGAATTGGCGGAGGGGATCAAGACACATGCATCATTCGCCGCCGACATGTTCCGCCTGATTCTCGCCTCGATGCACAACGAGACCGCCGCGGGGCCGGGTATGTTCACGCTGCTGCCCGAGGACGGGAAATGGCTCAAGGTTCAGGGCAAACGCCGCTACTGCCTGACGCTGTGGTGCGAATATCCCGAGTGCCCGCACCCGCTGTGCAAGATCGGCAGCGGCGGCGAGGGTGAATACAGGTTCGAACGCTCCGCCGACTGGCTGATCAAGGCCGGACTGGACGAATGGGACCTCAAGGGCCTCAAACCCAAGCTCGATCTGATGGAGAAATGCGCCGGGGCGCTACCCGGCGGAGAACTCGAGACGCTGGGCGGGGGCGAGCGGGCGACGGGTTTCTTCGAACGTCCGGTAGGGGCCGATCTGCGCGAGTTTCACGACCTGCTGAAGGCCGAGGTGAAGGGGCGCGCGTGGGGCGGGCTGGGGCGGGTGCCCACGAATACAGGCGACGACCTCTGGCTCTGCCGGAAGCACCACGCCGAATTCGATCCTGCCTTGCCGGAAGTGGGGTGAGCGGGGCGTAACGGCGTGGTGATCCTCCCCCGTCTGCACGGCTGACACAGCCGTGGCACCGGCAGGCTTGGCGCGCGATGAGCTGCGCGGCGCGGCCAATCGGGCTTTGAGAGGCCGACCGGCCGGGGCCGGCCCCTCGCAACCCTGCGCGGTCCCGATCCGGCCTAGCGCCGCCGAGCCAGAAACAAGGCTCCCGCAAGGCTCAACAGCGCTGCGCTGGCCGGCTCGGGAACGATCGTGATGCGGGCGACGGGCGCGTTGACCCAGTTGCGGCTTAACGGGATTTGGCCGGCCCCGCGTATTCCCGGGTGCGGGCGAGAAAGCGTGCCGTTCTCGGCGATCCCGGCGCCCAGCAGGGAGCCCAGGGCCGGGACGTGTTTGGCCAACTCGTCGTTGACTTCGGTGCCCGAGTCCCAGACCGCACTCGGTTTGAGCGTGAACGAGCCGCGAAACGGCCTGCCGCCGGGAAACAAATCGAGCGCGCCGTCACCAGCCGCGAACCCGATGAAGGCGTCGTTGCTGAACGCCAACATGCTGGCGAAGCTGAGCCAGGGGTGCGCCGCGTCGGCTTTGATGGTCACGACGGCGGACTCGCCGGGCCCCAGCGGGCCGCCGGGGCCGAACGCCACGTCAAAACCCGAGACCGACGTGCCGAGCCCGGCGGTCGCCAGGCGCACCACGCCGTCCGGCACGCCGTCTTCGGCGAGCAATTCAATCTCCGGCGACACGGCCGCCCCGGCGTCAAACAGGTCGAACGAGCTGTCGTGGGCGATGAAGGGCACCGGCGTCAGCACGTTGGGGCTGAGGTTTTCGATGGTGATCTGAAACTGGTCGGCTCTTGCATCGGCCGTCCCGCTCAACACGACCAACGCCGCAACGGCTCCAGTCACAATTGCACGCTGTCCTCTTTTCATTTTCTGACTCCTTTTCCGGTTGGGGGATTCGGGTCTCTCCCCGCGGCGGTCCAGCCGGGCGCGGCGCCCGGCGGCTTAGCGCGAGGACTTCGAAGGCTGGGCGCGGGAATCGCCCGCGCCTTACACAAGAAAACAGAAAGTTCGGGTGGAATTCGCCCGCTTGCCACAGTTAACGAGCGTCGAGCGTCTGCGCCACGCCACGATCGGCTCGAACTTAGAAGCCTCGGAACGGTCGGCTCGCCGCTACGGGAACGGCCACTCCACGAACGGCTCGATGTCGAAGGCGCTGACCAATCCGTCGCCGTTGATGTCTACAATGTTGATGTCGCAATCGGGGAATCGTATTGCACATTCGTCCGGATCGAACAGCGGCAATAGGAACGGCTCGGTATCGAAGGCGTTCACCTGGTCGTCACAGTTCAAGTCCCCGGGCTCGAAAGGATTCCGAGCAAGAAGATTGGCGCTACGAAGGTGCCGAGAATCTGCCGATCGCCGTCCGTCCGGCGCATGAGTTGGAAGTGCGACAGGAAGTACCACTTCCACCCCGCTGGGGCTTTCGGCATCGGAGGGCATCTTTCCCAGGGGCTTACGCCCCTGGCTAAACACTGTCGCCCGTACCGGGCTGGCAGCCACCGCACCCTACACCCTGAACCCTGATCCCCGAAGCCTGAACCCTGAACCCTCGGTCACTGCGTCGCTTCGTCGTTCATTGGCGGGCAGGATACCCGTCGCGCTACGGACAGACGCCGCCCAGACACGCGAAGAATGCGTCGATGTCCGCCCCGTTGACGGCCCCGTCGCCGTTCATGTCACCGTTGAGGATATTGCATTTGGGAAATCGCGCGACGTAGCCCGGCGGGTCGCCGAGCGCGAGGAAGAACGGGTCGATGTCGCCGCCGTTGAAGACGCCGTCGCAATTCAGATCCCCAGGGCGCAGCAGGCGATTGCCGGCAATCAGGTAGACCCGCCCGGCCCGCGTACCGGCGGCGTTGTTCCAGGCCGCCGAGATGACGAAATCGGGCTCCCCGTCGCCGTCCACGTCGCCCACGGCGTTGGCGTCGAAGCCGAAAGTCTCGCCCGCGGTGGTGCTGGTGATGGTGCGGAGCAAGGAGGCATCGCGGCCGGAGAAGATCTGGGCCATGCCGGCGTTGGATCCACCGAGGCTGCTCGACCACGACGCCAACAGCAGGTCGTCGTATCCGTCGTGGTTCACGTCGCCGGCGCCGCGGCCGATGCCGAAACCCTGGCCGGGTTTCGCGCCGGAAAACACGTGGATGCGCGATCCGTCGGTGCCGTCGAACACGTAGGCTTTTCCGGTCCCGCTGCTGTCGCTGAAGTCGCTGACGTACACGTCGGGAGTGCCGTCATTGTTCACATCGCCCGGGCTCGCGACGAAGTACAGCCCGAAATCGACGCCGGTAGCGTCCGGTGCAAGCAGCGGATAGACCAGTTGCCGGGTTGCGCCGGAATAGACATAAGCCCGGCCGCGCCCGGCGGGGCCCGCATGCTGGGCCCCGACCACGAAGTCGCCGATTTCGTCGCCGCTCACGTCTCCCAACCCATTGATCGCACTGCCGAAGCGGTCGCCGCTGCTCTCGCCGTCGACGGTGTCGATGATCGAACCGTCGGCCCCGGAGATGACGTAGACCCGGCCCGCATTGATGCCCGCCGTGTCGTGCCGCGGCGCGCCGACGATCACATCATCGTGCTGGTCACCGTTGACGTCCCCGACGCTGCCGACCGATGCGCCGAAATTGTCGCCGGCCGCCTCGCCGTTCACGACCCGGATGAGGGACCCGTCGGCTCCGGAAAAGAGGTAGATTCGCCCGGCGCCGAGGGACTGGGCGCCGAGGATGACATCCGTGACGCCGTCGTTGTCGACGTCGCCGGCGTCGCCCACATCGGTGCCGAGCCGCTCGCCTGGATTTCCTTCGAACGTGTAGATTTGCTCCCCCGTGGCCCCGGAATACACATACACGCGACCGGCGTTGTTTCCTGCGAAGTCGTTGCCGGGGGCGCTGACCAGGAAGTCCGTGATGCCGTCATTGTTGAGGTCGCCGATCGCGTCGGTGACCCAGCCAAACTCGTCGAAGGCAGCCTCGCCGGTGAAAGTCTGGAGCAGGCGGACGTTGTTTTCGAGGAATTGGGCTTGCGAGACGGAAGCGGTCCATCCGGCGACGAGAATAACCGCGATCGCACCTGCGGCTTGGAATCGCGCCAAAGTGCGGCCATTGTTCATCATGCCTGTCCTTCCCGTGTGCGTGGAACTCCGGGCCACCTTCGTCCAGCGACCGACGTGGCGGCGCGTTCGGCGCTGTGACCGCTGTCCAATCGTGGATCGGGATCCTTCCCGGCTCGTTTATTCAAGCGTAGCGGCGGGCGACTGTCGAAACTTCCGGATTCTTGCTCAATTCGAGGAGCAATGCGGCGGGCGCCGTGCGGCGCAGGCGAGAGGGCGAGATCCCGAACTCTTCGCGAAAAGCGCCGGTGAAATGGGAATGACTCGCGAAGCCCAGATCGAGGGCCAGGTCCATCAGCCCGAGGTTGCCGTCCAGGACACGATCCAGGGCGGACCGCAAACGAAGCCGGGTCAAGTAACGATGGATCGTCTGGCCGGTCTGTCCGCGGAACACCCGGCAAAGGTGAAACACCGAGGTGCCGGCGGCGGCCGCGATGCGCTCCAGGCTGAGCGGCTCACCGAGGTGCAACGCCAGGAGACTCTTGGCCGCCTCGACACACTCACGATGCGCGCGGGCTGTCCGCGAGCGGCGCGGGATGGGCCTGCTCCGCGCTCCAAAACGAAAGGCGCCGGCGATGACGCGCTGCAACACGTTCAGAAAGCCTTCCTCGATTTGCAGCGCGTCGCGCGGGTCGCCGTTCTCGAGCAATCGCATGAGGGCGCGCTGCAACAGATGGCAGCGCGCGTCGCTGGGAGCGTGCGTAAAACGAAACGGCCGCTCGGGCCGCTCGTCGACCGCCGGCTCATATTCCCGCATCGACGCCGCCAATACTTCCGGCCGTACGACGAACCAATCGCAGTGGTCACCGGCGGGGGACACGAGTGAGCGGCGATAGACCTGCCCCTGGTTGTAAAAGATCACATGGTTCGCGCAGGTCAGGACCGGGTCGAAACCGGCGTGATGGATCCGCACCGGTGTCCGCGGAAAGACGATGTTGTGCCCACCCGTTATGTGGTTCTCTTCCTGCCACAGCGGGTGGTCCGGTTCGCAATGGAATCGGCCGACGGTGAGCAGCGGCGAATCGAACAGGATGCGGCTTGGACTCGGATACGACACATCATCCCTCGAACACCGCGGCCCGCGCGCGGACGCACCGCGCATGGGGCACCTCTTACTTATCCGATTCAGAGTCGATTCTCTGCCCGCGAGACGCGATCGCGGCAGGACCTGTGAATATCGCGATCGGCAGTCCGCCGAAAGAAGACTTCGCGCTCCGGGGGGCGGTCGCGAAGGCCGCATTTTCCGGCCTTCTACGTTGGCCACGGGGGGCGGACGCTGCTTTTGCGGCGGACGGTTAGCGGTTCCGTGCTTCCCGGCGTAATCTACGCCGAGCAGAGGCCGGAAAGCGCGGTCCATCCACCAACACGTATTCGGGCGATCCTGGAGTCGGCGGCGTGACCGAAACCATCTTCTCCGGTGTCGCGATCGTGCTAGTCTTCGGCGTGCTCGCCCAATGGCTGGGCTGGCGCCTCGGCCTGCCGTCCATTCTTCTGCTCCTGGCTGCGGGAATCGTCGCCGGCCCGATCGAAGGGTTTCTCAACCCGGAGGCGCTGCGCGGCGAGTGGCTGCTGGCGTTCGCGTCGATCTCGGTGGCACTGATTCTCTACGAAGGCGGCCTGACGCTGCGGTTCTCGGAGCTGCGCGGGGCGGGCGGCGTCGTGCGCAATCTCGTGACGGTCGGGGCGCTGCTCACCTGGGCGATTGCCGGGCTTGCGGCGCACTGGATTTTCGGGCTGTCGGCCGCCCTCGCGACGCTGCTGGGCGCCGTGCTCGTCGTGACCGGGCCGACGGTGATCGGCCCGCTGCTACGACAGATTCGCCCGACCGGCAGCGCCGGTACGATCCTCAAATGGGAAGGCATCGTCATCGATCCGGTCGGGGCGCTGCTGGCTGTGCTCGTTTTCGGGGTCGTCACGGTCCCCGAGGCCGAAGACGCCACCGTTGAAATTGCCAAAGGGCTCGCCAGGACGGTCTTCAGTTGCGTCCTGGGCGCGGGCGCGGCCGGCGGGCTGGTACTGATGCTCAAGCGGCATTGGGTTCCCGAGTTCCTGCAAAACGCCGTCTCGCTGATGCTCGTCGTAGCGTCCTTCGTGTTTTGCAACGAGTTCGTTCAGCACGAGTCCGGCTTTTTCGCGGTCACCATAATGGGCATCGTCCTGGCCAATCAGAAGGCCGTTGACGTGCGGCACATCGTCGAATTCAAGGAGAACCTGCGCGTACTGCTGATCTCCACGTTGTTCATCCTGCTCGCGGCGCGGCTCAAGATTCGGGATTTGCAGGAAGTGTGGCTGCCGGCGATCGCTTTCATCGCCGTGCTGGTGCTCGTCGCCCGCCCGCTGGCGATTCTGGTTTCGACGTGGCGCTCGCCGCTGAAGCGAAACGAGCGAATATTTCTCGCCTGGATGGCCCCGCGCGGCATCGTCGCCGCCGCCGTCGCTTCCGTTTTCGCGCTGCGATTCGAAGATATCGAGGGGTTCGAACAAGCCCGGCTGCTCGTGCCGATCACTTTCGCGACCATCATCGGCACCGTCGCCATCTACGGCCTGACGGCCGGACTGGTCGCGCGGCGGCTGGGTGTCGCCGAGCCCGACCCGCAAGGCGTTCTGATCGTCGGCGCGAACGCCTGGGCCCGGGCGCTGGCGGCGACGCGCAAGGACAAGGGCTTTCGCGTGTTGCTGGTCGACAGCAACCGCGATCAC
>JACZRH010000198.1 GCA_022574815.1 Planctomycetota bacterium | reverse complement strand
TCCCCGCGGACCCAGGGCAGAAGCCGAGCTCGATCCAAGGTGGCTGGGGGATCGGCATCCCGAAGAATATCGACCCGGCCTTGCGGGGGGCCGCGTGGCGGGCGCTCACCTGGATCACGAACAAGCGGATGAACCGCTACCTGGTCGAAAAGTACCAGATCGACGCGAACCGTACCTCCGCGTTCAGCGACCCGGAATTGATCAAGGAGTTCCCCTACCTGGCGGATTCTCGGGAGGGCATCGCGACCGCCCGGAGGTCGCCAAACAGCTCACAACGTGTCACGATGGGTCAGCAACCCGCCGTGAAGCGGGTCCCTGGAGCGAAACAGCCAGCGCGGCGGTAGGACGAACGTAGCAGGTAGACGCGCGGAGACGGTCATGGGTACTGTCCTATTGGCGATCTTCATACTGGCGCCCTTCCTGATCTACATCCGCGCCGCCTTCAGGACGCCGAAGGAGACGCTCGACCCGGACACGTACGCCGGCGAAGGCGCCTGGACGGTGCGGTTGCTGCTGGTGCTGCTACTCGCCAAGACGCTGGCAACGTGTCTCACGCTGGGCAGCGGGGGCAGCGGGGGGGTGTTCGCGCCGAGCCTGTTCATCGGCGCGACGGTCGGCGGCGCGTTCGGCATGCTCGTGCGCGAGATTCCGATATTCAGCGAAGTGAGCCCCGGCGCCTACGCGCTGGTCGGGATGGCCGCGGTCGTCGCGTCCACGATCCACGCGCCGCTCACGGCCACGTTGATTCTGTTCGAGCTGACGCGCGACTACAAGGTCATCGTGCCGATCATGCTCGCCGCGGTGGTCGGTCTGGCCGTCTCGCAGTGGATCGAGCCGGCCTCGATTTACACGATGAAGCTGAGGCGGCGCGGCGTGCGCATCGCCGGGGCCGAGCAGCGCCTGCTGCAACGGATCGCCGTCCGCGACGTGCCCCGCCTGCGCGCGCCGGTGGTGACGCCGACCGATCCGGTCGACAAGCTTGTGCGCCTGATGCGGACGACCACGGCCAACGATTTCGTGGTCGTGGACGCGTCCGGCAAGCTGGCGGGGATGGTGCTGGGCGACGACCTGCGCACGATGCTGCTGGAGTCCGAAGCGATGCCGCTGCTGACCGTTTCGGACATCATGCGCGACGACATTCCGGCGGTTCAGCTCGACGAAACGCTGGACGTGGTGCTGGACAAGTTCTCGGGCAGGCCGATGCAGTCGCTGCCGGTCATCGATCCGTCCGACCCGCAGTACGTCACCGAGCTGATCACGCGCACGGCGGTGATGACGCGCTACCACCAGACGCTGGCGGCCGCGGCGCGATGATGCAACCGACTGAGGTGGGGAGGATGTCGTTTCCGCGGCTGGTTAAAAGAGCGGGGTGCCCCACTCGGCGGCGTAGGCCTCGTCGTTCACGACCGTGAAGAACCCGTCGTCGTCCAAGGTGATATCGTAGACCGCGTCGGCGATGCCGCGCTCGTTGAACCATTTCCCGACGGCTTCCGCCAATTCGTGCTCGTCGGCGCTATCCGCCAGATCGAGATCGATCGTGCGGACCTCGGTGCCCTCGTATCCGTAGCGCGGCACGCAACGAATCGTTGTTGCGGTTTTCTTCATGTCTGCACAGGGCCTCCGGGCTCGCTACAGCGCGGCCCATCGCCTGATTATATGCGGCTTCAATCCGGAATCCAAAGCATCGCGAGAGTATTCGGTCGCCGCGGTTCCCGGTGGAGTCCGCTTCGGGCTGAGGTCGGCGGTGGGCGTTGGAAAGCCGACAATTATTGGAATCGGAACGGTCCGGCGACGGGCCTCCAAGGTTCAGCGCGCGGGAAGCGCGTCAATGAGCTGCTGAATCTCGTCTTCGGAGTTGTAAAAGTGCGGGCTGGCGCGCATGCGGCCGAGGCGGTTCGCGACGACGATTTTGAATTCGGTTCGCAGGTGTTTTCGCAGCGCGTCGACGTCGTCCTTCTTGGAGGAGAACGACACGATGCCGCTCCATTCGCTCGCCGTCCGCGGGCTGTGGACCTTCCAGCCCTTGGCTCGGACCCCCTCGACGAGCATGTCGGTCAGGAGCTTAACGCGCTTTTGCACCTGGTCGATGCCCACCTCGAGCAGGTGGTTGATCGAGGCGCCGAGCGCGCAGACGCCGGCCAGATTGTAGACGCCGCTGTCGAAACGCCGCGCGTCGTCGTGCAGATCGATCTTCAATACCGGCTCGTCGTAGGTGTGCTTCATGCACAGGTAGCCGGGCTCCGACGCGCTGAGATGCCCGATCAGCTCGCGGCGGCAGTAGAAGATGCCGGCGCCTTCGGGCGCGGTCAGCCATTTGTGCCCGTCGGCCGAGAGGAAATCGATGTTCATCGCCCGCACGTCGAGCGGGTGTACGCCGAGGGCCTGGATCGCGTCCACGCACAACAGCACGCCCTTTTCCTTGCAGACTTCACCCAGCCGCGTCAGGTCCACGCGGAACCCGTTGGACCATTGGACGGCGGAAATCGCCACCAGCCGGGTGCGGTTGTCGATCGCCTCGGCGATGCGATCGAACGGGACGCGGCCTTCGTCCTCGGGGACCAGCTTGAGCTGCACGCCGCGCGGTTCGTGATTCATCCACGGATAGATGTTGGCCGGAAACTCCATGGTCGTGCTAACGACGTTGTCGCCCGTCAGCCAGCGGATGCCGTTGGCGACGTAGTTGATGCCCTCGCAGGTGTTCTTGACGAAGGTGACTTCGGACGGGTCCGCGTTGATCAGCCGGGCGACCGCCTTGCGCACGTGCTCGGCGGCCCGGTAATAGGTGCCGCGCAGGTAGGCGGCCTCGGAGAGCTCGCGCGCGTAGCCGGCCATGGCGTCGGCCGCGGGGCCGGACATGGGCGCGACGGCGGCATGGTTCATGAAGTTGTAATGCCGCGTGATCGGGTGTTTCGAGCGTATTTCGTCCAGGTTCATTCGCGTTGTCCGTTTTCCGCGGCTGCGCGGTTCGCCCGATCGATCGGAAGGGCGAACGAGACGGTGACTGGACCGAAGGGTCCTCGTATGCTCATCGGCAGAGTTCTCCTGGTCCTTTGCACTCCATCTATACGAATCATATGCAGCCCCAAGCGTGGCGTCACGCCGCGCTCGATTATCGGCATCACGATCCGCACGGCGGCGCGATTGTACGCCGGCGCCCAACTCGTTTATCATAGTGTGGCAAGGCAGCGTGGCGGTGTGACCCGCCGCGGCGCGAGTCAGCCGGGCAGAACGGGCAACGATGAACGACATGACACCCCGACAGGTCGTGGAGGCGCTCGACCGCCACATCATCGGACAGGACGACGCCAAGCGCTGCGTCGCGATCGCGATCCGCAACCGCTGGCGGCGTCTGCGTCTGTCCAAGGATATGCGAGACGACGTCGCGCCCAAGAACATCCTCATGATCGGCCCGACCGGGGTGGGCAAGACGGAAATCGCCCGCCGGCTCGCCCAGTTGATCGACGCCCCGTTGGTCAAAGTCGAGGCGACCAAGTTTACCGAAGTCGGCTATCACGGCCGCGACGTCGACAGCATCATCCGCGACCTCGTCGAGCGCTCGATCGCGCTCGAGCGACAGGCTGCCGCCGAGCACGTTCGCGAACAGGCGGCCCAGATCGCCGAGGACCGCATCCTCGATCAGCTCCTGCCCGGCGCCGACGCCGGCGACGCGAGCGACCCCGACCAGCTCGAGCGGCGACACCGCACCCGCGCAAAGCTGCGCTCGCAATTGAAGGCCGGCGGGCTGGCCGAACGCGAGGTCGAGGTCGTGCTGGACGAGCGCGGCGTGCCGGTACACGTCATGAACACGATGGGGCTCGACCAGATGGGGCCCGAGTTCGAGCAGTTCATGGAGCGCATCATTCCGCGTCAGTCGCGCCGCCAGCGGCTTCCCGTCCCGCAAGCGATCGAAGTTCTGACGCAGCAGGAGATCGACCGGCTGATCGACCAGGACGCGCTGCACCAGAGAGCGATCCGGCGCTGCGAGGAGACCGGCATCGTCTTTCTCGACGAGCTCGACAAGATCTGCGGCAGCGCTCAGCCCGAGAGCGGGCCGGACGTTTCGCGCAGCGGGGTGCAGCGCGATCTGCTGCCGCTGGTCGAGGGGACCGCCGTCAGCACGCGCTACGGGCTCGTGCGCTCCGACCACGTGCTGTTCATCGCGGCCGGCGCGTTCACGCAGGTACACCCCAGCGATCTCTTGCCCGAGTTGCAGGGCCGTTTTCCGATCCGGGTCGAGCTCGACGAACTGACCGACGAGGACTTTCGACGCATCCTGACCGAGCCGCAAAACGCGCTGATCAAACAACAGATCGCGCTCATGCGGGTCGAGGGCGTGGCGCTGACGGTGACCGACGAGGCCATCACTGAGATGGCCGCGATGGCGTTCAAGGCCAATCAGATGCTCGAGAACATCGGCGCCCGGCGGCTGTACACGATCATCGAAAAGGTCTTCGAGGAAATCGCGTTCAACGCCTCCGACGCCGTCAACAAGAACGTCACGATCGACGGGGACTACGTGCGAATGCGGCTGGCGGACATACTCGAGGACGAGGAGCGCAGCCAGGTCGCGCTCTGAGGCACCGCCGCGCGCGGGGGCGACGAGGATTCGGGGTTCAACGGAGAATCAGTCGGCATTTGGCGACACGTTGGATTGTCTGCCGCACGCCGTCGAGTCGGTCCGGGATGAGCCCGCGAATGAGCGACGGAGGGTTCGGGGTTCAGCTATGAGCCGTCCGCTTTCAGCCAATGGTAACGTGCGGCCCGGGCGCACGAATCCCAGGTCCGCATTTGAATGGCGTCAAGGGACGCACCCCACGAACTGGCAGATGACCTTCCGCTTCGGCGCGAGTGCCAAGAGTGGGGCACGGTGCCCGCGCCCGTCAATCGGGCCTGCCAGTCGGCGCACACCGACGGACGGGATCTGGAAACTCCCGCTGCCTAGAAGAACTCGATCGCGCTGCCTGTTTCGACGTGAATGAGCCATTCACTGAGGAAACTGAACTCCTCCTGAACACGCAGCGTGCGGTCGCCGACGTTCCAAGCGGCGGGGACGTTGCCCGTAAAACTCCATAACGAGCCGTCGGACAGCCGGATCGTGTCGGCGCTGACGATTACTGCTATGGTCGTGTCCGTGGCCGTCGCGTCGCTGTCGACCTCGACGGGAATCCAGTTCCCAACATGGACGAGCTCGTACGTGTCCTCGAAAGCGAAGTCTTCCCGGTAGGACTGCAAAAGCAGCTTATCCCCCCCCCTTCCAACGGTTGAACTCCTGTCTGTCCGACGGATCCGGTGAGAAGGTTAGCGTCCAAACGGAGAGATCGTCGAGCACCAGCATCCCGTTAGAGCCCCGCACGAGAACGGGCTCTGCATCCTCCGCGATCTCCTCTTCCAGCGCGCGACCATCCGTGTCAAAGAGATTGACGGATGTAAAGAGGGTAAACCCGGAAAGCTCCTCAGCCGGACCGATCCTGTCGGCGAGCAGATACACGTATAGGAACCGCCCGTCCGCGAGTAGCCCGATTAACACGTCCGCTTCGAAGCCTTCAAAGCCAGCACCGGCCAACCGAGCGAGTACAAGAAAATCGGCCGAGGTGGTTGTGACACTTCCGCGTATGCGAAACGTGAGCTGCTCGATTGGCGCACTGCGGCCGGACGCGTCTGGTGCTGCGACGGCGACAGCGTAGAACACGTCGGCCATTGGATCGTGGAACGCCTTCCAGAATACGGCCCCGGCTGGCGGCGCTAAGTCATCGATTTCTTCGAGGAAGCGCTGCGGCAGGTTGACACTAAAGCCCTCTCCCACGATGGTCTGTGCTGGGTTGGTGACCACGCGCCCCGTGCTGGCATGAATCAGCGACAACACGCCACCATCCTTCAAGCGCAGGACTTGATCACCCACCTTCCAGCCCGAAGCCGTCGATTTGCCGACGATCCAATCGGTTCCATCCGAGAGTGCCACTGACCCATTCTCGATTTCGGTGATGCTGGAGTCGACGGCCACGCCGACCTTGAACACCTCGACCGGCCGCCAATGCCCGACATGTACCAACTCGCCTAGCTCGGCCCCGCTATCCGTCGAGAGGATCTGCGAAAAGACAGAGTCGCCCGCATTCCACGATGCGGCTTCGGCGATTTCCGCGCTGGTCTTGTCTGAAAACAGCGACCACACCGACAGGTCGCTCAATACGAGAAGGCCGTCGCTCGTTTTCGCGATTAGCGTCGTCGACGTCTCGCGCCATCGCTGCTCAAGCGGCTGGCCGTCGGTGTCTTTCAGATCGATTGATGTGAATAAGCTGCTCGCAACGAGTTCGTCGACGCCGCTCAGGTCAAGCGAGGCGACTTGGACGACGAGAACGTTTCCGTCAGCCAGCAAGCCCACGGCCGCTTCAGACTCGACGCCGAAAAAACCCGATGCCGCGATGCGAGACACCAGCAGAAAGTCGCCAGTTGCACTCTGCGCAGCCCCTTTAATGCGGAGCGAGACTTCCTCAAGGTTGGTTACTCCGGCCCCGGAGGGTTTGTTCACCCCTACGGCGATCCCTCGAAGCGTGAGGGTGTCCTCGTAATATCGCCAGAACGTGACCCCTGGGTGCGGGCTATCCTGCTCTTTGAGGACGAGCCCGCTTGGGAGCGTCAGGCTGAAGCCCGGACCCTCAAGAAGCTCGCCGCCTTGCGTTGGTGCGTCCTGACCTGGTGCCGGCTGCGTGCTCTGCGTGCTGTTCCCGGTATCGGCCGGCGACGCTTCGTCCTGACCGGGTTCGGGGCGCTGGCTGTCGGTTTCGGTTAGATTCGCTACGTCCTGCGGGCAACCGCCGAGCAGAAGCCCCGCGCTGACGGCAAATGCCGCCATGACAGTAATCAGCCGAGCGCCGCTCCTGGACTTGTGGCTCGCCTCAGATTTCATCACCTGATCCTCCATTCAAAAACCTGAAAGGAAACCCAACCCCGTCCGGCGGCGCGTGCCCCCGCGGCGGGGAGTAACTCGCGTATCAAATAGCAACCGCTCTCCGAGAAATCCCCGGAGCGCGGCGACTTCAGCAACAGCGTAGGCGCAGCGCGGACGCCGCCCTCAGTACGTGCGTCAAAGACGGGAGAGGAGCGCACAGAAAAATGGGAAAACTTTCACGCCCCAGAATCGGGCCGCCCCGGAACCGGAGCGTGCCAGCGAGCGCCCTCGCCCAAGCACGCTGGATGTCAGGTAGCGTAACGCAGGCGCGCCGAACACGCAAGTGCGGGCGCGGCGCCCGGGCTGAATCGGGTCGGCGTCAGGATAAGGGGTGTAATCTACGTGGCGCGGGCCAAAGGGCGGGCGTCCCACAGGCGATCCAGTCGTCGTCGAGCCGCGCGACGCGCAGAGACAGCACGTTCTGCGCGCCGGCCTTCCACCAGCGCATGGCGCTGCGCTTCAAGCGGGCCGCGACCACGATTTGCCGGCTGCCTGCACGCGGCCCGAGCCGACCGGCACGCCGCGCCACACGCCGTCCGTGTCAGTCCACAAGCGGCTTGATGCGAATGTTGCGGTACCAGACCGGCTTGCCGTGGTCCTGAAAACCGATGAAGCCGGCCCGCGGCATGTCCTTGTACGGCGTGCGGAACTTGTTCTTGGTGCCGTCGGGGTTGCGCTGGGCCTCGGTCCAGCGGTTCAGATTCATGTCGATGATTTTTTCGCCGTTCAGCGCGACCGTGATGCGGCTGCCCCGGCACGTCAGCACGGCGTGGTTCCACTCGCCGGGCTTTCGGACCGTGTTGCGGCTGGGGGCGAGACAATCATAGATGGCACCGCAGTCGTGTTTCCCGGCTTTCTCCTTGCCGAACGAATCGAGAATCTGCATCTCGATCCCGGTCTGCATGCTGTCGCGGATGTTCCCGGTGCGAAAGAAGACGCCGCTGTTGGTTTGCGGGCCGAGCTTGAATTCGAGCTCGAGCCGGAAATCGCCGAACTGCTCCTCGCTCCAGATATCGCCGCCGCCCTTGCGGGCCAGGGTGTTTTGCTCGGCGACCCAGCTTCCAGGCTTGC
The DNA here is from genome assembly GCA_022574815.1 of Planctomycetota bacterium. GTDB lineage: Bacteria > Planctomycetota > Phycisphaerae > UBA1845 > Fen-1342 > JACZRH01. The sequence continues at coordinate 1,004 of JACZRH010000198.1, read as the reverse complement.
ACTGCCAGCCCGAGGTGTCGCGGCCGTTGAACAGCTCGCGCCAGGTCGGGCTCTTGCTCGCGCGGGCGGCCTCCTCGGGCGGAATCTCGCGAATCATGATGTTCTTGAAGTAGAGCTTGCTGCCGTGTGATTGCAGTTCGATCGGCCCGGCCGCGTAGATGGGCTTGTCGCGCTCCCAGTAGTTTTCGAGCACGACATCGTCGACCACGAGGACTTCGTTGAGCCAGACGGTCACGCGCGTCCCGATCATCTTGATGCGAAACGTGTTCCATTGCCCGACGGGCTTGTCGGCGCGGACCATCGGCTTGGCGGGGTTGCGCCGGTTGTTGTAAAGCCCGCCGGAGCCCTGCGGCCACTGGGCCGGATCCCAGATTTGGACCTGTGGCGAGCCGCGTAGATAGATGCCGCTGTCGCTGCCGGCCTCGATCTTCCAATCGACGAGCAACTCGACGTCGGCATAGTCTTTGCCGGTGCAGAGGCTGTGGCCCTGGCCGTCGAAGACGAGCGCGCCGTTTTCGGCCTTCCAATGGGCGCGCATATCGGCGTCAGCGCTCTTCTGCTCGGCGGCGAGCTCGTCCGGACTCATGGCGGCTCTCGATTTCGGGTTCCCGACCAGCCCTTTCCAGCCGGTGAGGTCCTTGCCGTTGAACAGGGGTTTCCAGTCCGTGGGGGTGGGCCTCGCGACGGGGGTCGTGTCGACGCTCAGGTCCCCCAGCGCGAACTGGATGCCGGCCAGGTAGTGCCGCAGGACCTGCGGGTTCCAATAGATCTCCGCGCGGTGGCCGAGCGAGCAATAGAAGACGCGCGTGTTGCCGTGCATCCGCACCCAACTGACGGCGAAATCGCCGTCGCTGCGCTTGAGGCCCTTCTTGTTCATGTCGGTGAGGGTCGTGTCGAGGCTCAGCAGGACGCGCAGGCGGTCGCGTGCGTAGGGTTCCTTGAATTGGTAGATTTCGTCGGTCACGGTGAACGGAGTGCGGGCAAGTGGAGATACTGCGAGCGGG
>JACZRH010000007.1 GCA_022574815.1 Planctomycetota bacterium | reverse complement strand
GCCCTCCACAACGGCCATTCCCTGAGATTGGAGAACTTCACCTTGGCGTCCGTGATTTGGGCCTTGGAGATTCGCGTGCGGCCCTCAAGCTCCCCGCGCACGGCCGCGATCCACGGTCCCAGCACCTCTCCGGGCGGACGTTCGGCGCCGATGGCGGCCAAGAGCGAAGGCCATTCGTTCAGATTGCCCAGTTGCTGTTCGATCTTTTCGTTGCCCAGTGACAGCTCATGCATGTCCTGGAGGTAGCCTTTCAGCAGGTCATCCGTGCCGAGCGGGTTTCGGCTGATGCGCACGGTCGCTTCTTTGTCGCTTAACGGCATGCCGGGCTTCGCTTCAACCACAACGATCATCTTCTGCTTGACGTAATAGTCGAGCGGGTCCAGATCATCGGAAAGCCCGAGCGCTTTTCGAACCTCGCTCAAGTTGTAGTCCAGCAACCGCTCGAGCCGCTCTCGGCCTTCCCGAAGGGCGTTGTAAACCGCGGCCTGCGGGTCGGCGGAGGTCTGCGGGGCACCCTTGGCGAGTTCGGCCTCGATCGCGCCGAATTCGCCGTTCCAGTACTCGGCCAGCAATTCCTTGATTTTGGCCAGCCGTAGAATCTGCTTGTCGAGTTGCGGAACCTTTTCGTTCTCCAGAAATTTGAGAACGTCGTTGTACGCTTTTACAAAGGTCCCGTCGTCGGCCGGATACGAGACGTTGCCCAGCTCCTGCAAATCCTTTGTGATCTCGTTGAATTCCAGGCTGGCTGCCTTGAACGCGGCCTCCACCTCCTGCCCGGCGACGCCCGCTTCGCCTACATTGCGGAAATTCGATTCCATTCCGAGCAGTTTGTCGTATCGGCTCTGCAGCGTCGCGAAGACGTCGATGAACCCGATCCAGTAGTTCAGCCGCGAATCAGTGTTATCCGCCCTCACGTTGGTGTAGGGCTCCCAGTAGTCGGCCAACTGCGCCACGGCCTTGCCGATCGTTGCCGTCATTGCATCTTTGTCGAGGTGCAGGGACCTCACCAGAATTTCCCGTGGGAACGAGCGCGTCTCCCGCGCGAGCGAATCCAGTGCCAGCCCGACCTGCGTGATCGACTCCTCCCGGTCGAGCTCGCCCTGGTCGATCACCCCCATCAATGTCCGCAGTTCTTCGCAGCGCTGCTGAACTTCGTGCGCGGCCATCGGCTCGAGGTTGTGCTGGCCGACCATTTCGCCGTACCAGCGCGTATAGACGTTGAGCGCGGCGAGGTAGCTTTTACGCTTGGCGACGTCGAGCGCCGCGATTTGGGTGGATTCGAGCCGGGCGCCGACCTCATACACGATCGGACGCAGAATGCAGTCCAGGACATAGCGGGCGTGGATCGTCTCGACGTGCGTCCGCGGAACACTGATGCTTGCCCCGATGTACAGCATTTTTGCCGACAGCCCCGCCCAATTCCGGTCGTAGTTCTTGACGTGGGCTGCCAGTCGCTTGGCCAGTTCGAGATTGTTGCCGAGATCGCCGTAGGTCGCGCCGCGCTGGTCAACCTGCGCAATGACCTCGGCCGCCGTATTGCAGTCGTCGCGGGGGTTGATGATGAGGTCGCGCACGCCAAACAGTCCGATGATAGAGAACACGAGCATGAATAACGCCATCGTGCCCGAACCGATCCAGACAAAGCGGCGCATGCGCTTGTTGAGCGTGACGTGCTTGGCCGAGCGAAACACGAGTCCCTGCTCGGCAAAAACCTTGTGCTGGTACAAATCGTGAATGAAGAACGCCTTTGAATCGACCGCTTTGGTCGGCCGCTCGGCGACGGCCGACCCGCTCTGCGTGCGGGCGAAAACGTCGAAAATCGGCGCGCCTTCCTGGACCGCCGAGGTGAAGTAGAACCCGCGAAAGAAGGGCGGCTCGAGCAGCGGGCTCTTCTGAAAAACGGTCGCGACGTAGTCGTTCAGCGGGTCGCGAAGCTGGCGAAACGCCTCGGGAAACGTCACGATCATCCCGAGTTCCTCGTCGGTCGCCTTGCGCTGCAAGTAGCGCATGCCCCAGTCGCGGATGCGGAGATAGACCTCGTCGAAGGCGTCGGGAAACTCGCCCGGGTCGTACGACTCTTGGAACTCGCCGGGCCGCGACCAGCCGAACATTTGGTTGCGCTGCTGCAAGTCGACGCGGATCTCCTCGAAGAACTCGCCGAACCCGCCGACCAGATCCATCTTGGTGATCAGGAAGAAGGTCGGGAAGCGGATGCCGAGCAGTTGGTGGATCTGGCGCAGCCGCTCGCGCAGAATGGTTGCTTTCTGCTGGCGCTCCTCGGCGCTGTCGCGCAGCAGCTTGTCGGCCGGGACCGCGACGATCACGCCGTTGATCGGGCAGCGCGGGCGGTTCTTCAGCAGGAGCTTGAGGAAATACTCCCATTCGAGCTTGTCGGTCGTGCCCTCTTCCTGGAATGCAATCCGGCCGGCGGTGTCGAGAATCACCGACTCGTTCGTGAACCACCAGTTGTAATTGCGCGTCCCGCCGAAGCCGGCCACCTCGTCCTTGCCTAGCGGAAAGTCCAGCCCGGAATGGATCAGGCTAGCCGTCTTCCCGCAGCCCGGCTCGCCCATCAGCACGAACCACGGCATTTTGTAGACGGACAGGCCGTTCTGCTTCAGCTCCGCCAGCTTGCCGCGGAACTTCTCGCGGTAGATCTGCTCCTGTTCGGCGACGTCGCCGCGGGTCGGCCCCTGCGACTCCAGATCCTTGCTGAGCTTGCCCGCTTTCTTGCCGGCGAACAGCTTCCTGACCCCCCACCACACGAGGAACAGTACGATGCCGACCCCAAAGATGATCAGCATGATGATAAAGCCCTTGCCGGAGCGCAGGCCGGGCACGAACTTGAAAAGGATCGCAGCCAACGAGCCGAATCCCATCAGCGCGAGCATCATCCTGACCGCCGGGGGCAGCTTGAAGAACTTCATCAAAACCGCATTGGCACTCATCGCCATGGTCTGCGTCTCCTCACCGGTTCATGGTGCCGCGCCGGCGTCGCGTTCACTCCCGGCCGGCGGGCCATGCCATCGGCCGATCCCCCATCGATCCCGCCGCTTGCGTTCTTTCCTACATCATCAGCGGCCCGAACCCTACTCGTCGCCCATCTGCTCGCTGGGCTGTGAGGTGGCCACCGCAGCGTTCTCAGCGGCCGCGTCGAGATCGTTGACCATCTGATCCCAAGAGGCCCAGGTTGCGACGAGATAGACCGCGGTCAGCCCCAAGAAGAACAAGAACACGTATAGCAGCCGCATGACCGGCTCGTAATTGGGGTCCATCACGACGGTGTGGTCGTCGGTCTCGGGGAAGAGCTCCTTCGTGCGCGTCTGCGCATACGAAGGGAGCTTCGAGAACACGTGCCCCTTGTGCTCGCGCCAGGCGTCGAGATCGAGCGCGTAGCGGCCCTTGAAGCCGGTCTGAAGCCCGACATAGTAGACCATTACGATCTCGACCTTGGCCTGGGAGTCGTGCCGCTCGTGCCGCTCGGCCAGCTCGAGCTCGTGCAGGGCCTCATCGCACTCGGTGTAGAAGCTGTCGCCGCCCAGCGCCGACGGGTGCCCCAGCAGCGCGACCTCGAGGCAGTCGTTGGCCCAGTCCTGTTTGTGCGGCCACTCGCAGTTCAGGATCATGATCTCGTCGATCAGGTAGACCAACGGGTTGCGGGCCTTGGTCCAGTTGTCCCACAGCCCCGGCTCGCCGTGGCTCTTCTGGTCCAGCTCGTTCAGCAGCGAGAGCACTTCGGCCCGCGTGTCCTCATAGACGACCATCTCGCCGTCCTCGACACGCCGCTGGAACGCGACGAGATATAAGATTACCTCAACGGCCAGGTCGTAAACCGTCAACGCCAAGGGCTCTTCCTCCGGCTACCCGCGAATTTTCACGACAAACAGCGACAGCTTCAACGGCGACAGCTTGGCCAGGTCCTGCGGCGGCATGCTGATGAAAATACCGCGCTCGCGTTCGCAATGCTCCCAATACGGCGGCGTGCGCGAGATGCGAAAATAGTGCTGGTCGTTACTCTTGGGCAGGTTGGCGACCGATCCCGCGCCCTTGAACTCGAGCCCCGGCAGTCTGCGGCGATAGACCTCCGGGGCGTCGCGCGGCGAGGCCAGCTTGAAGTTGATCGATTGAAACAGCGAGAGCACCTCCTCGACCTGCATCGCGCCGCGGATGCCGAGAAACAACTCGTGGTTCGGCGTGAACCATTCGTAGTCCAGAACCACGCCGAACCCGTTGTCCTTCTGCTCGAACGGCCGTTCGATGTAGTCGCGCGGCAGCAGCGCGTTGATCAGCGCCCGCAGGTACTTGAACAGCTCCTCGAAAACCGGGCCGCAGTTGTCGTGGTCGTAAGGCGGGAGCTCGCGCGGGCGGCGGGCGTCGTCCCAAAGCGAGAGCTTGCCGATGCCGTCGCACAACAACATGTAGAGCACGTGGGGGTGCAGCTCGGGCGAAGTCGCGACGGCGGCGAAGCGCACCGTCAGCTCGTTGAGCGCGTTGAGCTTGACCAATTGCTCGATATCGCCGGACGAGCCGGTCGCGAAGGTCAACGCCCGCTGCGAGGCGTCGGCCCCGAGCTGCTCGCAGCGGGCCCGAATGTCGTTCCAGATCATGTCGGCGGCATTGCAGAGCGGACCCCAGCCGCGCAGTTGCAGCAGGGGCGGAATGCTGTTCTTAACGAGCGCCGGGCCGGCGGCGGTGCGTTCGATCATGCCGAGCCGCACGCATTCGAAGCCGGTGCGGTCCTCGTCCCCGAGGAAAATCGCCCCGCGTAGCCGGCGCACCTCGATCGACTGGGGGTTGTCGCCGGTGTTTTCGTCGTAGCGTTCCGAGAGGTCGATGGTGTAGCGCGGATTTCGGCCGTCGAGTTCTTCTCCCGGAACCTGCACATTAGGGCGTACGGCCTGCACCTCGGGCACGCCGAAGAACACATCCAAGGCACCGGAGGCGCTGTCGAAGACTTCCTTGAAATCGCGTGGATCGAGCGAGCAATTCTCCGGGACTTTCACGTGCGTCCCGTCCCGCAGCCGCACTTCGCACGCGCGAATCTCGAGGATGTTGTTTTCCACCGCGCCCGCGGCCAAGTCCATGTGCAAGAAGCCCCAGGCGTAGGGATGGATCGCGTGAATGGACGCGCTGCGAATCGTGTCGGCCTGCCGAAACGCGGCCTGCAAATGGTGCGGTCGCAGGAACTGTCCCTCGTGCCAGTGAATCTCGGGCCAAAATTGCATTCGATCGTCCTGTTCCACGCGGCCCGATGCCGCGGCACTCGTCCATCTCGCCGCGCCCGGCGCTACCGCATTATTCTACATTCTACCGCCGCCGCCGCACTCATGGCACGTGCCGCGGCCCCGGGGGGCCTCGCCCGAAATCGTGCCGGTCGCCGGCAGGCCGACGTTTGTTCGGATCGAGCAAACGTGCGGCTATTCCGTCGAAGCCGGTATCAAGTTCGTCCGCCCGACCTTGATGTGGATGATCTTGCCCCAGGCCGGCGGGTCGATCACGAGCGGCGGCACCTTCGACACCGCGTTGCCGGCATGAAAGCGCCCATAGATGACGATTCTTGCGTTCGCGGCCGACGCTTTGGGATGTACGATCTGCACCGCGATCTTTCTGGAGTGCTCCCGCGGCAAATCGCGACCCGACAACAGCGGTTCACCGACCTTGGTATCACGCTTGTCACCCAGATTGCCGCGGCGCAATGCGTAAATCCGTTTGGAGCTGATCGTCCCAATCTTGGCGTCACTCGTGTCACGGGCGTGAAACCAGGCGTCGGCACGCATCGTCTCGTTGACGATTCCAGGGTGCTCCTCGGCGTCCTTGGGCGTGATACAGACGATGTCGACCTCGAGCATTTTGGACGTCGTATCGTCATTCGGATTGTTGGCGTCCGTATTGATGACCTCCTGCACTTCAAAGACGATTGTGTACCGGCCGCACCCGACCGCCATCACCAAAAGGCATGGCAGCAGAAGACCGAGACGTCTTCTCGCATCCATGGGCTCACGCTCCTTCGTCAAGTCGCTACGTCCACCAGCTCGCACCGCGACGTCCGAGCCCCCTAGTAGGCGCGGCGCGGCGTACGGCTTCGGGGCCTGCCAACCACGCCCATTCTCGCCCAGCGTGTGCGAAATGATAACTCGACGGCCCGTTCGCGGCCCCAGTATGCCCGCGCCGTGGGCCAAAAGCAAGCCGCCGCGCCGGGCCCGGCGAGCCCGCGAATCGGCGGTCGGGTGGGCCGAATCGGCCTCGAAGAACAATCCCGGCCGGCCGCGCGGCAAGCCGTGGGAATCGGTCAGGTCGCGAAAAGCGGGCGGGCCCATTTCCCCGTAGAACGCGCTTGCATGGACGCCTGATGCGCTTATATTTCAGAATATCTCGAAACAATTGCGGATCAAAACATGCCCAACGCACTCGAGCAAGCCAAAGCCCTTTTCGTTCGCCGCTGGGGCGAGATGGGCGGCTACTGGGGCATTAACCGTACCATGGCCGAGATTCACGCGCTGCTCTTCGTCACCCAGGAGCCGCTTTGCACCGACGACTTCATGATGCAGCTCAAAATCTCCCGCGGAAACGCCAGCATGAACCTGCGCGCACTCGTCGATTGGGGCCTCATCCGCCGCACGCACAAGCTCGGCGACCGCAAGGAGTACTTCCAGGCCGACACCGACATCTGGCACATGTTCGAGACCATTTTGCGTGAACGACGACGCCGCGAGATCGAGCCCATCCTCGAGACCGTCGAGCACTGCCGCGAGATCGTGTCCGCGCCCAAAACCGCCTCGCAGGAGGACATCGACCCCGAGCAGGTTCGCGCCCTGCGCCGACGGCTGGACGAGCTGCATAGCTTTCTCACCACGATGGGAGCCCTGTTCGATCTGGCCCTGCACTACGGCAGCGACGGCATGGGCAAGCTGGCCCGCTCGCTCGGCGTCGCTAACGAGCCGCGCGCCGCCGATCGCGGACCAACCCGAACCGAGCGGCCGGCCCGCAAGTCGCGCCGCGCCAAACCGTCTTCAACGGAGCGGAAATGACCGACCCGCAACTCGCTGAGGCCCTGCGCGCCGCCGCCTATCTCGAAGGCGATTTCACGCTGCGCTCCGGGCGCAAGAGCAAGTACTACCTGGACAAATACCTGTTCGAGACGCGGCCCGAGCTGCTGCGCGAGTTGGCGAAACGCTTCGCGCGGTTCGTCACCGACGAGATCGACCGCATCGCCGGCGCCGAGCTGGGCGGCATCGCGCTCGCGGCCGCCACGTCGCTCGAGACCGACAAGCCTTTCGTGATCGTCCGCAACGCCAAGAAGGCCGACTACGGCACCGGCAAACTGATCGAGGGCACGCTCGAGCCGGGTGAACGGGTGCTGCTGGTCGAGGACATCGCGACCTCGGGCGGGCAGTCGATCGAGGCCATGAAGACGCTGACGGACGCCGGCGCGACGGTCGATCGGGTGGTGGTCGTGATCGATCGGCTGGAGGGCGGGCGGGCAAACGTGGAGGCCGCCGGTTTCCAGTTTGAGGCCCTGTTCACAACGGACGCCCTCGGAATCCGAATGGCCTGACGAGGTCGGGCGGGACCGGATTTCAGATCAATCGCCGCACATCGATTCCGATTCGCTATAATGCACTTCCAGGTTGCACGATCGCGGAATGTACTCGCGAAGGCCTATCTTAGCGCGGCAGCCGGCGGAGGAATGGAACCATGAATGACAGATCGGCGCCGATCATGCCACGCAGAGTGTCTCGACGCGCATGGCTCGGCCGGGAGCTCACCGTCCTTTGGGCGGCGGCGCTCGGCGCTCTCGGAATGGCAACGGAACCCGTAGCGCGTGCCGATGCGCCGTATCTGGTCGCGGACATCAACACAACTCCGGCATCTTCGGGTCCCCGAAATCTTGTGACGATGAACGGCGTGGCCTACTTCGTCGCGATGACGGAACGATTCGGCGTCGAGCTCTGGCGCAGCGACGGTACTGCCGCGGGCACCGCATTGGTAGTGGACCGATTTGTCGGCCCGTGGCACCCGCGTTTCTCGTGGCCTGAGAACCTGACTGCCGTCACAGACACGCTTGTTTTTACGACGCAGAGGGTCGGCGGCCTCTGGACAAGCGACGGCACCGCGCAGGGTACGAACAGGGTGACGATCCCGCCGGGAAATAATCTCGGCTTGATCAGCGAACTGGAGCGCGTCGGACCGGTCGTGTTCTTTGTGGCTTCGTTCTCCAGGCTAGGCGTCGAACTCCTGGCCTATGACACTCGGACGCGGACGGCCTACCTGGTCAAGGATACCCAAGTCGGAGGAGCTTCGGGCAATCCGATGAACTTGGCGAATGTCGGTGGCACTCTCTTTTTCACTGCCGATGACGGAACAAACGGTCGTGAGCTTTGGAAAAGTGACGGCACGCAGGAGGGCACCGTCATGGTCGCGGATATCGAACCGGGCCCGGCGGGGAGCGGGATCGCTGAGATGACGGCCGTGAATTCCGTGCTCTTCTTCCAGTGTACCGAGAGTACGTACGGCTCGGAGCTATGGAAGAGCGACGGTACACCGTCGGGCACAGCCCTGGTCCGGGACATCGTTCCGTCAACGGGCGGTTCGGTTCCGCATGACCTGGAAGCCGCCGGTGCAACGCTGTTTTTTGCCGCGTCGGACGGCGTCCGTGGCATCGAGCTATGGAAATCCGATGGCACGGAACCCGGGACGGTAATGGTGGCGGACATCGCCGCCGGCCCAGCCAGCTCCCAACCCGAACACATAACCCACATGAATGGCAGCGTGTTCTTTTCCGCCGCTCCCGCCAACGCAGGCAACGATTTGTGGCGCAGCGACGGGACGGCGAGCGGAACCCAGCTCGTGCGGGACATCAACCCGATTACGAGCTCCAATCCACATGATTTGGTCGTACTTGGCAACGAGCTGTATTTTGTCGCGAACGATGGCACGAGCGGAGACGAGGTTTGGGTTAGTGACGGGACTACTGCCGGCACGCGCCGGCTTCACGACATCAATCCCGGCAGCCCCTCCTCCGAACCGATCCTGGGAACCATGGCCGCTGGTCTTGTGTTCTTCGGCGCCGACGACGGCACGCACGGCAGCGAGCTTTGGGTGAGCGACGGAACCGGTACGGGCACGCGACTCCTGACTGAGATTCGACCGGGAACCGACTCATCCGCGCCGCACGTCCTCACGGACTTCGGCGGGGTGCTATACCTGGTCGCGAACGATGCCATGAACGGCGACGAGCTCTGGCGCAGCGACGGCACGCCATCCGGGACGAACCTTTTTCTCGACGTCTTTCCCGGGCCTGGTCGCCAATCGGCGACTTCGTCCATGATCGTCCTCAATGACGTTTTGTACTTCGACCATTGGGTTACGCTGGACACGGAGGGTTTGTTCCGTACCGATGGAACGCCGGAGGGCACCGTGCTCGTGAAGGAAATGTCGACCGGCGGCGCGGGATCCCTCGCCTCGCTACATGCGTTCAACAACTCCCTGGTTTTCGTCGGCTCGGATCCGATCAACGGCGATGAGCCGTGGATCAGCGATGGGACGCCCACGGGTACGTTACTTCTGAGGGACATCCGCGCGGGCTCTTCCGACTCGAGACCCGCCGACTTCACAGTTGTCGACAATCTGGTCTTTTTTAGTGCCCGCGAGGATTTCACCGGTATTGAACTCTGGCGCACCGACGGCACGCCGCAGGGCACCGTCTTGGTCAAAGACGTCAGGCAAGGCTTCGCGAGCTCCAACCCATCTGATTTGGTTGAGCTCAAGGGCACCTTACTTTTTTTCGCGGACGACGATGTTCACGGCCGCGAGCTTTGGAGAAGCAATGGCACACCACAAGGGACCAGCCTCGTGACCGATCTGGCACCCGGCCCGGATGACGGCCTCTACTTCTTCGGCATATTCCCGATGTCTGTCCGCCTCGGTAATGAGCTGTTGTTCTTTGGGCTGGACCCCATTCGCGGCCCTACGCTTTGGAAGACGGACGGAACCGCGGCAGGGACCGTTCTCGTTACCGATCTGGGTGAAGAACTCGGCTACAATCTTAAGCGAGTCGGGAACCGGCTCTTCTTTTTGACGGGTTTATCGGCAACCGGATATAAACTCTGGATCAGCAACGGCACTGCCGGCGGCACCACGCTCATCAAGCACATGTCGATCCCCCCCAGCAGCCCCTTCAGCAGCATCGGGAACTTCACGGACGCCTACGGCACGCTGTACTTCACCATTTTCGACTATTTCGGCGGCCAGACGCTCTGGAAGAGCGACGGCACAACCGAAGGAACGGTTCAGATCGAGGCCGGGCCGGACGCCGCCAACCCGTCCAACCTGACGGTCGTGGGAAACCGGCTGTTCTTCTCGGCCTCGGACACCGCGACCGGCAACGAACTCTGGGCACTCGACCTTCCTCCCGCCAACCCGCCGGGCGATCTCAATTGCGACGGCGTCTTTAACGGAGCGGACATCGACCCCTTCTTTCTCGCCTTAGGCGACCCGCCCGCCTACGCTGCGCGGTTTCCGAACTGCGACCCACTGCTCGGCGACATGAATAACGACGGCCGCTTCGACGGCGGTGATATCGACCTCTTCTTCCAATGCCTCGGCGGAGGCGGCTGTCCGTAGTCCACCCGCCCGCCCCACGTGGTGCCCGCCCGCACACCGTTATTCAATGGGGTGTGTCGCCGCGCAGGAACGCCGCGACATGCCGAATCGCCGGCGCGAGCCACTCGATGCACTCCGTCGCCGCGCCGGGTGAGCCCGGCAGCCAGACCATCAGCGTATTGTTCGCAACGCCTGCGCCGCCGCGCGAGACGACCGATAGAGGCGTCTTCTCGAAGGCGCGCATACGCATGGCCTCGCCGAAGCCGGGCAGCTCACGCTCGATCAGGGGCCGAATCGCCTCGGGCGTGACATCGCGGGCCGCGACGCCGGTGCCGCCGGTCGTGAAGATGATCTCGCAGCGGCCGATCCAGGTCTTGACCGCGTCGCGAATGCGGTCCGGGTCGTCGGGGACGATCTCGCGATGGACCAGAACCGAATCGAGGCTCGGCAACTGTTCGATGATCGCCGGCCCGCTGCGGTCTTCGGCCGAGCCGGCGCTGCGTGAGTCGGAAATCGTCAAGACGACCGCACGGTTAGGCATGTTCGTATTCTATCGTGCCGACCGGCCGGGCCGGTAGACCCACGGGTTCCGATTCGGTGCGCGAGCGGACGGGCTCCGAACCGCTCGGCATCTGAAAGTAAGCGGCAGCCACATCCCTCCCCTGGGCCGACCCGCGCCGCCCCGAGCTCAGAAGCCTCGGCGAGAATCGAGCAGAATGCAGATCGGCCCGTCGTTGACCGATTCCACCTGCATGGTCGCCGCAAATCGTCCGGTTGCCACGGTCAGGCCGTGACGGCGAATCCCGTCGGCGAGTTGTTCGATCAGTGGTTCGGCGATGTCTCCGCGGGCGGCGCTCTCGAACGAGGGCCGGCGCCCGCGACGGGCGTCGGCGTAGAGAGCAAATGCGCTGATCAGCAACACGGCGCCACCCGCCCGACCCACGTCGAGGTTCATCTTGTGGGCTTGGTCGTTGAAAATGCGCAGATGCGCCACCTTGTCAGCGATGTAGTCCACGTCCTCCGCACCGTCATCGGGCGCGGCGGCGGCGTAGACGAGCAAGCCGCCGTCGATCCGGCCAACGGTTGAATCGTCGACAACGACCTTGGCACTTTGCACCCGCTGAACCGTTGCACGCACGGCGCTCCTTTCGACTCGCTGCGCTAGCGAATGCTCCCCATCAACACAAACCCCGACGCACCGGTCTGCGGGTCGGCGAACGGGACGAGCTGCATCCCGAAGATTTCGGGGAAGGCCGCCTTGTTGTCGCGGGCGATCGAAGAACCGATGACATAGCCCAGCACGGCGCCGAAGACGACATCGGAAAAATCGTGCGACCGCGAGTCCAGCCGCTGATACCCGACCAGGCCCGCCAGGGCCAACGACGGCACGCCCACCCACGGCCCGTAAGACTCGTTCAGCACCGCCGCCGTCGTGAAGGCACTCGACGTGTGCCCGCTCGGCCAGGCATAGCGTTCGCCGTCCGGCGAGCGCGTGTTGGCGGCCGTCTTCAACGCCAGCGTGGTCACGCCGTTGACCGCTAGGGCCTGGGCCAGCGTCTTGGAGACCTCGTGCTGCTTCGGATCTTCGGCGAGCGTGCTGCCGAGCCACAAGAGACCCGCGGCCGCGATGTGCGTGCCCGGGTTCCCCAGGATCTGAAGGGGCTCATCGAAGTCGCCAAGTCGGCGATGCCCGCGGATGCGCCGGCGAACGGCGTCGTCGACTCCGCTTTCGCGAACGGAGATACTGGCGACCATCGTGGCGGTGAGCGCCAGCGCGTTTTCCACGTCCCAGAAGGACGTCTTGAAGCCGCGCCAAAAATCGCGCTGCGTAAATGACAGAAACTCGTCGCCCATCTGGTGCCAAATGTCCTCGCTCCAATAACTCGCGGGCAGCGTCACCGCCGGCACGGTGGTCGGCTGCGATCCACCAAGAGCACTCGGCTCGGAATACATGCCGAGCGTGGGAACGGCTTGGAAGGTCGCCGCCGCGCTCGTTGAGCCGGCGGAGGCCGGACCGCGGGGCCGCAATGACTCGTTGAGGACGAGACGTTCGGTCCGCGCTCGAGTGCGGAGATCGGCGCGGGCGCGAAGCTCGCTGCGAGCCGATTCGACGTAGTGATTCACGGCCGCGTCCGGTGTCGGCTCGACGGACCGCCGCCCGTCCAGCGTCACGCATCCGACCGACCCGATGACGAAAAGGCCGGCCAACACCCCGGCGGACACGTTCCATGCGACCGACCTGACAGGATTCATCCCGCGACGGCTCCGACGGCTCACCCAATGGACGATCGTGACCAGGCGGAATTGTAGCGGCCCGCTTTCCGCGACGCACCCGCGTGGAACCGGGCGGTTTTGCGATTCCAGCGACGGCGTTACAGTAGGGCGCGACACGCAACGAAAGGCGGCGCATGGCACCCGAACCCGATCGCATTCAACTCGCTCAGCTCCCGACACCCCTGGTCCAGCTTTCGCGCCTCAACGAAGAGCTCGACGGCGCGCGAATCTGGATGAAGCGCGACGACCTGACCGGGCTCGAGGTCTCAGGCAACAAGATCCGCAAGCTCGAGTACATCCTCGCCGACGCTTGCTTCGCCGGCCAGGACACCATCGTGACCGAGGGCACGAGCCAGTCGAATCACTGTCGCGCCACCGCCGCCGCCTGCGCCAAGGCCGGTCTCAAGGCGCTGCTGCTGTTTCGCCCCGAGGCGGACGGCGTCCCGCAGGGCAATCACCTGCTCGACGTGCTGTTCGGCGCCGAGACGCGCTCCTATTCGCGCGTGCGGTTCGACGCCGACCACGATCAAATCGTCAACGACGTCCTGGCCGAGCTGATCGCGACGGGCCGCAATCCGCGCTACACGCCGATGGGGGCCTCGGAGCCGCTCGGCTGTTGGGGCTACATCCGCGCCGCCGCCGAACTGGCCGAGCAACTGCGGGCCGTGGACATCGAGCGCTGCGATCTGGTGGTTCCGATCTCGTCGGGCGGGACGTGTGCGGGCCTGTTGCTCGGGCTGCTGCTGCACGGCCTGGAGCACGTAACGCTCTGGGCGGTGCCGGTGAGCGACGACATCCCGTATCACAAGCGGGTCGTGAGCCGACTGTGTCGCGAGGCGATCGAGAGCTTTCAGCTACCGATCGAGCTCGACGAGTCCCGTCTGCAATTTATCGATGGTTACGTGGGCGCCGGCTACGGCATTCCCACTCCGGCCGCGATTGCGACGCTCCAGCACGTAGCCCGCGCGGAGGGCATCGTGCTCGACCCGGTCTACACCGCCAAGGCGTTTTGCGCCGTGCTCGACGCGGTTCGCGAAGGTCGTTGGGGCCGCGAGCACCCGGTGGTGTTCGTGCAGACCGGCGGGATCTTCTCGAACTTTGCCTGGCCCGAACGCGTGTTGCGGGGCATGGATTCTGATCGGAGTGCCCGATGAGCCGACCCGACGACCGGCGGCTGAGTCACGTCGATCGGGAGGGGCGCGTCCGCATGGTCGACGTCTCAGCCAAGAGCGCGACGATGCGCAAAGCGATCGCCTCGGCGCAGGTGTGGGTCGGCACGCGTGTCTTCGATCAGCTCACCGGGCCCGGGATGGCCAAGGGCGACGTGTTCGCGACCGCCAAGCTCGCGGGCATCCAGGCGGCTAAGAAGACGCCTGATTTGATCCCGCTCTGCCACGGCTTGTCGCCCGACTTTATCGATGTACAGATTGACCTCCGACCGCCCGACGCGCTGCATATCCGCGCCGAGGCCCGCGTCGAGGCCAAAACGGGGGTCGAGATGGAGGCCCTCGTCGCCGCCGGCGTGGCCGCACTTACGATCTACGATATGTGCAAGTCGCTCAGCAAGGACATCACGATCGGCCCGATTCGCCTGGAAGAAAAGAGCGGGGGCAAGTCCGGCGCCTACCGAAGAGCCGGGGCGGATTCGGGGGAATAGCCGGCGCCCGCGATCGGAGCCGGCCGGGTCAGGAATCAGCTCTCGGCCTCGCCGTCTTGCGGCGCCTCGGCGTGCGTGACGATTTCCAGGCGCGTGTCCCGCGGCCAGCCGGACAAGTGGACCTCGCTGCGGCCCTCGAGTAGCGCGATGAGCCGCCGGCCGGCGAACTTCTCGCGCCAGCCGGTCAGCAGCGCCGGGCGCTCGGTGTTGTTGTTGCGGTGGTAGTCGAGCAGCTCGCGCAGCCGCCGGGCCCCCCCGAGCAAGTCATGGCTGACGCCGTGTTCGTAGCAGAGCGCCCGCGTCACGGCGGAGAGGATGTCGAGCGTGGCCTTGGTCATGGGCGACTCTTCGCGCGGGCGGTGCGGCTCGGGCCATTCGCTCTTCGGCGTCTGGCATGCTTGCTCGATGACCGTCAGCAGTTCCTTGACGACCTTGGAATTGCGCGACTGCGGGAACCCGCGCAGCACGGCGAGATCGGCGGCGCGTTTGGGCCGACGGCGCGCGATCTCGACTAGCACGTCATCGCGCATCAACGCCCGAATCGGCCGGTTGCGCTCCCGGGCCCAACGATGGCGCCACTCGATCAACACCCCGATCACTACCAGCCCCAATCCGTCCAGCCGCTTGGTCCCCTTCAGCTTGGCCACACGCTCCGGCGCGGGCGGCGCGTAAAAATGCGCGTCCTCAAACCGCCGAAATTCCTCGGCCACCCAGCTTAGTCGCCGGCGGCGTTTCAGCCGCGCGCTCAGCTTCTCGTACACGGCGCAGAGGTGGGTCACGTCGTCGATGGCGTAGCGGATTTGTTCGGCGGTCAGCGGGCGGCGGGCCCAGTCCGTCAGCGTCTGCCCTTTCGCGACCCGCCGGTGCAACACCTGGTCCACCAGGCGCGACAAGCTCAACGGATAGCTGTAGCCCACGAATCCGGCCGCGATCTGCACGTCGAAGACGTTCCGCGGTGGCCGGCCCGTAGCGCGCAGACACAGCTCGAAGTCCTCTTTGCCCGCGTGGATGATCGTCGTGATATTTTCGTCGCAGACCAGCTCCCAGAACACGCCCAGGTCCAGGTCGTCGGTGGGGTCGATCAACACCACCTCACCGCCCGCGCCGACCTGCACCAGGCACAAAGCGGCGTCGTAGGTGTTGTCGCGAATAAACTCGGTATCGAACGCGAAGACCCCCAGCTCACGCCACGCGCGGCAACGGGCGTCGAGCGTACGCTGGTCTTTCACGAGATCGTGCGCGTTCATTCTGCTCTCGATTCGCGGCTCAATCGAGCGTTGGCCGCGGGCCGGGCCGATCGATTCCGCGCCGAGTCGATCGGGCGCCGCCACGGTGGATCACCGAATCCCGCGGGCGCGACTTGCACGAGTCAACGTCGATTGCGGGTGGCCATTATAGGATCGGCTGTGGGGTTCGGAAAGTTGGCGGTTGCATCTTGCACCGACCGGCCGTTCGGGTCGCCGCGAACGAAGTGCCGCAGCAGCGCTGCGATGAGAGGAGAGGAAAAGTCCTTGGCGGCGAGGGGCTGACACTTCGGATCGGCCGTCCGTGTCCGTTCCGAGAGATCCGACCTTGGAGCATCGAGCTCGATCGGCGCCCGCTCGCGCGTCAAGGGACGCTGCCATCCGTGGCAGACAATCGGGTCGTGCGAGCCTTGCTTTTCAGGGGTCTTATCGTCGTTGCGATGGGGGCGGCCTGAGCGAACACGGTGCAGAGGCCCCCTGCTGCGCAGGCCTTGCGCGGGCGAACGCGCGTCCGAGCCCCCGGCGCGGCGGTCGGCACCGCGTCGAATAAGAACCCGGACTATCGGTCACCAACGGCGAAACGCGCGAAGCGTGAAACGGTCAGACCTGGAGTGACTGCGTTCAGGACTTGTCCGACGGACTTTTTTTCCTCTTTGACGAACGGCTGATCGACCAGCACGATGTTGCCGTACCAGCGATTGAGCTTGCCGGTCACGATCTTCTCGACGATCTCGGCGGGTTTGCCCTGGGCGCCTTCGGTGGACTCGGCGCGTTGCCGCTCGACCTGGTCCGCGGGCACGTCGGCCCGTTGCGTGTAGGGCGGGTTCATCGCCGTTACGTGCATGCAAATGTCGATCTTGGTTTCCTCCGGGCACTCGCCGCTGAATTCGACCAGCACACCGACCTGACCGTTGTGATGAATGTAGTGCCCCACATGTCCGGCGAACGATGCGACCCGGGCGACCTGGATGTTCTCGCGCAGGCGATTGAAAACGTCGTGAATCGCGTCGGACGTCTTTTTCGTCGCGTCGTCCGGCAGCGCCAGTTCCAGGACCGACTCGGTGGTGGGTGTTTCCAGCGACGCGGCCTGCGCCGCGATCTTCTGCGCGAGCGCGATGAAATCGTCGGTCGCCGCGACCGGCGCCGTCTCGCAGCGCAGCTCGACGATGCCGATGCGGCCGTTGTCGGCGTTGGTATGACAGGCCACGCGGCCCTGCGAGGTCTCGCGCCCGCTCATTTTCTCGATCTTGCCGATGCCCTTCTTGCGCAGGATTTCGATCGCCGCTTCCGTGTCGCCTTCGGCTTCCTGGAGGGCCTTTTTGCAATCCATCATGGGCAGACCGGTTTTCTCCCGCAATTCCTTCACCATCGCCGCGGTAATCGTCATCGTTGCAATCCTCCAACCGCCCGCATAGTCGAACTTGGGCGCTGCGACGCCGAGCGGGCGAATCTGAATCTGAGAGATACGTCGGGACCGAACTCAGGCCTGCTTCGACTCCGGCTCGCCGGCGACTGCCGCCGCGTCCGGGAGGTCGCTGTCTGCCGAGGGGACCGATTGCGGAGTGGGAACGGGCGCCTCGCGCGCGGGCTCGCTCGCGATCACCTCCGCTTCTTCGACGGCTAGCGGCTCGGCCAGGCTTCCGGTGGTTGTGCGACGCTTGCGCCGGCGGGCAGCGCCGGGGGCCACGGAGTCGAGCGGCTCGGTTTGGGGCTCGGCCGCGGGCCGGGCCCGCCGGCCTTCCTCGACCGCGTCTGCCAGCAGCCCCAAAACCAACTCGATGCCGCGCATCCCGTCGTCGTTGCCTGGAATGGCGATGCTGGTGTAATCGGGATCGCTATCGGTATCGACCAGGCAGACGGTGGGAATGCCGACGTTGCGCGCCTCGCGCAAGGCGTTGACTTCCTTACGGACGTCGATCACGACCAGCGCGCCGGGCAGGCGCTCCATCTTGCGGATGCCTTCCAGGTTGCGCTTGATCTTGCGCCGCTCGCGCGTCAGCGTGGACTTCATTTTCTTCGAGTAGCCGGTCTCCCATTGCGGGGTGCCGACCAGTGCCTCGAGCTCCTCGAGCCTCTGCAAACGCGATCGAATCGTGCGAAAGTTGGTCAGTGTCCCCCCCAGCCAACGTTCGATGACGTAGTGCATGCCGCAGCGTTCCGCCTGCCTCTGAATCGTCTCGCGCGCCTGACGCTTCGTCCCGACGAACAGCACTTCCCCTCCCCCGGCCACCAGGCGAGACAGGAACTTCCGTGCCCGTAGCAGACCCCGCAGCGTCTCGCGGATATCCACAATATGGATCGAGTTTCGCCGGCCGTAGATGTACGGCGACATTTTGGGGTTCCACCGGCTGCAGTGGTGCCCGAAATGAATGCCCGCATCCAGCAATTCGCGGACTAGCGGCGATGGCAAACGTCACCTCCTCACGATTCAGACCACCGAAACCCCCGCACCAGGCGGACGCTTCCGAACTTCGAAACACTTGCAAACCTGTCGATTCAAAAAAGCGTGCGGCGTTGAAAGACCGCAAGCGTAACATCGTACAGTCGCTCGCCGCGCGCCGTCAAGCCAATGGGGCGCGGAAGATCGTCGGTTCCGCAAAAGGCCCCGCCGATTCGACGCCGCCGCGCCAAATCGAACGGCGAGGCCCACGCTCGCGCCTACAGACAAATTGCGCGACATCGGAGAGACACCATTCGGCACGTCTCGGGTGCAGCAAGGTGGGGATTCCACGCGAATCGTCCGGAATGGGCGGCTCCTGGAACGAACCCCTAAGATATTGTGCTTCGAAAGCGGTTCAAGAGCAGATCATGTGCTTACTCGGGTGCGGAGCGACATCCGTCGGCTAACCGCAACCATTTCGCCTCGGTGCCGGATTAAGAGTGATCGCTCGGGCGTGGGAACCTCAAGCCGGCACCGGCCGCGCTCCGATACTGCCCTTGAAAGGTCCCAGGCACGGATCTCGAAGTGCGAGTCGTGCCGCACGACTCCAGTCGAAAAATGGCCTCCGCCAATGTCCGACGTTCTAGATCAGAGTGAAATCGACGCCCTCTTGGCGGCGGTCGATGACGGCGACGAGGCGGTGAACCCCGCCGAGGCGACTCCGGCCGCGACCCCAAAACCGTCGGCCCAATCCAACCTGCCGGTTAGCACCTACGATTTCAAGCGGCCCGAGCGCGTCAGCAAGGACCACATCCGCTCGCTGGCGTCCATTCACGACGGGTTCGCGCGCAATTTCGGCGTCACGCTCTCCGGCTTTCTGCGGACGATCATCGAGATGCGCGTGGTCGGCGTCGAGCAGCTCACCTACAGCGAATTCATTCACTCGCTGCCCAACCCGACTTGCTTCGTGATCCTCCGGGCCCCGCCCCTGGAAGGCCAAATGTGCCTCGAGCTCAGCCCGCTGATCGCGTATCCGATCATCGAACGCCTGCTGGGCGGAAATAACGCCGAGATGTTCATCCCGCAGCGGCCGCTTACTTCGATCGAGTGGCGGCTGGTCCAGCGGCTGATCTCCCGCGCGCTCGATCACCTTTCCGACGTCTGGCGAAACCTGGTCGACGCCAAGTTCGAAATGGTCGCCACCGAGAGCAATCCGCAGTTGGTCCATATTGTCGCCCCCACCGAGGTCGTCGTCTTCATCACCTTCGAGATCAAGATGGGGAAATGCGCCGGCACCATGAGCATGTGCATCCCGTTCAATACGATCGAGTCGGTGCTGGGCAAGCTGACCACCCAATCGTGGTTCGGATACAAGCGCAAGGCCACCTCCGACTTGCAGCGGAAACGCCTGATGCGCTGCTTGCACAAATCAAAGGTCGAGCTGCGCGCCTACCTGGGCGAGACCC
The DNA here is from genome assembly GCA_022574815.1 of Planctomycetota bacterium. Lineage (GTDB taxonomy): Bacteria > Planctomycetota > Phycisphaerae > UBA1845 > Fen-1342 > JACZRH01. Next base: position 17,164 of record JACZRH010000007.1, on the reverse strand, counting down.
GCATCAAACTCAGCGAGCTGCGCTCCCTCAAGCCTGGAAACCTGCTGCCGCTCAAGAAACCGATCTCGCGCGGCGTCATCCTGCGGGTCGAGGGGCACAACAAATTCGCCGCCTCGGTCGGGCAGTTTCGCGGACACCGCGCCCTGCGCCTCACCCGACCGGCGAAGATGGACGAACCGCTCTAGCCGATCGTTCTCGCCGGCGTCTGGACGGCGACCCAGGGGTTGCAGTATATAATTGTCTCAATGGAGTCGTGTGCGACGCAGAAGCGCGCTGCGCGGCCGGCCGGCGACCCGACGAGTGTGACGTGACCAAGCAGGAGCTTCGGCAGCAGTTGCGCGAGCGAGTGGCGGCGGTCCCGCCCGACGAGCTGCACCGTCGCAGCGTGGCCGCGGCGCGGCTGCTGTGCGCCCAGCCCGAATACAAGCGGGCCGAGATCATCATGATCTACCTGTCCACGGCCCATGAGGTGGACACCAGCCAGATCGCGCTGGCGGCGTGGGCCGACCTCAAGCGCGTCCTGGCCCCGCGCGTGGCCTGGGAGCAGCGCCGCATGTTGCCCATCGAGATCAACTCCCTGACCAGCGACGTGCAGCCCGGCTCGATGGGGATCCCCGAGCCGCTGGAAGGCATCCCGATCCCAGTCTCGGATATCGACCTGGTCGTCGTTCCAGGTCTCGGCTTCGACACGAGGGGAAACCGCTTGGGGCGCGGACGAGGCGTTTACGACCGGTTCCTGGCGCACCGCGACTTCCGCGCCGTGTCGTGCGCACTGGCGTTGGAAGACCAGGTCGTCGAGTCCATTCCGGCCGAAGAGAACGACGTCCGCATGAACATGCTCGTAACCGATCGCGAAGTACGGCGGTTCAAACATTGAAGTCGTGATCATGAGCACCGCCCTCGGCAGACGCCGCTATCTGAGCAACTTCGAACATCATCGTTTGCCGCACCTGTTCAGCGACGTGCTCGTGCTCGGCTCGGGCGTGGCGGGTTTGCGGGCCGCGATCGAGGCGGCCGAACACTGCGACGTGCTGATCGTCACGAAGGACGACGTGCGGCAGTCGGCGACCGCCTATGCCCAAGGCGGGATCGCGGCGGCGAGCGGCGGCGGCGACAGCCCGGACGACCATGCCCACGACACGATCGCGACCGCCGGCGGACTCGCGCGCGAGGACGTGGTCCGCGGCGTCGTCGCCGCAGCGGCCGAGTGCGTCCGCGAGTTAAGCGACTGGGGCGCGCGGTTTGATCTCGAAGGCGACAAGCCGGCATTGGGCCGCGAGGGCGGGCACGGCGCCAACCGGATCATCCACGCCCACGGCGATGCGACCGGCCGCGAGATCACGCGCGTCCTGCTCGAGCGCGTGGCGGCCAACCCGCGCGTGCGCATCTTCGAGAACTGCTTCGTGATCGACCTGCTCACGCTCGACGGGATCGTCGTCGGTGCCGTCACGTTTCACCCCAAGTACGGGCACCAGATGTTTTGGGCCACGACCACCCTGCTCGCCACCGGAGGCGCCGGGCGGGTCTACCGCGAATCGACCAACCCCGCCGTCGCGACCGGCGACGGGCTGGCGATCGCGTTTCGTGCCGGCGCCGTGCTGCGCGACATGGAGATGGTGCAGTTTCACCCTACCACGCTCTACGTCGCGGGCGCCGCGCGGGCCTTGATCAGCGAGGCGGTCCGCGGAGAAGGCGGGCAACTGTGCCACCGCGACGGACAGCGGTTCATGTCCGAGTACGACGAGCGGGCCGAGCTCGCCCCGCGCGACATCGTCAGCCGCGCGATCGCTTCCGAGCTGAAACGACATCGAATTCCCAACGTCTATCTCGACGTACGCCATTTCGAGCCGGGGCAATTTGCGCGGCGTTTCCCGACCCTCGATCGGCTGTGCCGTGATTTTGATATCGACCCGGAGCGCGACTTGATCCCGGTCCGCCCCAGTGCGCACTACATGGTCGGCGGCGTGACCAGTGATCTGGACGGCGGCACCAATCTGGAAGGTCTGCTCGTGGCGGGAGAGGTCGCGTCGACCGGCCTTCACGGCGCCAACCGGCTGGCGAGCAACTCGCTCCTGGAAGGGCTCGTGTTCGGACGCCGCGCGGGGGCCCGCGCCGCCGAGCGGGCCGCGTCCAACCACCGCATCGACCGCCCCCCGGCGCTCAGCCACCTGTTGCCCGCCTCCCCGCGCACGGCGCTCGATCTCAGCGACGTGCTCAACAGTCTGCGCAGCCTCGTGTCGCGCAATCTGGCGATCGAACGCTCGGGCGACCGCCTGCGCGAGACCATCGAGATCATCGAGTTCTGGACGCGCTACGTGATGGACAAGGTGTTCGACGATCCAAGTGCCTGGCAAACCCAGAACGCCCTGACCGTCGCGCTGTGCATCGCCACCGCCGCGGCCACGCGCTGCGAATCGCGCGGCGTACACTTTCGCTCCGATTATCCCAACAGCGACCCGAATTGGCGCTGCCACGTGGATCTGCGGCGCAGCGACAACGGCATTCAGGTGTCCACGACGCCGGTCGGCGGCGAGCCGGCAGCAGCCGAAACGTGAGCCGGTCGAGAGTGCCGCTGTACGCCGAATTCCGGAGGGAGGAAGGGTCTACGTCTTCGCTTGAATGGCCCGGTTGCGCAACGCTTTCCCGACGGAAGGGCCTTTCGGCGCGGGGGCGCGCTCGACGGCCGCGGCGCGCGGCTTGTCGGAAAAGTCGCCGCTTTCGCCGAGTTCGGCCCGCCCGCGGCGGTAGCTGCGCACTCTGTAGGTGACCACCAGTCCGATCACAACGAGCAGCACCGCGAGAAACAGTGCGCCCTTTACGCCGGTCAGGTACGCTTCGAGGGTCGGTATCATGTCCGCACAGACGTAACCCAGCCAGACGAAGAACGGCACCGACAGCAGCGCCCCGCAACAATCGGCGATAAAGAACTTCCAGTAGGGAAACCGCGTCGCCCCGGCGGTGATGCACATGACCGAGCGCACGCCCATGATGAAGCGCCCGAAAAAGCAATACCACATCCCGTAGCGGCGAAAACTGGCGGAGGTCTTGCGGAATCGCCGCGGCGTGATCAGCCAGCGCACGAAGCGATGAGTGACGACGTCCGAGCCCCATTTTTTCCCGGCGTAGTACAGCACCAAGTCGCCCGACATGATCCCCAGCATGGCGATGAAAAGTGTTCCGGCCCAGGTGCCGACATCGGGGTGGGTCTTCAGCAGGACGCCCGCCGCGATCAGCGGCACGTCCTCGGGAATGGGGATGCCCAAACTTGCGACGATCAGGACCAGCAGGAGCGTGGGATAGAAGGCCTGCCCCATCCAGGCTTCGATCGGCGCGCCCCCCACACCAACGAAGCCCAGCACCAGTGTCGCGATTAAAATCGGTCGCACGAAACTCTTTCCCGAGCGGCGCGCGCCGCAGCGCGGCATCGCCTGAACTGCCCAATTGAAGCAGGTCGCGGGCCGGGCTGCAAGAGCGGAGACGGACATTCCACGGCGAGAGTTGCCCACGACGCCAACTACGCCAACTACGCTATCGGCGGCGCGACGGCGGACATTCAACCGGGCGGGACGAGAACATCGACGATCCGCCGGCGTGTACGCGGGTGTACGGACTTGCGCTCCATCGCCGACTTATCGGCCGGTGTTACATCGCTTGGCGAACGTCTCCATTCTGCGAGCCTTTCGGCTGCCGGCGGGCGCGCAGGCGATGCGTGACGCGCGTGTAGCGCTTGCCTTCGCTGGTCACATGCTTGCACGGCTTGAAACGGGTGTCGTTCGGAAGCTTCGGGAAGCGTTTGTCCTTCGACAACTCGAACAGCCGTCGCTCGACGGCCGCGGCGTCATAGGTCACGCCCGTCCGTTCGCTGAGTGAGGCGGCGATAACGCGCAGCGCGACCTGGTTGGGCAGGAGGTTCTCCAGGGAGACCTTGGTCTCGCGGTAGAGCTGAAACAGCATCTCCGTGTGCAACTCGGGCCAGGAATCGGTGCGATCGTCGTTGCGGATTTCGTGGTCCACCCGCGCCAGGCGCTTTCGCGCGAGCTCCACGTAGGTCTCGGAAATATCGATGCCGACGTATTGCCGGCCGAGGCGGCGGGCGGCGATGGCGGTCGTGCCGCTGCCGACGAAAGGGTCGAGCACAACGTCCTTCGGATTGCTGCTGGCCATGATGATGCGCATGAGCAGCGCTTCGGGCATCTGGCAGCCGTGAACGCCGTCGCGCTCCTTGAACGTCCCGCAGACGCGCGGGAACTCGTCCCACACGTCATTAGGCAGCCGCCCGCGCGGATTGGCCCGCAGATCCTGGTACTCGGTGTGCCGGGCGCTGGGAAAGCGCAGCAGCCGGTCGTTGAACGTGAACTCGCTCGGGTGCTTGGTGAAGTACAGGATGTGCGTGTGCGAGCGGCAGAACTTGTTCTTCATGTTCTGCCCGAAGGTGTAGTGCCAGATGATCCAGTTGCGCAGGTGCAGCCCGATGTCACGCCCGATGATGCGCAGGTCCGCCGCGAAATCGTCGCCGATCGCGATGTAGATGGAACCGTTTGGCTTGAGCGCCCGGGCGCAGGCGGACATCCATCGCCGCGACCACTCCACGTATTTCTCGTCGCTGAGGTCGTCTCGGTAATTGTCGTAGACGTAACCGATGTTGTAGGGCGGGTCGGCGAAGACCAGGTCGACCCATTCGGGATCAGTTCGCTCAAGCTGCTCGCAAGCGTCGGTACAATATATGGTGTCTGTTTTCATTCCCGCTACTCTATTTCGTGCCCTGGGCCGTATGACGGTATTGTGGTCGATGCCAACGGCGCTCGTCAACCTTGAACACTCACCCAGGCGATCTCGGGTTCCCCGATCCGCCAGTCCGCTGCTATCGCCAACACGCCACAAGTCCCGGTCTCAGCAAGGCTTGCAGTTGCGGGCTTCGTCAGCGCGGATTCCGTGCCGCGCCGAATTTCGCCCCCAGAATGCTCTCTCGAACCGCGCGAATCCGCCGCCAGTGCGTTCCCTCCCAATACGTGTGGCCGCAATCCGAGCAACATTGAAATCCGCGCGCCCAAATCAAGCTACGCGCCGGCACGACATCAGCCACCTCAGTGCGTTGAACGGGCAGAAGCTTGCCGTTGCACAACGCGCAGCGGGCGGCGTCGGCGTGCAGACCGAGCCCCTTGACGACATAACCAAACTGGTCGTACAGCCGCAGGCCGACCGGCAACCGCAGGCCGGCCAGCTCGTCGGTCACAAAGACCCTTCGCTCGAACAGCTTGCCGTCCGCGGAGACGACCACCCGATGCTCGCGCAGCGCGTGATGAACGAGATCGGCATCCTTGATCCCCGGCTGGTAGGACGAATCAACACCGAAGACGCGCAGCCAACGTGCCAGTCCGGCACACATCGCGTCGCACGCAATCCGAGGGTTCTCGCAAGTTGATCGCGAAGTCACACGATCATCTTACCGCGTGTTCGCGGCCCCGGGCGTGCCGAGCACGATTGAGCACCGCGACCCTCCGGAAAGCACCGCGGAGAGGCCGCCTCAGCTCTTGACTTGCACGGCAACCGCCGTGAGATCATCCACCGGATGGCCGACCCGCTGCAGGATTTCGTGTCGGCTGGCGACTTGTTCGAGCGCCGCCTCGACGCCTTCCTTGCGCAGCATGGCGGTCCATGTCGATCGAGTCAGCGTCTCCGTGCCCTGCTTCGTCGCCGAGCTTGCGCCGCCCGTTGGCACGCCGGCGTTTGCATCGCGGTCGAACCCCACGCCCGTTGGGCCGGCCGACTCGTCGGGGGCGAATACCCTCTCCAACCCATCGCTATGGAGCAACAGCGTGTCGCCGGGTCGAAGCCGAGCACTCTGCTCTTCAAATTCAGCGTCGGGCAGGACCCCCAGGATGCTGCCGGCGGGCTGAAGCGGCTCGAGCGTTCCGTTCGCACGACGAACGATCGGATACGGCCCGCCGCCGCGCGACAGCGAAACCTCGAGCGTCTCGATGTTGATGGCGGCGTAACTGACCGACACAAGCGGGCAGGTGGGCAAATCGGCCTCGAGGATCAGGCGGTTGAGACGCTCGAGCACCTGGGACGGGCGCAGGATCCGATAGCCGTCCGCGTGCGTCTCCTTGCCGCGCAGCGCCCGCTTGATGAAGACGGTCAGCAGGGCCGTGGGAATGTCCGAGCCGGCGGCGTCGGCGATCGCGACGCCGATGTGCTTTTCGTCCAGGCGTTGCACATCGTAGATATCGCCCGAGACACAGTCGGCCGGGCGAAACACCGCCGAAACACGAACGCGGCCAAAGGTGCTCGTGCGCGCGGGCAACAGATCGCGCTGCACCCGGCTCGCCAGACGGAGCTGGTCGCGTTGCCGCCGTTGGAACGCTTCGTCGGTCGCCCGGCCGGCGGCGGCGGCGCGGCTCATCGACTCGAGCGACGTGCTCATCTCCAGCATCGTGGAAAGACGCACGACCAACTCCTCGGCCACCAGCCCACACGCGAATGAGACGGGCAGGACCGGCGGATGGGCGATCTTCGGCATGTAGCCGTTGTCCGATTTGAGCACCAGCGTGGCCCGCGGCCGGTCGGCGAGACGGCTGAAGAGGACCTTCAGACCGGCCCTGATCGAGCGCGAATCCGCCGGCGCCACCACGACAAAGGCGTCCGCCGAAGGCACACGGCCGTCACGAATGGCGTCGTCCAGCGGGCGAAAACTGGCCGACACGCCGCTGGTGCGCAGAGCGGTCTCCAGCGCCTCCGGAATGGTCTCGTCCGCGAGAATGACCTGTACGTGCGGCGTCGGCATGACCCACTTCCCTTCGTCGCTCGGCGTCCGTTGCGCGACAGCGCGACGGAGCTCGGCTTGGGTACAAATCGGCTAGCCCGGCGCGCGACTTGGACAGCGCTGAACGCGGCCCGCAGGGCGCCCACCTGCCGCGGGGTCTTTCAAGGGGATTCCGGCCGACGTTGGCGGAGGGGGGCCGTGATGGGGGAGTGACGAGTGGTTATCCGGACGCGTTGTTGGTCTCGTAGGTCGCGATGGCGGCGTGCAGCGCGCCCGGGGTCGTGGCGGCGTCCACCGCGTTGCGGAATTCCTCGATGTTCATGAGCCGGCTGATCTTGGCGAGGGCCTGAATGTGCGGCCCGGTCTGATTCGGCGGACTCACCAGCAGTACGATGAACGTCACCGGGCGCCCGTCGAGACTCTGGAAGTCGATCGGCTCGGCCGGCTTGCCGGCGGCGATCACCAGGTCTTTGCAGCCATTGCTTTTCCCGTGCGGGATCGCCAAGCCGTAGCCGATGCCGGTGGTCCGTTCGGCCTCGCGTTTCAGGACGGCGTCGAGCGCCCCGTCGCGATCGATCAACCCGCCCTGCGCGGCCAGCAGGTCGATCAATTCCGTGATGGCGGCGGACTTGTCGGTTGCGCTGAGCGGCACGCGAACATGATCTTCCGTGAGTATCTTTGAAAGTTCCATAGGCCTGCCTTGGATGAAACGTTTGGAAGGTGCGAAGTATAGCGATACGCCGGCGGAAATGCCATGCGTGGCGGCCCCCGACCGGCAAGGTCCGGGAATCGCGATTTCGATCCGCCGGCCTTGGGGGAGCCGTGGCAGAAAACCCCGTCGAGCCCGTTTGCCGGCGGGCCGTTCTTGTGGTAACATATGAGTAATTGCTCATATGTTTGTATAACGGAGACCCGTGGTGAAACCCGCCCGATCGCAGAGCGCGTCGCAACGACCATTTGACGAACTGTGCGCCGAGAACATTGTCGATCTCGCCCGCGTCCGCCGCGTACACAAGCGCCTCGAGCCCAGCGACGTGCTGCTCTGGGCCGCCGAGACGCTCAAGGCCCTCGCCGACCCGACCCGCATGAAGATTGTGCGGGCCCTGATGCTCGAGGAGCGCCTCTGCGTCTGTGACATCGCCACGCTCGTGGGCGTGTCTCGCTCCGGCGTCTCGCACCAGTTGCGGCTGCTGCGATCCGAACGCCTCGTGCGGCCCGAACGCGACGGAAAGAGGGTGTATTACCGGCTCGACGACGAGCATGTCGGCCGGATCGTCGAACTCGTGCTCGATCACGTTCAACACGACTAGAGGCGGACCGTGGATCTGCTGGCGGACATCTGGCAACAAACCTGGGCGCTGGTACTGCAATCGGCGGCCTACCTGCTGGTCGGCTTTGTCATCGCGGGCTTGATCCACGCCTTTCTGCCCTTGGATCGCGTGATGCGCTGGCTGGGCTCGCGGCGCTTCGGCGCGGTCCTGCGGGCCGCGGCCATCGGGGCGCCGCTGCCATTGTGTTCGTGCTCGGTCGTGCCCGTTGCCGCCGCCTTGCGCAAGCGCGGCGCCGGAAAAGGCGCCACGACGGCCTTTCTCATCTCGACGCCGGAAACCGGGGTCGATTCCATCGCCGTCACTTACGCTTTGATGGACCCCGTTATGACCGTCGCCCGGCCGCTCGCGGCGGTGAGCACGGCATTGGCGGCGGGGGTGGCGCAAAACCTCTGGGGCGACAGCAAGGGCGAACTGGCCGCAGAGAGCAGTTCGGAACATTCACCGCACGACGACGGGTCGCCGGCGGCACCTTCGTGTTGCGGCGGGACCGTCGTTGAAATCAAAAACTCGTGCGGCTGCGCGTCGGAGGCGGGTGGGAACGGCGGAACGGGCGCTGCGGAACCGCCGGTCGGGTCGCAGCGGACTTTCGTCGGGCGGCTGCGCGATGCGCTGCGATTCGGAATGATTGAGATGTTCGAAGATTTGGGCATCTACATGCTGGCGGGCTTTCTCGCGGCAGGCGTGATCGCCGTCGCGCTGGCCAACTTTGAGCTGCGTGTGGCGTTGGGATCGGCCTGGGCGCCCCTGATCATGCTCGTGGCGGGGATTCCGATGTACGTTTGCGCCGCCGCCGCCACGCCGATGATCGCCGTGCTGATCAGCGAGGGCTTATCGCCGGGTGCCGGGCTGGTCTTTCTGCTGGCGGGGCCGGCGACGAACGCGGCTTCCGTCGTCCTGCTGCATCGGATTCTCGGTCGACGCGGCGTGCTGGTCTATCTGGTGTCGATCGCGGCTTGCTCGCTGCTGGCGGGGTATGCGACGAACGGCGTCTACGCACTCGGGGCGTTTGTGCCGCGGGCTCTAACCCGCGCGGACATTTGTTGCACGGCGCCGTCCTGGGTGGACCTCGTCAGCGCGATTGGGTTGACGGCGCTCATTGCACTCGGGCTCTGGCGCAAGTACGGAGCGAAGTTGTTTGCCAATGGCGCGCAGCGCGCGGCTCAGCGCTCCGCGAGCACCTGATTCTCAGATTCAACCCGACCCGAACCGGCCGACGCCACGAACGCCGCGGCGGCTGTGATCTCCAGGAACGGCATCAGCGGCACGCGATAGCGCAGGCTCCCTATGTAGATACAGTGCAGGAGCGTGAAGTAGACGATCGGCAGCCACAACAGCGCGTGCAGCCGGGTGCGCTTGCGTGTGCGGACGATGCCGATCGAAGCCGCGATGACGACCAGCGCCATGAACACGGCGCTCGCCAAGCCGGTCGCGCCGCCGCGATAATCGGCGACGTTGGGGACCGGGCTCCAGGTGCGCAGGAATTTGACGCAAGCGAGTTGCAGGACGCGAACGCCGTCGCGCTTCATTTCCGCGAGCGCCAGGTCGCGCAGTCGGCGGTCTTGCTCGACTTCGCTCAAACCCCCAAGCTCGGGCATCTCGTCAAGAAAGGCCTGATTGCTGCTGCCGTCGGCTTGCGGGCCCTGGGCGTCGTACAGCGTCACGCCGCCGTTGGTCGAAAGCCACGCGAAGGACCCCAGCGCGGCGCGATTGCGCAGACCCCACGGCAACAGGGCGGCTGCGAGCGTGACCGCGTAAATCGCCGAGCGCCAGGCGGCGCGCCGCCGGTTGCGATCCATCCACCCCAGCACCAGCCACAGCAGCAGCACCCACCCGACCGCCGACGGTCGCGTCATGACCGCCGCCGCCCCGAGCGCCGCGACGCCGCCCACCGCGATCCGTCGAACGCGGTCTCCGCCGTCGGCCACGTGCCAGGCGCAAGCCACCAGACCCACCCCGATCAGTGTGAAGAGCACTTCGGTTAGCAGCAGGTTCGCGAAGAAGATGGCGTATGGATCGAAGCACACGCTTGCGCCGGCGACCCACGCGGGGCGGCGGCCCAAGGCCGCGTCACAGAAGACGAAGGCCACCCACGCCGTTAGCGCGCCGATCGCCGCCTGCGCCAGCCGCGCCACGAGCACGCCGGCCGGTCCGAGCCAGGCGCAGCTCGCCAGGAACAACGGATACAGCGGCATGCGCGCCGCGTAGTGACCGTCGTCCGAAACGAATTCGCCGCGCTCGATCAGATTCGTGGCGAGGTCGAGGTGCAGTTGGCCGTCGGAAAACTCCGGCTCCGGCCCGCTGGTCGACCAGCGGTAGAGCACCCACGCCGCCCGCAACAGAAACGCGACGCCGAAAACGGTCCAACCCAGCGCGGCTCTCGGCGGTCGCCGGCTCATCGGGCCCGTCGCATCACGCGTTTCGCGCGCCGCGAAGCTGCACCGGCCTCAGCACCAGCCGCAGGGCCTTTCGCGTCGTCGGGCGCAGCTTGACACGCTCGTCGATCCGCAGCGGGATGATCCACACCGGACCCTCCTGATCGCACAAAACACCCGTGCGCGAGCGCAATTGCGGCTCCACCTTTTCGTCAATGAAAAAGTCGCTCAGCGTCTTGGCTCCCGGAGCGCCCAGCGGCGAGAACCGATCGCCTTCCCGCCGCCCGCGAACCAGCAGCGGAAGCCGCACGCGCTCGTAGTCGAGCCACTCCTCGTTCGGCCGCAGGTTGTGGCGGACTTTCTCGAAGCGGTCGGCGTCCACCTCACACACTTCTACGACGAGTTCGGCCGACAGTGCGGGCAGCGGCGTGGTGCCCGGGCAGCGCACGAACAGCGGCTCGAGCTCCGGCGGCGGTTCACTCTCGGTCAACGGACGAAAGACGAGGCGATCGTACTGCTTGCGAACCAGCAGCGGCCCGGGCAGGTGCAGCTCCTTGCCGCTGGCCTTGCCGGCCGCCAAACGCAGCACGCCTTCCACGTGATTGAATCCCAGGTCCTGGTCGCGGCCGAGGACCAGCGAGATCGCCCGGCGGACGACTTCGGCCTGAATAATCCGTTGTTTGCCGAGCAGTGCGTGCGTGTTCAAGACGATCTGCCCCGGGCTTTCCGAGATGATCATCGAATCAAAGGTGCGCGCGGCGGCGTCCTCGAGATACATACCCAGCCAGCGGGCCTGCTCCGCCAGGCGCAGCAACGCCTCCGACACGTTCGGGTTCAAGGCCTCGCGCAGCATCGGCAGGACGCGGTTGCGGATGCGGCTGCGCGTGTGCTCGTTCGATGCGTTGCTCTCGTCGGTCCGCGTTTCAAAACCGCACTCGGCGCACAGGGCCTCGATCGTCTTGCGCCGCTGCCCGAGCAGCGGCCGCACGAGCCGGACGCGGCTGGTGGGCTGGATCGGGCGGATGTCGCCCATGCCCGCGAGCCCACGCAGGCCCGTTCCGCGGCAGATGCGGTGCAGGATCGTCTCGGCGTTGTCGTCGGCATGATGCCCCACGCCGACGCAATCGCTGGTCGTCTTCAACGCGACGCGCTCGAGAAACTCGTAACGCCGCTGCCGGGCGGTCTCCTCGGTCGACCCGCCTTTTCGCGCGATCTGGGCGGGAATGTCGACGCGCTCTTCGTGGTAGCGCACCCCGAGCTGCTCCGCCAAACGCGCGACCAGCTCGGCGTCCGCGTCCGCCGCTTCGCCGCGGATGCCGTGGTGCAGATGGGCGGCGTGAATCGTCCAGTCCAGCTCGCGACGCTGCGAGAGATCATGCATGGCGTGCAGCAGCAGGACCGAGTCCGGCCCGCCGGACACCCCGAGCACCCCTCACTCAATCCGGCCGTCCTGATCCTGAGGCTCGCCGGGATGCATCTCGTGCATAATCAAGAGGGACAGAATCCAACTCAACGTTGACTCGGCGCCCTGATTGCGATTCACGCCGTCGGCATTGAGGCCGTCGCAGCAGCCCCGCGTTTTGAAGTCCACCAGAGGTGTTTCGAGGATGTTCCTGCCCAGAAACCACTCGAAACAGAGGCGCATCTGCGCGAGCCACTTCTGCTCGCCAGTGACTTTATAGGCCGACTTGCAGGCGCCGACCAAGGCCGCCGCGTCGATGGGCTGTTGGTCGAACTCCGCCCGCTCGCCGCCCTTGGGCCACCACCCGCGGTTGCCCACCAGCGAGATCGCGCCGCTTGGCGTCGTGTGGATCTTGAGCAGCCATTGCAGCGAACGAATCCCGCAATCGACAAATCGCTGTTCTCCGAGCGCCTGCCCGGCAAGAAGAAGCGCCTGGGGCATGCGCCCGCTATTGTACGTCAGGTGCCCGTCACACCATTCCCAATCGTCGCTGCGATACTGTTCATATCGCGCAAACAGAGCGTCGGCCATCGTTCGCATGCGCTCGCGGATCTGCGTGGCCCCCTCGAAGCGCCGAAGGTAGTAACTGAAACCAATAATGCACAGCGCCTGGGCACGCGGATGCGCCACGGAGCGCGTCGAGTCCACCGCTTTGTGGAACAATTCGCCGGCCAGCGAGAGATCCTGCTCAGCCGGCGGATGGGTTGTCAAGTAGCCCAGCGCCCAAATCACGCGGGCCAAACTGTCCTCCGTGCCCTCTTGATCCAGCCAGCGGCGATCATACGACATGAAGTTGCGGAAACGTTTGAGTTCATCGTTCCACGCATGGACCACAAACGAAAGATACCGCTCAAGATACGGCAGGACCGACGCGTCGCTCAGCAAGCGATAGCTCATGGTGGCGGCGAGGAGCGCCCGAGCGTTGTCGTCCGTGCAATAGCCGTGGTTGCGATCTGGAGTCGAGTAGACTGCGTGCTGCAACATCCCAGTGTCATCGGTAAGCAGAAACATGTGATCGAGGCGCACCTCGGGCAGCGACAATTGAAGCGTCGGCTTCCCGGCGCCGACCTCGACCGGCGCCCACCGCGCAGCCTGCTTGAGCACTTTCTGGTACGTATCGTTATACTCGCGCGCTACCGCGGGCCAGATCATCTGGCGGCCGAACTTGTAGGCCTTTTTCTGAAGGTCCAGCCGCAGAGCATCATCATCCAGCAGTTCGTTGATACCGCAGGCCATGCTTTCGGGGTCGTCGAAGTCGACCAGTCGCCCCCGACCGTCGCCGAGCAGTTCCTGAGCATACCAATAGGGTGTCGAGACAACTGCTTTGCCACAGGCCACCGCGAAGGCCAACGTGCCCGAGACGATTTGCTCCTTCGAGCGATACGGCGTGACGTACAGATCAGCAGCCTTCAGAAAATCCACCAGCACCGGCAGCGTCACATAATGATTATGGAAAAAGACATTGTTGGCGATACCGAGGTCCACCGCCCGCCGTTCCAGCCCGAGGCGATATGATTCGCCCGATTCCCGCCGCACTGCCGGATGAGTCGCGCCCAATATCATATAGGCTACGTTGGGATGCCGTCGCGCGACGATGGCCAGCGCATCCAGCATTGTCTCGATGCCTTTGCCGGGACCCAACAAACCGAACGTCAGAAGAACCGGTCGATCCTTGACCATGAAGCGCTCTTTGAATTCGTTGGGATCGTGAAATTCAATGTCCGGCGTGCCGTGATGGATCATGCGGATCTTCTCGGCGTCCACGCCGTAGCGATCCTCCAGCAGCCATTTCGCGCGCTCTGCAAGCACGACGACGGTAGCGCTCAGCTCGCCAATCTTCCCCAACACTTGACGCTGTCCCTCGGACGGTTCGCTCAGTAAGGTGTGCAACGTCGTCACCACAGGTTTCTTCAAGCGCTCGAGCAGTTCGATGACATACCTGCCATCGGCGCCTCCGAACAGACCGTACTCGTGCTGCAAGTTGATGACGTCCGTCTTGTTGGTGTTGAGAAAATCCGCGGCGTTACGATAGTCGCCCCGATGGTGTTGCCGAATCTCGAACTGCACGCGCTCGCCGTATTGGTATTCACCATCGCGATCGTTCAGGGCAACGATTCCGATATGCTCATCATCAGCGAGCGCTACCTTATGCACATGTGCGGCGAGGTTGGTAGCCAAGTCATTGGTATACGTCGCGATGCCGCATTGCCGCGGAACATACGAAGCCACAAAGCTCACATCGATGCACTGCTGCGACATATTCGCTCCTCGGGATCAGGCACAATGAATTCCACAGACTCGGATTCGAAGCAGACGCGATGGTAGTCTAAGGCCAACATCCGCTATTGCCAAGGGCCGCCCCGAGCAGGTCGTGTGTTCCGGATACGGGCGGCCGATGAGTGCCCCACGACGCGCCTGTTGAGCAATCGGCGCGAACTTCGGCGGGGCCGGGGCGCGCCGTAGTTCATCGGCGGGCCGTCGCGTACTCTGGATCGAGCCTGCGCAGCAGCCCACGCCGAACGATCTGAAGAGGCCTGATCAGGGCGCGATGCAGCCGGATGTAGCCCGGAAGATTAAAGGACTCATCCAATTGTTCAGGGGCCAGTTGGTCGGGCCGGTTCCGGCGGCGGTGCTTGAGCAAGTGATAGCGGTCCATTTCCTGCAACAGCCCGCGAAGCCAAACGCTCGGAGGAAACCGCGAACCCCACCAACCGGGCACATGCCAGGAGATTTGAAAGTCGATCAAATAGGGCAAACCGTCATCACCGACGATGATGTTTTCGCATTTCTCAAGATCGACATAGGCCATCGCGCGCCCGTGGATCGAGCCGATGAGTGCCTCCAGGCGATCGAAGAACTCGTCCCCAACCGCCTCGCCCTTCTGTAGCTCGTGGCCGGGCACGAACTCATGCACGAACCCACAGTCGTGCCACATCCCCAGAAAATCGGGCACGGCTTCGAGATCGGCGAGTGCTCGATAGATGCGGGCTTCGCGCCGGGCCAGATAGCGCCCGATCCAGCGCCCCGGCAGACCCATCACATCGGACGTCCGTCCGATCTTCAAAACGGCCTGTCGGCCGTCATTGCTTTGAAACAATCCGGTAGCGGCGAAGAAATCGTGCTTGAAGACACGCACCAGCCGATACTTGCCCGCGGGGAGGTCAAGCACATCGGGAAAGCGCGCCCTGCCGAGGGCCTTCAACAGGCTGGGAGCACGCTGTTTTGTGACACGCATAGTATTGAGTAGTGTAGCGATTGTGCCCTCGCATCGGAACCCACGATACCACGGGACTTGGCACGCTGGCATAAAGGATGATAATGGGCAGCGGCAGATGTTTGAAGTTCGAGTCGAGAGAACTGTCCGAGCCGCGCACGCCGTCCGAATGCCGGACGGCGCCATGGAACCGCTGCACGAGCACGACTGGCGGGTGACTGTGATCTTGCGCGGGCCCCAACTCGGCAAGGACGGGTTCTTGGTCGATTTTTGTTTCGTCCGGCAGGAGATGGACCGCATCCTCGATCCGCTCACCGGCGCGAATTTGAATGAACACTCTTTCCTTGCCGGAATGCCACCCTCGGCGGAGGCCGTGGCGCAGCGAGTATTCGAAGCGCTGGACCGCCTCGACTGGCACGGTCCGGAACTCGCCGGTGTCGCCGTGGTGGAGGCGCCTGGCTGTTCCGCCATATTCTCAAGGCCGGCCGGTACAACGGTCTCAAATCTCAGGAGAGAATAACCCTGATCATCCCAAATCGGTCGTCCCCACGCCGACGATTGACGATAGGCTATATGTATCCTAACATACTTGTAAGGGTATTTTACGGGACGCAGCCGATGAACATCACTTGCCAAGTCTGCAGCAAAGCCATGGCCACGGTACATTTGACTGATTTGATGGGGGGCGAGAAACAGGAACGCCACCTCTGCAGCGAATGTGCCGAGGAAGAAGGCGTGATCATGAAGCCCAAGGCACAGCTCAATGAAATGCTGCAGAAGTTTGTCATGCACAAGTCCATGGTCCAGGAGTTGGCTGACTTGACCTGCGACCATTGCGGCCTGAGCTTCGTCGAGTTCCGCAGGCACGGCTTGCTGGGATGCCCCCAGGACTACGATGCGTTCAAGAAAGCCCTCGAACCGTTGATCGAGCGCTCCCACGAAGACAACCTCCAGCATGTTGGCAAGATCCCCGTCCGTACCGGCGAACACGTCCGGGCGCGACAAACCGTCGCCCGTTTGGAGCGCGAGCTGAAGCAAGCGATCCAGGAAGAGCAGTATGAGAAGGCGGCGCGGTTGCGCGACGAAATCGAGAAGCTGGGGCCTGCATGAAAATGATCGACGACATCGCTAAACGAACAGGCACCTGGCTCAGCGGCGCGGGGCCGATGAATGACATCGTCATTTCCTCGCGGATTCGTCTGGCACGCAATCTGGCCGGTTTTCCGTTCCTGACAAAGTCCGACACCGGCCAGCGAAACGAAATCTATCGTTTGCTCTACGATCGAGTGATGCACACCGACTTAGGCTGCCGCGTCCTCTTCGTGGACATCGAGGACGCGCCCGACCTTGATCGTCAAGTGCTCGTCGAGCGACACCTCATCAGCCGTCAACACGCGGAAGGAGAAGGCAGTCGCGGCGTCGCCGTCAGCGACAAAGAGACCCTCGCGCTGATGATCAACGAGGAAGATCACCTGCGCATCCAGGTCCTCGGCAGCGGATTCCGGCTGGAGCAACTGTGGGAGCAAATCGACAAACTCGATGATATCCTCCAGCAGCAACTCGACTTCGCGTTTCACGAACAATACGGCTTTTTGACGGCCTGCCCCACGAATGTGGGCACGGGAATTCGTGTCTCCGTCATGCTGCACTTGCCTGCGCTGAAGCTCGCCGGCGAGTTGGAAAAAGTCTCGCGCGCCGCCAAGAACATGCGCCTCGCCGTCCGCGGTCTGCACGGAGAAGGGACCGAAGCCACAGGCGATTTCTATCAGATTTCCAATCAAACCACGCTGGGCAAGAGCGAAAAGGACATTATTGCTGAGTTCTGCAGCGTCGTGATCCCGAAAATAGTTGATTACGAGAGGATGGCGCGACAGGCGCTCCTGAAGGAGCGTCCCACCGCCCTCGACGACAAGATCTGGAGGGCCTACGGCACACTGGAAAACGCCCGCACCCTGAGCACCGAAGAAACGCTTTACCTCTTGTCCCACTTACGCATGGGGATACACCTGGGCCCGCTCGAAA
>JACZRH010000197.1:6276-9040 GCA_022574815.1 Planctomycetota bacterium | reverse complement strand
CCGCGCGCGCACCAAGCGGAGCGCGATCCTGGAAGCGCTCGGGGTCGCGCGCGTTGTTCTCGTAGGGTTGGCGCTGCGCCGGAGGCCAGGAAGCGGCGGTGCCCATGCCGTCCGCCACCGCGACCGTCCGGCCCGGGTAGCGCACGCGTGTGATCGGCACCGGCCAGTTTTTGTACGAAGTCGGATTGCTCGGATCGAGCAGCCGTGAATTGCCCAGGAACTGGTAGTTATATCCGTAGCTCGCGTTGCGCTCGTCGGTCCAGTCCGGCACGGAGGGGCAGACGTAGGAGCCGAACGAGAAGTTCTGCCGATCGCCGCGCTGCCCGAAGCGGTCGATCTCGTTTCGGCAGGCCTTGGGATCCTCGAACGGCGGGGCCCCGACCGAAACGCTCATCATCGCGGTGAAGGTCGGGCGGTACTTGCGCCCGCCGAAGACCGTCGCATACGCGTTGCAGTCGTCGAGGCGCGGCAGGCGGCCGGGCATCAGCACGTCGCGATTTTCGTTCTGGTAGATCGCAGCGCCCTGTCCAAGCGTGTGCAGGTTCGCCAGACACGTGGCGGATCGGGCGCGGGCCCGGGCGGCGGCAAGCGCCGGCAGCAGCACGCTGATCAGCAGCGCGATGATCGCGATCACCACCAATAGCTCGATCAGCGTAAACGCGCTCGACGTTGCTTCGGCCCGACGAATCCTCATGACACCTCATCGATTG
Source organism: Planctomycetota bacterium (assembly GCA_022574815.1). Lineage (GTDB taxonomy): Bacteria > Planctomycetota > Phycisphaerae > UBA1845 > Fen-1342 > JACZRH01. The sequence goes on along the minus strand of JACZRH010000197.1, from coordinate 8,330 downwards.
CCTGGTGAGAAGAGCATAATTGAAACCGACGGCGTTTCCTAACGTGGCCCGGTCAGGTCCCGTCGGTCGCCTGCGCCGCTCCCGGATGCTCGGCAGTTCGGCGTCCCGGACGAGCGGGGCCGGGCAACGCGGATTCGGTCGCTATAATGAGCCACTATGGCAAACGGTTCCGACGCGCGTGTCGCTCGACTGCGCGAGAAAATTGCGCGTTTTCCGAAGACACCCGGCGTGTATCTAATGAAGGATTGCGAGGGGCGGGTGCTTTACGTCGGGAAGGCCCGCGACCTGCGCGCCCGCGTCTCCAGCTACTTTCAGGACTCGTCCGACCTGCTGCACACGCGCGGACCCGAGATCGCGCACATGGCCGCGCTGGTCGAGGACATCGACTTCCTCGACTGCGAGACCGAAGTCGAAGCCCTGCTCAACGAAAACCGACTGATCAAGGACATCCAGCCCGCCTATAACGAACGGCTCAAGGACGACAAGACCTTTCCCTACCTCGAGATCACCACCGGCGACGACTTTCCCGGCGTGTTCGTCACGCGCAAGCCGCGGATCAAGGGCAGTAAACTCTACGGCCCGTTCACGAACGTCGCCGGTCTGCGCGACGCCGTGAACGCTTTGCAGAAGGTCTTCAAGTATCGCACCTGCGAGTTGGACATTCGCGCCGACGACGACAAACGCCGCTTCTTTCGCCCCTGTCTGCTGCACGCGATCAACCAGTGTACGGCCCCGTGTGCCGACCTGATCGACAAGGACGCCTACGCCGAAGACATTAAGCGCCTGCGCAAGCTGCTGAACTCGAAACGCAGCGTCCTGCTGCGCCAGATGAGCCGCGAGATGAACGCGGCCGCCGAGAGCAAGTGCTACGAAGACGCCGCCGTCCTGCGCGACCGCATCAAGGCGATCGAGTCGCTTTCGCTCAGTGGGGATGTCGACCAGGACGTGCAGCCGGAGGTCTTCTTCATCGACCCGCGCGAAGGGCTCGAAAAGCTGCAAGCGCTGCTCGAGCTGCCCGAGCCGCCGCGCATCGTCGAGGGGATCGACATTGCCACGCTGCAAGGCGAGGAATCGGTCGGGTCGCTGGTGTGCTTCATCGATGGCAAGCCGTTCAAGAACGGGTATCGGCGGTACAAGATCAGGAGCGTCGAAGGCATGGACGATTACGCGATGATCCGCGAGGTCATCGTGCGGCGCTACAAGTACGCGGCCATCGCCGAGGAACTCTTCCCCGACGTGATTCTCATCGACGGGGGCCTCGGGCAGTTGCACGCGGCTCTGGAGGCGTTCGAGCATCTGCACCGGTCGGTCGAAGTGGAGCGCGGCGAAGCTGTCAAGCCGGCGATGGTGATCTCGCTCGCCAAGCGGGAGGAGTTGATCTACGTTCAGGCCAGGTCGAAGCCCGTGAAGTTGGCGCGCAACAACGCGGCGCTGCGGCTGTTGCAGCAGGTTCGCGACGAATCGCACCGCTTTGGTCAGCACTACCACCACATCCTGCGCCGCAAGCGCACTTTCGACGAAGACGTCAAGGCGGGCCGCCGCCCGCCCAAGGCCGCGCGGAAGCGCAGCGCCGCGACGGGCAAGAAGATCAGCAAGCCGAAGAAGGGGGATCTGCTGGTCGAAGAGGACTTGTCGCAGCTCGAATCGCCCGTGGACGAGGCGCCGTAGCGAGCGGTGCGGCCAAGCGCGCGGGCCGCAGCCCACGTGCCTTTCGACTCGATTCTTGAAAACCCATTTCACATACCGAGCGCACGCACGTCTACACTGGTAAAGAGCGACCCGATGTCCCGAGTCGCGCCCGCGGAGCGTTGATTGGAAGACCTACGCCCCCAGCTCGTTGCAATCGCGACGCGTGTTCTGCGGCGCCCCGACGCCGCCGAAGACGTGGCTCAGGAAGCGCTGTTGCGTCTGATGCGAGCGCAGAACAATGGACGGGTCGTCGTGGATGAGCGGGCGTTCGCGACGACAATCACCGTTCGACTGGCGATCGACCGAATCCGGTCCGAACGGAACGAGAAGCGGCGACTGCAACGGCTCGGTCACAACGATGGTAC
>JACZRH010000197.1:0-6266 GCA_022574815.1 Planctomycetota bacterium | reverse complement strand
CCGATCGATGTGCGGCGCCTCTATGACGCGGTCGCAGCGCTGCCGGCCAAACAGTCGGCGGTGATTACGCTGCGGAAGATTATGGAGCTTGAGTACGCCGACATCGCCGCGATTCTCGGGATCAGCGTTGAAAGCTGCCGGAGTCATTGTCGGCTGGGTTTGCAACGGCTGAGGCGATTGTTGGGCGACGAATGATGCTACCCAGAGCGAGAAGTGTTGAACGGCGTCATTTCGAGCGCAGCGAGGAATCTTGCCGGGTGTTGGGCCAGATGCTTCGCTCCGCTCAGCATGATGCACGACATCTAGCTCTCGGTAGTAAGAAACGCGCTCGGTAGACCTTTGACCTGGACGGTGCTTTGAGATCAATGCGATCGGGCTCCGCTCCACTCGCGGGTGTACGGGCATGTGAACCGATGCGGGATCACGGCTGCCAGCCTGACACCCAGGAGAGTCGCATGACCTCGAAACAACAACCGCGATCCGCGGCCAGCGCGGGTTTCAACCGCATGACGAACTCGGATTTGGATGCGCTCTTCGAGACCGCCCGCCGGCACCCGGCCGGGCCGGAGCGATTCGCGGAGTTGCTGCGGGCCGTGCCAAGCCCTTTACGGCGGCGGCCTCGGCTCTGGCAAACCGCCGGCGCCCTCCTCGCTACCGCGGCGGTGATTGGCACGGTGCTCCTAGTGCTCGCCCCGCCCGACCCGCCGCGGGCCTTCGCGCTCTCACGGGTCGCAGCCGCGATGCGGGCAGCGCAAGTTGTGCGCCAGGAGACCGACCGGGGGGTCTTTTGGGAAAGCCGCGGACGATTCGTGGCCCGCAAGAACGCCGACGGCACTCGGGTCTCCTACATGGACATGGAGCGTCAGCGCTATACCTCGTTCGACGCCGAACGCGGGTGCATCATGATTTCGTCCTGTGAACAAATCACGCTTCCCCAAGGCCTCCGCGGCCCATACACGCTGGACGAGCTCATCACGCAGGCCGAATCGTGGGGCAGGTCTTTCGACGAACACTGGATCCGCCGCGATTTCGTGTCGGACGGTCAACAGCGCATTGAACTAGTGGCCAAGCAGACCGAAGCGGCTGGAGTATTTCAGATATCCAAAGTCCTGATCGACGCGACCACCGGACGCATCCTCCGCACTGAATCCGAGGATTCCTCATGCGAATACAGCTATCCCGACACTCCTCCGCAAGACATTTACGACCTCGGCGTCCCGCGCGACGCGCCGGTAGTGGACGGCACAGCATCGAAGGAGTTGTTCGCGCTTCGCGACAAGGTGCTTTCCGCGATGCGGCCTGGATTTGGTGCCTATCGCATGGTCAGCCTCTCGAACGTGGGAGGCAGCGGCATGCGCCGTGTCATTACGGACGGACGGCGCTACCGCGTTGAGAGCGCGTTTTATCAACCGACGCCGGACTGGACCGTCGAGGAAATGCGCCGACTTGCCAAGGAACATATCGCGTCGCACCCACTCACGACGGGTCCGCGCATCGTTGCGATATTCGACGGCGAGTCGGAAACAGCGATTCACTTTGACGCCGACAACCGCCCCCAATACCGCAGCTTACGACCGAGAGGTTTCGAGTCTGGCAGTACCCAGTTGCTGGACTTGCAAACCTGGGGCCGAAGCGTCGAAAGCGGCTTCTTCCATATTTGGCCCGATCACCAGGCCGAATTCATCGGTCCAAACGAAATTGGCCTGGTCGGCATGCGCATTCGCGGTCAGGCAAACAACGTGAAGCGCCCTTACCTGTTCGAATGGTGGTTCGATCCAAACCACGGCTATGCCCGCGCCGGCGGACGCTCCTTCCACTATCCGGACGCCCCTTGGCAATTGAAGAAGAATTGGCAAACCGGCTATCACAACCCATTTCCGCCCGCCGATGCACCGGCAGAGGGCGCGATTTCGGAAATGCTCGAGTGGGCCGAGCTCCGAAAGGGGCAATGGTATCCGCGGCTGCGGGTGGCCCGGTCCGTCGTGCTCGGCGCCGACGGCTTGTGGCGGGAGCGAGAAGAGCCGAACAGGGTCGGCTTCCGAGCAGTCGCGCGCCGTTACATTCTCGCTGAACCACTCGAACACGTCGACGACGTGTGGTTCAGGATTCCCGACGAGTGGATCAAGGATGTGCCGATGCGGCCGTGAAGCGACGCTGATGCGACAAGGTGCCTATCGAGCCGACAAGTTCGCGTCATGGGCGATTCCGCGGGTGAGACCGAACGCAATCCGATTCACGGATTCGTTCGCCGTACGACGTCCGAATCTGGCGCCAACCGGCGCGGTTGGTCGCCCCGAACCGCGCCTTGCAAAGCAACAAGAAGCGGCCGGCGAAACATCGCCGGCCGCAGTGCGTTTCCAGGATTGATCGTTCCTTCTGAGATCACCTCAGGGCGCCATCTTCTCCGGCATGCGCGCCGCCAACCGCGGTGGCCAAGGCAGCTTACCGGCCAGCTTCGTGCGTATCAGGAGTAACGCCGTCTCGAGCTGCGGGTCAGAATTCGGGGCTTCGTAGGGGTCCGAGTCGAGCAGCTTGATATCCGCCTCGGTCAATAGCGGCGCCTCCGCGTCTGGATCCTCTTCCGGCTCGTCTTCCTTCAATTCTGCCAGCGTCTTCTCGTCCACGGTCTCCATGCCCGGCTCGTCGCCGGCCTCGCCGTTGCGAATGATGTTCGATTGGTTCTCGGCCTCGAGCACCTTGCGGATCTCCTTCGGCGTCAATTTCACTTCCCAGTCGGGATCGATGCCCCACAGCTTCGCGTCGGGTTTTCGATGCGGGGAACGTCCGCTCGGGAGGTAGTACAGGGCGGTGGTCAGCTTCAGCCGGGCGCGCTTACCGATCGGCAGCACGCGCTGCACGCTGCCCTTGCCGAAGGTACGTTCCCCGAGCACGATCGCCCGTTCGTGGTACTGCAAGGCTCCGGCGAGGATTTCCGACGCGCTCGCGCTGCCGTTGTTGACGAGGATGACCAACGGCAGATCGCCGAAATCGGCCTCTTCCTCGATCTTGAAGTGCTGGGGGGCTTCGGTGCGACCGCGGGTCGAGAGCACCGTACCCTCTTTCAGGAACATGCTGACGGCCCCACGGGCCACATCGAGCAGACCGCCGGGGTTGTACCGCAGGTCCAGGATCAGCCCCTTCATGCCCTGCGACTTGGCGTCATTCAGGGCGTTGGTCAGCTCCCGTAGCGAGTCCGGGTTGAACCCGGTCAATCGCACGCAGGCGATCCCCTCCTTGCGGTCCAGCATGAAGTTCCAGCCGGCGCTCTCGGTCCGGTTCACGCCGCGCACCGTGGTGAGCAGTATCTTTCGACGTTTGAGCGGAAAGGTGATGCGCTTGCCGGTGCTGGGGCGGAACATGGTCAGATCGACGATGGTCCCGCCAGGCCCGGTGATCTCGCGAATCGCGTCGTCGGTCGTCCAGCCTTTCGTGCTGACGCCGTCGACCTTGTCGATCACGTCGCCGGCACGGATGCCGGCCTCGAGCGCCGGGGAGTTTTCGAGCGGCGTGACGACATTGAGCCTCCCGGTCCGCGCGTCGACGCCGAGCTGAATGCCGACGCCTTCGAAATCCCCGCGCATCATCTTGTCGAAGTCGCGGGCGTTGACGGGCCAGATCATCGACGTGAACTTATCGAGCCGTTCGAGCGCGCCTTCGAGGAATTCCATGATCAGCAGGCCTTCGGGCAGCTCTACCGAGCGCTTGTTGAGCTGGCCGATCGATACGTACAGCCGAAGCAAATCCTTGTAGCTGACGCGTTCCTTTTCGGCGAGTTCGCGGCGCTGCCCGCTGAGCCCCTTTTGAAACTCGGCCCGCAGAACGGGATTGCCGAGCCCGTCGAAAACGTCAAAGAGCTTGTGGGTGGCGCAGATGGCGTCGAGATAGTCGAGCGCACCCTCGCCGAGCTTCTTGAAGTCCGGCTTGTTGTAATAGTGCTTGCTGATCTGACGCACGACTGCCGACAGTAGCTTGTAGCTGACACCCTCGATCCGTCGCTCGACCGCTTCGACGTCGGCGTAGAGGATTTCGAGCCGTGCGTGGCGCATCGCCTTTTCGAACAGATCCTCGAGCTGCTTGTCATCCGGATGGATGCGCGCCAGCAGCCGGTAGTAGGAAACGACCTTCGTCCAACTGTGCGCCTTGGCGCGTTCGCTCGCTTCGGCCAGAGCTCGCTCGGTCAACGTTGCGATCCAGGGCTCGGCGGAGTACGCGTCGGCATCCTTGGCGTGGGGCGCCGCTTGGGCGGCAAAAGTCAGTGCCAGGTAGACCTTGTCCTGCTCCAGCGCTTCCATCGCGTGATTGAGGTTCCACTGAAACGTCTTGGCGCGCAGCTCGTCCCGCCCGTCCACGACCTCGCGAAACGACGTCAACCAGTTCCTCAGCCGCTCAATCTCGGCGCTGGGACTCTTCTCGAGGCGAGCGATGAGCGCCTCTCCGGTCCGGTAATCGCCGCGCAGGATCGCGTCGTAAGCGTCAGCAACCGTCTCGTCATCCGGCGCGAGCGCCGTCATCGCCGACAAAACCAGCAGCGACGGCAAAAAAGCCTTCCAGCTCAAGCGCATCCGGTCACATCCTTTCGCCCCGGCCGCACGCGGGCGGCCGGTTCCGGGCCTTTGGCCTTCCCATTGCTCCGGCGCTATTATTATATGGCCCGGCCGACCGGCCGCACAGGTCACAAAGGAACATCGCCTCGGCCCCTGGGGGTTTCTGCAAAATCCGACATCCGCGGCGAGCCGCGCCGCCGCCTCAAGTATACGTAACTAAGTACACCGGCGTCGCCGCACGGTTGCCACGCCCGGAAAAACGCGCATCATGCGGGCATGACGCCGAGCGACCCGACTTCAGCGACCCGCCAGCGCCCGCGAGGGCGCCGCGCTCACCATCGTCGGCATCGACACCGGCTTGCAACGCACCGGGTACGCTTTCATCGCGGAGAAGACCGGCGGCGACGAGCTGCGGCTGCTCGAGGCCGGCGTAATTCGGCTCGACCCGCGGGCTCCGCTCGAACGGCGTCTGGCTGAGCTCGCCGACAATCTCGAACAACTCCTCGAAGCCCATCAACCCGCCGCCCTCGCGTGCGAAGCGCTGTATTCGCACTACAAACACCCGCGCACCGCGATCCTGATGGGGCACGCCCGCGGCGTCGTTCTCGCGCTAGCCGGGAGGCGGGCGATGGAGGTTGTCAACGTGCCGGCGACACAGGCCAAGAAGATTATCACCGGCAACGGCCGCGCGGGGAAGCAGCAGATCCAACGCGCCATCGCGGCAACGCTACGGCTGGGGCGCTTGCCCGAGCCCCATGATGTCGCCGACGCACTCGCGGTCGCACTGGCGGGTCTGCGGATGCGGGCCGCGGTCGAACATGTGGCGCGCGACGCCGCCGGAGTCCGCTCGTGATCTGTCGACTGACGGGAAGAATCGCGGAAGTCACCCAGCAGACCGCCGTGGTCGAGTTAAACGGTCTGGCGTACGAGGTGCTCGTTCCGGCGTCCTCGGTGCCGGACCTGCAACGCCTGCACGGCAACGAGGCCACGTTCTTTACGATCCAGTATCTCGACGGCAACCCCAACCTGGGCAACCTCGTCCCGCGCCTGATCGGCTTTCTTTGCGAGCCCGATCGCAACTTCTTCAACCTCTTCGTCAAGGTCAAGAACATCGGAATGCGCAAGGCCCTGCGCGCCATGCAGGTTCCGGCCCACACCATCGCCGAAGCCATCGAGCGCGGCGACGAGCGGTTTCTGACCAGTCTTCCGGAGATCGGAAAGCGGACGGCCGCACAGATCGTCGTGCAATTGCGTGGGAAGCTGGAGGCCTTCCGCGCACCATCTGCGGCTCCCACTCCGACCTCTGAGATGACGCACGCCCAAAAGGTCGCTCTGGAGATTCTGGTGCAATGGGGCGATCGCCGGGCCGACGCGCAGCGCTGGATTTCCCAGACGGTCGAGCGGCGCCCGGACCTGACCGACGCCGAAGCGATCGTGCGGGCGGTCTATCGGACCAAGGCCGGGGTGCAACCCGCGGGCGAGTGAGTTCGGAAAAGTCGTTCCCACTCAACCGCGAAGGTCGCTTAGCGGCCTGCGTCTCGCAGGCCGTAGTCCCGAAGTGACGATCCCGGCCCACTACGGCCGGCGAGAAGCCGACCACTACAATAGAAGTGACGAACGCGGACTTTCGCACCGGACCCTTAACGCCGCACGCCAAACCGGCTACTCTCCGCAGCATGCCGATCGAGCGCGTCTTCACCCAAGCCGGCCCCGACGAGGAGA
>JACZRH010000196.1:337-9066 GCA_022574815.1 Planctomycetota bacterium | reverse complement strand
GTCCGCCCGACGGTGTTCGTCTCGGCGGGGACCCGATCGTCGTCGGACGGTCCGAGCCAGACACGTCCGAAAATGGCAATCCTGGATCGACCTCTCTTGCGGATTCTAGCACGTAACGGCGTGTGCGATCAATCTTTATCTTCCCGTGGGACGCGCCGCGGTCGGTTTCCGATGCCGTCGTGCGCCGCATACAATCCGTGAGACCCGGGCGATCCCGGCTGGCGGCCATTTCCGGCACGCCATGACGAGGTTCCGATGTCTGACCGGAAACCGACCCGACAAACGCGCGACCAGGCCGAACCGCAGACCGCATCGGCGTCGGTTCGCGCCTGCGGCGTGATCGCGCTGGGATGCAGTATCGGCGCGGCCCTGATGCTGTCGCTCGGAAGCCTTTTCGAGATTGCGCTGCCCGGCTGCGGGCCGGCGAGTGCGTGCGCTCAGGCCGCGGCCGGACCCTTCGGCCGCGTGCCGGGGATCGACTGGCCGGTCTCGTTCGTCGGTCTGGCGTACTTTACCGCGACGCTCGCTACGTGGATTTCGACGCGTGGTGCTGTTTCGGCGGCGATGCGCGCCGTGGTTCGCGGCGCGGTCCTGGTCTCGCTCGCTTTCGTGGCGATCCTTCTGATCGAGCGAACGTTCTGCGCGTATTGTCTTGCCGCGCACGCGGGCCATTTCGTGTTCTGGATCGCGCTCGAGCGCGGCTCGCGACCCGCGCACGAGTCACCGCGGCCCCTTATCGCGTTGACGCTCGTGTTTGTCTTAATCAATGGAATGCTGGTCCCGTTTCACGCGAGCCGACAGCGAGCCGTTCGGGATCGTGCGGAGATCGAACTCGCCCGGTCCACCGCGGAAATCATCGCCGCGACGGCCGAAAGATCGGCGGACATCCTCTCGGACCGTCACGAAACCACTCGCGACCAAGGCCCGGCGATGACGACAGCGACCACGGTTCTAGGCGGGCGGTTTCAGGAAATCAGATCCGCGGGGCCGGTCGAAATCCTTGATGCCAAGACCTTGACGTCGAAGCCGGATGCCCCGGGGTTCGCCAGCCGGTCGGGACGCCATCGGCTGGGCCCCGAACGCGCGGCGATTCGACTGGTCGTGTTCTCGGACTACGAGTGTCGCGATTGTCAGCGAATCGATGGGGAGGTCCGTGCTCTGCTGGGGAGCCGCTCCGATCTTTCGGTCACGGCGCGACACTTTCCCATGTGCAGCGATTGCAATCCACACCTGCCCAACAAGATGCACCCCAACGCCTGTTGGGCCGCCCGTGCGGCCGAGGCGGCGGGCATTCTGCGCGGCAACGACGGGTTTTTCGAGATGCACCGCTGGCTCTTCGATCGCCGCGGCCGATTCACCGACGCCGAATTGCGCGAAGCCGCAGGCAAGCTCGGCTACGACGCCGACGAGTTCGTTCGCGTTATGATGAGTGAGCGCACCTTGACCAACGTCCAGGCCGACATCGAAGAGGCCATGGAGCTCGGGCTGCATTTCACGCCCATGATCTTCGTCAACGGCGTCGAGCTGCGCGGCTGGCAGGCGCGCGACGGCGTGCGACGGACGGTCGAGGCCGTGGCCCGCACGATCATCCGATCGAGACCCTGACTCGATCGAGCAACATTTAGGCTTGAAGATTCCAGTGCCGTTCCGTTATACAGGTACTAGCCGGAGCGAAGTTTCCTTGAACACCGTCATTCCGAGCGCAGCGAGGAATCTTGCCGAGTGCGGGGAAAGATACCTCGCTGCGCCCGGCATGACGTTCGACATTACGTGCTCTCAGTCGAAATCGGCGGGCGAACGAGGTGAGGCCACAGGGCTTCCGAAGGCGGTAAGAACAATGGTCGGAAAACGCCAACGTCGTGCCCTGGCGCGCCATAGCGCGCGGGCGTTTCTTCTACCAACATGTCTGGCGCTTGCCGTCGAAGCGTCGGCCGCAGACGCGATCTGGACCGAACTCCCGCCCCTGCCAATCAAGATATCCAACAACGCCGTCGCATCGGTCGACCAAGGCAACGGGACCGCGACGATCTACAGCTTCATGGGTATTCTCGAGCCCGCGGGCAACTCCAACATCACCGCGATGTCATTCAAGCTCACGCTCCCCGGCGGTTCGTGGCAGCGCATCGCCGACGCCCCGCTGCTGAACGGCCTGCCCAAGATCGCGGCCAACGCCATCGCGGTCGCCGGCGAAGTGTATCTCATCGGCGGCTACAGCGTGCAGAACTTTCGCGAGACGACCGAGCACCGTCTGTTTCGCTACGACGCGGCCGGCGACGCGTACGTCGAGCTCGCGCGCGTGCCGGTCGAAGTCGATGATGCCGTCGTCGGCGTCTACCAGGACCGCTACATCTACCTCGTCAGCGGATGGCACGGACCGATCAACAACAACGTCCCCGACGTGCAGGTCTACGACACCGCGACGGACACATGGACGGCGGCCACGCCGATCCCCGCCCCCTTGCCCGGTCTCTTCGGCCACAGCGGAACCGTCATCGGCCACCGCATCCTTTACTGCGACGGCGTCACGACCGTCGGCGGATTCCTGCTCACCGATCGTGTCTTCGTCGGCCGCATTGACCCGCAGCAGACCGGAAACTTCAACTCGATCGCGTGGACCGAGGTCGCCGCCCACCCCGGCTCGGCGACCTATCGCGCCGCCGCCTCACAAGGCCCCGCGCTCGGCGGCCGGATGCTGTTGCTGGGCGGGACCGACAACCCCTACAACTTCAACGGCATCGGCTACAACGGCCGCTCCTCGTTTCCGCTCGACCAGGTGCTCAGCTACGATCCGATCGGCGACGATTGGCGGGCGCTCACGACGACCGGCCCGCACGAAGCAACCATGGACCACCGCGGACTCGTCCGCGCCGCCGACGGCTGGGTCACGGTCGGCGGAATGCTCGGCCCACGCACGATGACCGACCGCGTCTTCCTGCTGCGGCTGGTCGGCGGCGGGCTCGTGCTCGGCGATCTGAACTGTGACGGGGCGCTCAACGGCGCGGACATCGATCCGTTCTTCCTCGCGCTCGGCGATCCCGCGGGATACGGAACGGCCTTCCCCGAATGTACGAGCGCCTTAGCCGACATGAACTGCGACGGCCGCGTAGACGGCGCCGACATCGACGCCTTCTTCGAATGCCTCGGGGGCGGTAACTGCCCGTAGGGCGGGCTCTGCCCGCCAGGGATGCTCGGCCGCTACGCCTCAGACGGGCGTGTTCATACTGGGATCGGTATTACGGAACGATCACGGCGTCGGTGTCGCTCAACGGGCCGATGAAGTCCCGCGGTTTCTCGCCGAGCAAAGCGTCTTCCAAAGCGAAGCCCGTTTGAACCGTGTAAATGTTGTCGTTGTTCACGCCGGCGATGGGGGAAGTGGCGAACTCCGAGTGCCCGTCCATGTACAGCACATTCTGGCCTTCGCCCCCATGATTGCGACTGTTGTACGGCCGCCAACTCTTGGAAGCCTGTTTGAGGATTTTCGCGGCCGAGCCGGCGAACTTGGGCGCCGAAACGTCGGTCCGCGCCGCATCCGGAACGCTCCATGACGGCTGCCCGTTCTTGCCGGCCTCGAAAAACGGGCCCTTGTCGGCGTTGACCGGCATTCGGCTGTACCCGGCCATCGACTCGCGCGGCTTGCCACGCCGGCTGAAGGGGATCTGATAGCCGTAGCTGAAGAACGGGTAGCCTTTGAAATCGAAGCGGTTGATGCCCGGCTGCGCGGCCGTTTGCTGCCTCAAGGCGCCGTTTCGCAGGTTGTCCTCGACGTCACTCGAGCTTGGGCAGATGAATGACTTTGGCGCGTTCGCGCCTAGGATAATCAGCAAGAACATCGAGCGTGATGGATGCGTGCGGGTCGCGTTGTTCGACTTGGTGATCCGGTGTTCGAGATTATGACCCACGCTTCCGACGAAGCGGATCGTGTGCTTGTTTATTCCGGAGGTCGTTGGGTCAAAGTAGTCGATTGGAAACCAATCTTGATTATCGTTGGCGTAAATGTGCTCGCCCTGCCCGATGCCGCGCAGATTGGCTCGGCACACCGCGCGTTTGGCCGTTTCGCGAGCGCGCGATAACGCCGGTAGCAGTATGGCCACTAACAGCAGGATGAAGAAGAGCATCCAAAGCAGATCGGCCAGGCTGAATGCGGTTCGAATCCTGTCTCGCTGGGTTCCGCCCGCAGGTTGCATCGCGACACTCCTGAGTGGATGCATGATTATCGGGGGAACGTCCGCCTGCCGTCAAATCGCCCGAGCGTCCGGCGCGACCGTTGAGTCACACCGCTCGAAGGGCTATACTTTAGTTCCCGGACGTGAATACGGTCGCCTAGCAAGCGGCATTCCAACGCGATGGATGGGACATCCTTACGACAGCCTTTGTGAGGTGACGTATGATCAACTCGCTTTTCACGCTACGCGCGGGCCTCGCCGCGCTTCTTCTCGGCACAGGTGCTTTCGCGGACACCGTCAGGATCGCGGACCAGAAACACACCCGCTACGAATGGCGCGCCAGCACCTATTCTCTCAGCGCCCAGGCCGAGGCCGCGATTGCGGTCGATCCAGCCGGCCGAACCGTCGCCGTCTGGTCCAGCCGACGACAGCAGGGCGGCAAGTACGGCGTCTATGCCCAGCGCTTCGACGCGAACGGCGTCGCGCTCGGCTCCGAGACCGAAGTCAACGTCTGGACCCGCTCGCACCAATTGGCACCCGCGCTTGGAATCGGACAGCGCGGCGACACCTGGATCGTCTGGCAGTCGCACGGGCAGGACGGGCAGGCCGGTGCGATTATCGCCCGTCACTTCGACGCTGAGTTTACCGGCGGGTCCGAAATCCTCGTCAACAGCCAATGGCGCGGAGAACAGAACGGCCCGGTGATCGCGGTCGCGCCGAACGGATCGGCGATGATCGTCTGGACGTCGGCCTCGTCGCTGAGAGCGCGGCCCGTCCTCAAAGCCCGCATTTTCGACGCGCACGGAAAGCCGCTGTGCGACGAGTTCGCCGTGACGACCGGTTCCGGGCGGCGCGAGTCGGTTCCCGCGGTCGCCGCGGCGCCGGACGGGACGTTCGCGGTCGCGTTCGGAGTTACGGATGAGCGCGCGATTCCCGCCGGCATTCGCCTGTGCAGGTTCGGCCCCGCCGGAAAACGCCTGGGCCACGAAGCCGTCGTTAGCGGTAGGCGCAAAAAGAATCAGATCGAGCCGGCCATCGCCGCCACCCACGCCGGATTCGTGATCGCGTGGCTCGATTCGGAAAGCGACGGCGACGATTATGGCGTCGTCGCCCGCCGGCTTGGGGCGGATGGCCGACCGCTGGGCGAGCCGTTCGTGGTCAATTCGAATCGGCGAGGCCCCCAGAACGCGGCAGCCATCGCCGTCTCTCGGGATGGCCGCTTTGCCATCGCATGGAATAGTGCCGATGCCGACGAAACCGGCGTTTTCGCGCGTCTTTTCCGATCGGACGGCGCGCCGCTCGGCGAGCAGTTCCGCCTGAGCAAACACACCGAGAAAAAGCAGGCGATGCGTCAGGCCAGTGGAACGACGCGCCTGGCGTTTGGACCGCGCGACGGCCTTTTGTGCGTCTGGAACGGTGACGGCGGCTTCGGCGACTCGTCGAGCGTCAACGTGACATTGCTCGCGCCCGCACCCCTGGAGTTGGCCGGGCGAACGCAGGGCGTCACGGCGAAGATGACCCCCGCGACGCCGCTGCTCGCGCGGGCCGGCGGTCCGCAGCCGCACGAGCCGCCGTTCTTTGATCCGACTCAGATCGCGTCGGACGCCGAGCGCGAGATCGTTTTCGGCCCGGACGGCATCGGATTTGACGGCGTGCTGAACACGGGCTGGACGCCGCCCGACCCGCACATAGCGGTCGGCCCGACGCACATCGTGTTGATGACCAACGGCGCGATCGCGTTTTTTGACAAGGCCGGCACGCGCACGTTTCAGGACGAGATCGAAGGATTGTTCGGGTTCTGGGGGTCGCTCGGAACCACGTCTTTCGTGTTCGATCCCGAGGTGCTCTACGATGAGTTGAGCGGGCGATTCTTCGCGATGGCGTCGGAGGCGCGCGCCTCCGGGCGATCCTTTATCCTGCTCGCGGTTTCGGACGATTCCGATCCGAACGGCACTTGGCACAAGTACCGCCTCGAGTCCACGTCGCTGGCCGGCGACCTGCTCGACTCGCCGAACATCGGGGTCGACGACCAGGCCGTTTACGTGACGGGGGATGGATTCGGTGCCGGTAGCAACTACCCCATTTTCATCTTCGACAAAGCGTCCCTGCTGGCCGGCGATCCGCCTGCGATCACGCGTTCGCTGACCCTGCCGACGTCGACACAGTCGGCGGGCATCCCCCCCGTCTCGTATGACAGCCCGCCCGGGCTGTACATGATCGAGCATCAGGAGGGGGGCGCGAATACGCAGGTCCGTCTGATCGTGCTGCGCGACCCGCTCGGCTCGCCGACGACCTCCACGATTCAACTGACGGTTCCCAGCTACGGCCCGCCCGAGGACCCGCCCCAGCAGGGCACATCTGTTCGGCCCGAGACATTTGACGCGCGTTTCTGGAATGTCGCGTATCGCAACGGGTCGTTGTGGGCCACGCATCACGTCAACTCCGGCCGCGTCGTGGCGCGCTGGTACGAGATCGCGATGAACGGCTGGCCGGTGTCGGGGTCTTCGCCCGCGCTGGTGCAGTCCGGCGAGATCGACCCCGGGCCCGGCGTGCGGACCTTTTTTTGCTCGATCACCGTAGCCGACAACGGCAACGCCGCGATCTGCTTCGCGCGCGGCGCCTTCGACGAGTTTCTTTCCATGGGCACCGCGTATCGGCTGGCGAGCGATCCGCTCGGAACGTTTCGCCCGAGCACGATCGAAAAAGTCTCGACCGGGCCCTACACGTTCGCTCGCCGTTGGGGTGACTACAGCGGCGTGCAGGTCGATCCGGCCGACGGCCTGACCTTCTGGGCGAACCACGAATACGCGCAAGGCAACAGTTGGATCACCTGGGTCGCCGGTTTCGTTACAACCGCGCCGTTCTTCAAGGGTGATATGAACTGCGACGGCGCGATCAACGGGGCCGACATTGACCCCTTCTTCCTCGCGCTCGGCGACCCGGCGGCGTACGCGCTGCAATTCCCGAACTGCGATGTGCTCAACGGGGACATGAACGGCGACGGCGCGCTGAACGGCGGCGACATCGACCTGTTTTTCGATTGCCTGGGCAACGGGAATTGCCCGTAGCGCAGCATGTGGATCACTCTCTGACTTTGCGCAGTGCGGCATAGCGGCGCTCGACCGCTACCTTCGGGACGCGCGCGTGGTGGGGTTCCGGAGGAGTCCTCGCCGCCACGCGGCCCACCTGCCGGGGCGCCCCGACGATGCTGCTGCCCAAGCCGTGCAACAGCAGCGCGCCGGGATAGACGGCTTGCTTCTCTAGACGGAGAAAGAGCCCGGGAACCGACTCGCCGGCCTGCGTCTTGAACGAGAGACCCACGCTCTCGATGCCGCGCAACACCGCTGGATCGTGCAGTCGATTGGCCGGTGCGCCGGCCAGACGAAGCACCGCATTGGCCCGCTTGATCACGTCGGTGAGGTTCGCCGGCGTTTCCTGGACGGATGGCGACGCGCTGGCGTCGTAATCGTACGCGGCGCGCAGAACGTCCCACGAGATCGTGTCGAGTGCCTTCGCATCTTGGCGGTCTTGGGCACCCGCGTGGGAAACGACGAACCAAGCGCACGCAATGCGAAAGAGAAAGCGAACCGCAGGCGTGCCGTACATCACGATCCCCCGCGTAGTCGTGACCGACCGCTATCCCTCGCGCACGAGCCCCTTCTCAGCCAGGTAATTGAGAATGACCGCCGCACATTCCTGCGGCGACTGCGTGCCGGTGTCGACGACGATCTCGGCGTTGAGCGGCTCTTCGTAGGGGGCGGAGATGCCGGTGAATTCGGGGATTTCGCCGGCGCGGGCCTTCTTGTAGAGCCCTTTCGGGTCGCGCTGTTCGCAGACTTCGAGCGCGGCCTTGACGTAGACCTCGATGAACGGCAGCCCGGCTTCGTCGTGGATCTTGCGCACCAGGTCGCGGTCGGCCCGGTACGGGCTGATGAAGCTCGCCAGCGTCAGCACGCCGGTGGTCCTGAACGTCGCGCCGGCTATCGACAGCGATGCGGCCGAGGTGGTGAAAGTGCTTTTGGTCGTATGTGCCGGGGCTGGCAACCTTTTGCAGTTCGTGGCCCAGAACCTTGCGGGCCGCCCCATCCAAAGCCTTTACAAGCTGGCTGTCCGTTGGCGTACTGACCGGAGAAACCCTTAAAATATCTTCCAGTTTCCATTGTGCGGAGGAATCTTTTTCTTGCGCCTTTTCAAGCAGGCTCTTGATTTCGTTTCGCACTTGTTCAAAATTTTCCTCGGGCAGGAAACGGCGGTCGAAAACAGCTTCGCATCGGTCCGCCACGCAGGGCGTTTGCCCATTTGCCTCTGCCTGCCCTCCACTGATGGAATTGATATTCAGGGTGGGGGTCCTCGCTTCCGGCGGAACAACGGGCATCGCCGTTTTCCTCTTCCTCAGGTCCGGCATAAGATCTTTGCGAAGTGATTCCAGAAAATTCCCCATGCTTTCGATGGCATTTTTACCCAGAAAGGGCATGCTGCCATGAGCCGTCTTACCCAGAGCGATTACCTTGAACCAGTAGACCCCACGGTGACCAAGGCAAACCCGGTCGCTGCCGAATGGCTCCG
>JACZRH010000196.1:0-327 GCA_022574815.1 Planctomycetota bacterium | reverse complement strand
CCAGCACCGGCGAAACCGCCGCTCTCCTCATCCACGGTGCCGCTTATTTGCAGAGAGCCGCCCAATTCAATGCCCGCTCGCCGGACGGCTTCAGCGGCATAGATGGCTGCCGCGATGCCCGCCTTCATATCGGCGCTTCCACGTCCATAAATCCGCCCATTTTCAATTTTTCCGGCAAATGGATCGAAGCTCCAGCCTCGTCCTGGAGGCACCACATCGAAGTGGCCGTTCAGGTGTAGAGATGGCCTTTCTCTACGCCCGCGCTTTATGCCCATCACATTGATGCGTGGAAAATCCGAACTACACTCCTTCAAATCGTCGGCCTCG
>JACZRH010000195.1 GCA_022574815.1 Planctomycetota bacterium | reverse complement strand
ACCTCGGCGGCGTGTCACCCCACCTCCACGCGGCGGCCGATGGTTCGCCGCACTCCCCCCTGCCGAAAGCGACGCAGCGTCTAAAGCAATTGCCTCTCGATCGCCTCGAATCGCCGGCGCAGGTCCGCGAGCCCATCGTGCAGATCGGCCAGTTCGCTCTGGACGCCGTCGATTTGTTCGCTCAATTGACGGATGCTCTCTTCTGACGCCGCCGAAGAGGCGGCGTTTGGACTGCCGGGGATCACGGCCTCGGGCGCCCGAGTGGGCACATGCCCCGCCGGAACCGCCGCGGCCTCAACCGCCGGCGTCTCGCCTTCGGGATAGAGCCGATGCGCAAATCGCGCCGCCGACCGACCGCCGGTCCTGGACAGCTCCTCCACCAACGGCGGATCCGCCTGTTGGAGCAACTCCAACACCCGCCCGACCGCCGGCTTGTCCTCGAAAGGAACCATGCGCGAGCAGCGCGTCTTGAGCTCGCCGATCGACTGCGGCCCGCGCAGCAGCAGTTCGGCCATGACCGCCCGTTCCGGCTTCTCCCAGCCGAAGTACTCCCTGGCATCGTGTTTGAAGCGGTCGGCCCGCATGCTCAGCGGCGCGAGCACCTTGGCGACCAGCCCGCGCCCGCGCAGCCGCTCGAGCGTGTCCCACACCGTGTCCTCGTCCAGGTCCATAAGCGGGTCGCGATTCGACTTCTGGTTGCACGCCGCCACGATCGCGTTCGGTGTCATCGGGTAGTAGGTCGGCTGGGCGAGCGATTTCTCGAGCAGTACGCCGAACACGCGCCGTTCGAGCTCGTTCAGGGTATTTTCCACCATGGAACTTCCTTTGTCTGATCACTCGTGGTCTTCGGCGAGCGGCGAATCAGCCGCCTCGGCGGCGGTGGATCATACAATTGGCAACACGAAATGCGGAGTGGGTCAGTTTGCGTCAGAGCCGCCCTGTCCCTAGGGGGGACGATCAGACAGGCGCGCGGCGCGGCCATTTGGTCCATGCAAGAATATCCGCTACCCTCTGGGCTCGAATGAACAGCAACGATTTGAGAGGTGCCCGAATGAGCGACACGACCGCGACCGCGACCCTGACACCCGAATTCCCCCGGCAATACGTCGATCCCGACGCCGACTTCGGCTCGTGGGAGACGGCCGAGAAGTACTACCGCGACTTGGTCGAGCGGCCGGTCGAGTCGTGCGAAGAGCTCGAGAAATGGCTACTCGATATAAGCGAGCTGGACGCCGTGTTCGGCCAGGAGGGCACCAGCCGGCACATCGACATGACCTGCGCTACGGATGACCCCGTGCGCAAGCAGCGCCACCTCGATTTCCTTCAGAACATCAACCCGAAGCGCAAGCCGTGGGCTTTCAAGCTCGAGGTCCGCTTCGTCGAGCTCGCGAAGCGGTTCCCGCTGCCGCCGATGCGCTACAAATTGCTCGAGCGCAGCGCCCGCAACGCGATCGAGCTGTATCGCGAGGAGAACATCCCGCTCCAGACCGAGGACGACGAGCT
This sequence comes from Planctomycetota bacterium, assembly GCA_022574815.1. Classification (GTDB taxonomy): domain Bacteria; phylum Planctomycetota; class Phycisphaerae; order UBA1845; family Fen-1342; genus JACZRH01. The sequence goes on along the minus strand of JACZRH010000195.1, from coordinate 7,567 downwards.
CCAGCAGCAGTTTCAGGAAACTGTCGGAGCAATGACTTGCACCTACAAGAACGAGGAACTCACGCTGCAACAACTCGGCCGCTTTCTGGAAGAGCCCGACCGCCCCGTGCGCGAGGAGACCTGGCGGCTCGGCTCCGATCGGTTTCTCCAGGACTGCGAAAAGCTCGACGAGATTTATGACAGCATGATCGAGCGCCGCGACCGGATCGCCCGCAACGCCGGCTGCTCCGGCTTCGCCGAATACATGTTCAAGGCCTACGAGCGTTTTGACTATTCACCCGACGATTGCCACGCGTTTCGCGACGCAATCGAGCAGGTCGTCGTCCCCGCGGCCGGCGAACTGGCCCGCCGCCGCAAGGAAAAGCTGGGTCTCGAAACGCTACGCCCCTGGGACTTGGCCGTGGACCCCGACAATCGCCCGCCGCTGCGCCCTTTCGAGACCCCCGACGAGCTCACCGCCGGGTGCAGCCGCATCTTTCACAAGGTCAATCCGGAGCTCGGCACCGTCTTCGACACGCTGCGCGAACAAAACTCGCTCGACCTCGATAGCCGCAAAGGCAAGGCCCCCGGCGGCTACCAGGCGACCTACGAAGAGCGCCGCATGCCTTTTATTTTCATGAACGCGGTCGGCACGGAAAGCGACGTGCGAACGCTGTTGCACGAGGGCGGGCACGCCTTTCACACATGGGCCTGCCGCCACGAACCGCTGATGGCGTACCGTCACGCCCCGATCGAATTCTGCGAGGTGGCGTCGATGGGCATGGAGTGCCTCTCGCTGCCGCACGTGGAGGAATTCTACGGCGACGACGCGAACCGAGCCCGCAAGCGTTTCTTCGAGGAGATCATCCAGTTTTTCCCCTGGATGGCGCGCGTGGACGGCTTTCAACACTATGTCTACGCCAACGTCGGCGATTCGATGGAGACCCGCAAGGACCATTGGCAGGAACTGACCAAGCGGTTCGCGCCGCACATCGACTACAGCGGACTCGAGACTTTCGACCGCCACTCGTGGCACCGCAAGCTGCACTTCTTCGAGGTACCGTTCTATTACGTGGAATACGGCATCGCGCAGCTCGGGGCCTTGCAGGTGTGGATGAACGCGCGCCAAGACCGCGAACAGGCGGTCGCACTCTATCGCAACGGCCTGGCGCTAGGCGGCTCGCGCCCGCTGCCCGAGTTGTTCGAGGCGGCCGGTTGCAAGTTCGACTTCTCCGAAGCGACCCTGCGTCCGCTGGTTGACGCCGTCATGGAAGAGATCGATCGAGGCTAGCGGTCCGCCGCCGAAGTCATGTAGCGGCCGAGCCCCGCGCCGGCCGAGCGTGAAGCGGCCTGCGTCGCGCAGGCCGTAATCCCAAAGTGGCGTTCCCAGCCCACGACAGCCGTGGAGACACCGGCGGAAAGTGATTTGACCATGCACACTTGGTGTGACACTTGGCGACCCCTACTATGTGAGTGCCCGACCGGCGGAGCCTCCGACTCCTCCCTTGCCGCCGGTCGTTGTAGTTCTGCGGGTTCCCCCTAGAAGTGTCGCGTTCCTCCGGCACCCATTGTCATCGGCTATCGGCCGGGCGTGGGTCCGGCGAACCATTCCGCACCGACGCACGGGGCGCGGCGACGCGATCGCAAACGGCTCGAGCGGCATGATTCTTGCCCGGCAGGCGAGGCTGGGACGTTCCCAGTCTGTCGCTCGAGTTGCGAGGGGTGGGCCCGCGCGCCCACCCCTCCACTTTTTTTGCGCTGCAACGGTCGGTCCGCCGAATTCCGTTCACGGCATTCGAGCGCCGGCGCGTGGCGCGCCGCGCGACAAACGGATCAAGAGTCTTCTTTGGACATCAACAGCGCCGTCATCGCGATAAGCTGCAGCACCGCCGCGAATGCGAGTTTGATGAACAACCCCTCGGCGGGCAACTGAAAGACCCAGTCCGACAAAGACCAAGCCATCAAGCCGACAACCAGGGCCTGCAAGACGGCCCCGACCAGCCGGGTCGCGGAGAACTCCTTGTAGCGTTTGTCTCGCGCCCTGGCGTCCAGTGCCCCGCGAATCTCCTCGAGCAGCCGCTCGACGCGCGCCCGGTGCTCGGCCGGCGCGTGGTCCAGCGCGGCACGGTCGTGCGCATCCATCTCGCGCAGAAGCTCTTTCGTCGCCGTGTCTTGGTCTTCAATCATCCGAGCGCCTCGATGACGGCTTGTCGAAACAAAGGAAGCAGAATCTCATGCTGCCCCAGGATGGAATGCCCGTGCCCCGGGCGAACCGGGCGCAGAATGACATTCTGCTGGGGACGGTAGTGCCGCAGCATGTCGAAGTTGGCCGTGTGCAGCGCGTCCAGGTCATGTCCGAGGTTCCGCGCGACCGAGACGGCTTTGAGAAACACCTCCGGCATAACGACGGCCGAGCCGACGTTCATCCACACGCCCCCGGCCCCGCTCTCACGCCCGGCGCCCAGGTCCGCGACGACCGCGCAGATCGTCCGAAAGTCGGCCATCGTGGCGGCCCCGATCGCGGCACCGTCGGCGTCGGGGTGCATGTGGACCGTGTCGGTGCCCAATGCGACGTGTACCGTTGCGGGGATGCCCGCCCGCGCCGCCGCCGCGAAAAGACTGAGCCGCTTGTGCGGAACCGGTCCGTCTTCCAGCAGCTCGCCGAGGGCGCGACCGAGGCCGACGCCTTCCGCCCCCCGGCGGGCCGCTTCGTGCATCCGCGCGCAGGTCTCGTGGACCATCCCGAAGCTGCCGTCGCGGATCGTCTCGGCGACCTCCTCGCTGGTGGCCCCCGTTTCGGCTAGCTCCAGGTCGTGAATCGCGCCCGACCCGTTGGTCGCCAGCGCGGTGATGATTCCCCGCTCGATCAAATCGATCACGATTGCCGAGCAGCCGGTCTTGACGACGTGCCCGCCGAACGCGAACACCACCGGGCGGTCCGCCCGCCGCGCCGCGACTACGGCGTCGACGGTTTGCCGCAGTTCGGCGGCACCGAGAACATCGGGCAGCGACACGAACCAATCGCGAAAGGTACAGCCCGGCTCGGGCGTCTCACCCAGGGCCGCCAGCTCGAGCTTGTGTGCCCGAGCGCTGCGCGACTTCATCCGAATCCGCGACCACTCCAACTTCGGCGGTTCGTAGTGTGTTTCGTCAGAGGAGTTCACGAACCCTGCTCGACGACTCGGTGAAGTTGCTCATCCAGCTCGCCCGCCGCGTCGCACAGGTCCAGCCGAATATCGACCCGCACGAGTTCGGCGGGCGCGTTCAAACCACGCCACAGAGGTGCTAGTTTGACCCAATCCTTTCGCGTTGTCACTACCCGCTCGACGCCGGCCCGCTCGGCCGCCGCGGCGATTCGCTCGGCGTCGGGCGCGCGATAGCGATGATGATCGGGAAAGATCCGCCGGTCGCACACACGACAGCCGTGGTCGCTCAGCAGCCGTAGGAACGTCGCCGGATTCCCAATCCCGCACACCGCCAGCACGTTGGCGTTCCGCAAGTCCGTCGCCGGGGATTGTTGTTCGCCAAGGGCAACCGCTCGATCAACTCGCACAGCCGCCGTCAGGATCGGGCGATGCGGCGCGATACGAAGCGTTGCCTCGCGGATGGCTTGCACGACCGAATCGCCGACCTGGTTTGCACGCGAGATCACGAACAGACCCGCGCGACGCAGGCTGCTCATCGGCTCGCGCAAACGGCCGGCCGGCAGCAGGCGGCCCCCGCCCCAGGGATCCAAAGCGTCGATCACCACGATATCGAGGTCGCGCGCCAGACGCCGATGCTGAAACCCATCATCCAGCACGACACAATCGGCGTCGTGATCGCGGCGGGCGCCCGCCACCGCCGCCACCCGATCGGCATTCACGACCACGGGAATCTCCGGCAGCGCGGCTCGTATTTCGAGCACCTCATCGGAAGTCTCGGCGCTCCGTGCCGCGTACCCGCGCGTGATGATCGCCGGCCGCCGGCCCATCGCGCTCAGCCGCCGCGCGACATCGATCACGAGCGGAGTTTTCCCCGTGCCGCCGGTCGTGAGGTTGCCGATGCAGATGACCGGAATGCCGGCGTGCCGAGCAGCCGACGCGACGGCTTCGTAGTAGAGGTTCCGCCCCCGCACGACGACGCCGTACATGAGCGAGAACGGAAGCAGGGTCCAGCGAAGGGGAGCGGATCTGGCGATGGAGCTGATCATACCTTCGCCATACGGCGGCACTCAGGCGTTCTCGAGCACGCCGATGCTGCGCTGCCATTCGATCGCGAGCGGCACGCCGGCAGTCATGGGCGTCTGCGGGTCGTAGTCGAGCAATTCGCGGGCCTGCGAGATGTCTGCAACGTAGCGCGTCACCTCGCCGGGCCGCGCCGGCTCATAGCTTACCCGTGCGTCCTTGCGCAGCGTCAGGGAAATGAGATTGACCACGTCCACCAGCGTCGCGCCCTGCCCCGCCGCCAAGTTGATCGTGTGCCGCCGAATCTTCCCCGCCGCCAGCCCGTCGATGCCGCGCATGACGCCGTCCACGCAATCATCGACATACGTGAAATCCAAGACCTTTTCCCGCCCGTACACGATGATCGGTTGCTCGTGTGCGATCCGCGCGATGAACAGCGGGATGACCCGCTCCATGCGGTCGGCGTCGCAGTCGTAGCGCCCGTACACGTTGCTGAACCGAAATACCAGGTAGCGCAGGTCGTAACACTGCGCGTACGAATAAATAAACGCTTCGCCGCAGATCTTCGAGGCGCTGTACGGCGATTCGGCGACCACAAAGTCCGCCTGGCTCTCGTCGGTGATGTGCCGATGAATGTCCCCGTACACCTCGCGCGAGCTGCCAAAGATCATGGGCGTCCCGGTCTTGCGGCAGTATTCGAGCACGGTGAACAATACTTGCACGTTTTCCATGGCGCGTTCGGGATGCTCGACCAGCTCAAACACTTTCGCGTAGGCCGCCAGGTGCAAGACCACGTCGAATCGGCCTTCGACCGGCAAATGGCCCGCACCGCACGCGCCGAGGTCGCAGCGGACCATCGTGATCCGCTCCGTCCACGTGTTCTCGCGGCGGTCCAGGCCGACCACTTCGTCGCCGCGCTTCAGCAGCGCCAAGCCGACATTGGTCCCAATTTGGCCGCTTGAGCCGGTGATGAGAACTCGCATGGGCACCTATTCCAGGTTTCGGCAATCGTGCATCGTCTAGAAGAGCCGCTCGTCTCGTCAGCGCGCGTACCGACCGGTCGCATGCGGCGCGAGGCCGAGCCCCGCGTGGCACCACTCGCGCCGCCCCACGACCACACGAATTGGACACTCTCCCGGCGCCCTTGTACCGTCGCGAATCATGCCACGCAAACGCCGGCACAATTGGGTGGAATCGCGGGCCTTGATACAACGCGGAAGCGCAGAGTACCTCATCACCCGGGCCAACGATGACGAGGACGGTCCCTGGGAGTTTCCGGGCGGGCGGATCAACACGGGCGAATCCCCCGAGGCCGCGTTGCGCCGGATTTGTCGCGCAACGCTCCGGGTCGAAATCGAGATCGCCGTCGGCCAGCCGCCCTTTGTTCACAGTTTCGGCACGCATTCGGTCACGTACCGCTACTACGTTTGCCGGGCAGACGCCGACGATCCCGCGGGGACGGGCTGCGAAGAGCTGCGCTGGGTACGGACGCAGCAACTGCGCGATTATGTTTTCGACGCGCCGGCCCAGCAGGTGGTCGATTGGCTTGTGGGCGAAACGTAGGCTCCGAAGCGCGATTGCGCTGCTTTCGCCCCACGCGGCATGGCGCGACAGGACCGGACACTCTCACGCATCGGCGCTCGCAGCGCCGCGTTCCCGCAACCACTCAAGCCCGTGCTCGGCTACGCGCTGAATCACCTCCGGATACAACTCGCGCTCCGCCGCCTGCACACGCTCCGCGAGGGTCGCGACCGTATCATCAGGCCGTAGCGCGACGCGCGCCCGCGCGACGATCGGGCCCTGGTCGTATTCGAGGTTTGCGATATGCACCGTGCAGCCCGATTCCCCCGCCCCGGCGGCCAGGACGGCCTCGTGCACGCGGCGCCCGAACATGCCCCGCCCGCCGAACGCCGGCAGCAACGCGGGGTGAATGTTCAGCACGCGTCCGGCGTACCGCGCGGGAAATCGCCAAAGGTGCAGAAAGCCCGCCAGGACAACCAGTGAAACGTCCGCCTCGTCGACCAGCTCGGTGATCCGTGCGGAGAACGATGGCCCGGTGCGGCTGTCCTTTGTGTGGACGATCTTCAGGGCCAAGCCGGCTTCGCGCGCGATGCCGACGCCCGGCACCGCACTTCCGGAGCTGACAACCAGACCGATCGTCACGTCGCGCAGCCGGCCATCGTCGATTCGGCAAATCAGGTTCGCGAGGGTGCTGCCTCCGCCCGAGATCAGCACCGCGATCCTCAACGGCACGGCTCCCTCCTCCAAACGCGAAAACTCAAACCGGCGCCGCGCTGCCTCACACCACGCGCGTGCATTTTTTTGCCGGCCCGGGAGTCCAACCTTGGTCAATTTCGGCCGGATCGCTAGAATGCGTAGCGCAGCCGCCGCCGGCGCGGGGCACGTCCTGCCAAGCCCGCCGCGGGGCCGGCCGATACACTATAAGCGGCGAAACATCGGATCGACACCGGACCGGGCCCGGACCACAAGGAACAACAACGTGGCATTCAAGTTCAAAACTTACGAAGACCAAGCCCGCCTCAGCGTGATGCTCGCCGCCGTCGGCTGTTTCTGCGCGATTGTCGCCGGCGTCGCGGTCCTGAAGCGTTTCGAGCCGGAACAGTTCTGGGTTAAGTACGGCTCGCATTCGATGTTGCTCCCAATCCTCGGGCTCACGCTCCTGCTCGCGCTCGCCGCCAGCGTCACCGGGTTTCTGGTCGCGCTGCACAGCGCCGGACAACGGCGAAACAAGCGTTCCCGGCTTTCCTGGATGGGCTTTTTCCTGAACGCCGGGGTCATTACGCTCACGCTTTCCATCGCCATTTTCTTCGCTTTGGCTCGCAACGCCGTTCAGATCTCACCGGGCCAACTGGCGGCTCCCGGCCCCTAGCCGGCGGGTCTGAGTGGGCGAAACCCGTTGGGACGCAATTTGCCAAACCCGCCGCGGAACGCATAATCACCGGCCATGGCCAAGGAATCCTTCGAGACCGTCCTCGAGCAATTTCGCCGATCCAAGGACCTCATTCTCGAAGAGCTGGCCCACCACATCGTCGGCCAGACCGACGTGATCGAACAGATGTTCGCGGCCATTTTCACACGCGGCCATTGCCTGCTGGTCGGTGTGCCCGGGCTGGCCAAAACGCTGATGGTCTCGACCCTCGCCAGGATCACCTCGCTGGAGTTCAAACGCATCCAGTTCACGCCCGACCTGATGCCCTCGGATATCACCGGCACCAGCGTGATCGACGTGCTGCCCGATGGCCGCCGTGAGTTCCGCTTCGTCAAAGGCCCCGTTTTCGCGAACATCCTGCTGGCCGACGAGATCAACCGCACGCCGCCCAAGACCCAGGCCGCCCTGCTTCAAGCGATGCAGGAGCGCGAGGTGACGGTAGCGTCCGATACCTATGAACTGCCCAATCCGT
>JACZRH010000194.1 GCA_022574815.1 Planctomycetota bacterium | reverse complement strand
GCCGATGGCCCGCCGCGGATCTTTCGCGGGAGAACACGCGCGCGGAGGTGTAAGGATGACGCCATTCAACCGTCCATTGACGGCCGCCTGGCTCCTGTCGATGACATTGGCAGTGATCGCGACGGCGCCGGCTGACGTGGTGACCCTCGAGCCGATCAAGGACAACACGCTCTACGAAGACCCCGGCGGAGCGTGGAGCAACGGCGCCGGGCAGCACTTTTTCGTCGGCAAAGCATCGGGGAACGCATCCAACATGACGCGGCGGGGAGTGATGGCCTTCGACATCACGACCGTCATCCCGGCCGGCTCGACCATCGAGCGTGTGACGCTGACATTGAACATGTCGCGCACGCCGGAGTCGGACCCGCAGCCCATCTCGTTGCACCGCGCCCTGGCCGACTGGGGTGAAGGCACGTCGGACGCGCCACTGCAAGAGGGGCGCGGCGCGCCGTCAACACCCGACGACGCCACGTGGATTCACACCCACTACGACACGAGTTTCTGGAACGACGCCGGCGGCGATTTCACGGTCGCTGCCAGCGTGACCGAAATGGTCAGCATTCTCGGCACGTACACCTTCGGATCATCACCCGGTATGGTGACCGATGTGCAAACCTGGCTCGATTCGCCGCCGGGCAACTTCGGTTGGGTGCTGGTCGGCAACGAAGCGGTGTTGCGAACGGTCAAGCGGTTCGACACCCGCGAACACCCCGACCCGACCGTGCGGCCGATCTTGACCATCGACTTCACGCCGCCGCCGGCGATCATCGATTGCAACGGCAACGGCATTGACGACGCGATCGACATCGCCAACGGAACCAGCCCGGATTGCGACGGCAACGGCGTGCCCGACGAATGCCAGGACGACTCCGATGGCGACGGAACCATCGATCCGTGCGACGGCTGCCCGAACGACGCGAACAAGACCGCCCCAGGCGACTGCGGCTGCGGAATCCCCGACGCCGATAGCGACGGCGACGGCGTACCCGATTGCAACGACCTCTGCCCCGGCGCCGACGACAATCTCGACAGCGACGGCGACGGCGTGCCCGACTGCCTCGACGGCTGCCCCGACGATCCCAACAAGATCGTGCCCGGAGAGTTCGGCTGCGGAGTGGAGGAAGCCGACCGCGACGGTGACGGCGTCCCGGACAGCGTCGACGCGTGTCCCGACGACCCCAACAAGGCCGCCGATCCGGGTGCCTGCGGCTGCGGTACGCCCGACCTCGACAGCGACGGTGACGGCGTGCTCGATTGCGACGACTTCTGCCCGAACGATCCAGACAAGTCCGCCCCCGGCGTCTGCGGCTGCGGCCAGCCGGACATCGATTCGGACGGGGACGGGATCGCGGACTGCATCGACCGCTGTCCCGACGATCCCGACAAGTTCCTTCCCGGCATTTGCGGCTGCGGCTCGCCCGACCTCGACAGCGACGGCGACGGTGTGCTCGATTGCGACGACCTGTGCCCCGGCGCCGACGACACTCTCGACACGGACGGCGACGGGGTCGTCGACTGTCTCGACAATTGCCCCCAGACGCCCAATCCCGATCAGACGGACGCGGACGGCGACGGTGTTGGCGATGTTTGCCAACCGGACGAAGACGCCGCCGAGCCCGACGACGACGCCGGCCGGGCGGCCGGCGAACCGGACGAATCTGAGTCGAACTCAGACAACTCTACGGCTCCGCCGGCTCTAACTCTCATGGAATGCGGCACTTGCGGCATGGGCTCGATGCCGGCCCTGGTGCTTCTGCTGGCCGGCATGTGCCTGACCAAGGTCGGGCGCGGACGCGAACGCCGATTTTTGGGCAAAGCGCCCCGCATCCGAAAAGGCCCGCCGAGTTAGGGGAAACCCCAATTGACCAGGGCATCGGTGCATCTAAACTAGAGTTGCCGTCGAAGTGGCGCCGCTCTCGGGCGGCCCCCGGCTTTTTGCAGGAGGGCGGGTGCCGTCCTTTCTCGTGCGCCTGACAATTCTCCGTCCGAGCATTCCTGCTCCGCGCCGCGAGCTCTTTCGAATCGACGCAGTCTTGGCCGTGGGGCGTCGAGCGACCTGCTTTGGACCGTCGCCGCTGCGGCGGGTACACTCGCCGCGTTCTCGCATCGGTGGAGCCGACCATGTTTTGCAAGCCACGGGCCGCGCGTCTGCTGCCGCTGACGGTTGCCGCCCTGTGGGGCGCCCCGTTCGTGCTCGGACAGCAAGCGGCCGAGTCACCGCCGGCCGCCCAACAGCAACAGCCCAAACCTTCGCCTGAGCAGCGAATCGCCGCCATGCGCGCGGAGCTGCGCAAGGAGCTGAGCGCGGCGAAGCGGGTCCTGGAGGACGCCTCCGCGGGTCCGGACGCCAAGCCGCCGGACCATCTCACGAAGGAAGTCGGGCTCCTGGAGCGCATCGACGTCTACTTCACTCAGCAGGAAGCGCAACTCAAGCGGGCCGAGGAGCTGCGCGCCGCGAAAAAACAGCTCGAAACCGAGCTCGATACCATGCGGCGCAGCGGCCCCACCGAAGACCGACCGGATTCCTTCTTACTGCTCGAGAGCGTGCGCGGGGAGTTAGGCGCGCACAACGACCGCCTCGCGACGATCACCGCGGCCGCGGAGGCCATACGCAAGTCATGGGAGGCCGCGAAACCGGCATACGACGAGCGCGAGGCAGCTCGGCGTCAGGCGCGCGAAGCACTCAAGACGAACACCGACGATTCCGCGGTCGCGGGACTCGCCAGCGCGCTGCGCCTGGCCGAGCTCGAAAGCCGCGTCGCGGATGAAACGCGCCGACTGCGCGAGTTGGAGCAGCAGAACCAAACGATCGCGGGCGAAACCTACCAACTCCGCCTGACCTATCTGACCGAAAAGCTGGCCTGGATCGAGGCGCGGGCGCGGTTCGCCGAACGGGACCGCGACGAGCAGCTCGACAAGGTTGCACGGGCCGAGTCCCAGGTCCAACGCCGGCTGCGTTCGGCGAATTACGAATTGGACGCCGCCGCTCAGCGTTTGACCAACCTTCGCCAGCGGCGTGACAGCGCCGTCCAGACCGACCAGGCGTTGGTCGAGGCCGTCGAGGCGGCCCGCCTGGCCCGCGAAGCGCGGCAGCTCGAAGTGACCTTACTCGGAGAGCGGCTCGAGCGACTTGCGCTGGTACGGCGGCTCTGGACGCGGCGCTACGCGACGATCAATGCCCAGGCGTCTCGCGCGGCGCGGCGCGAATGGCAAGAGGAGTCCACTGGCGAATTGGAGTGGCTGAACCGGTCGACGCGCTTGCATGCCGACGAAGCGGCCGAGCTGCGCAAGTCGCTCGTGACTCTCCGGCAAAAGCTCGAAAACGCCAAGGACACCGAGCTGGAGGCGGCCCGCTGGATTCGCGAGCAGATTCAACCCGTGCGGGAGCAAGTCAACCTGTACGAGGCCGAGATCGCCGACATCGAGACCGCGCGGCGGCTGTGCGAAATGCTGCTGGCCGAGATCGGCAGCGAAACGGAGACGCTCAACGTCGCCGAACGCCTGGGCGCTTTCTGGGACGCGGTGCTCGCAATCTGGCGCTACGAGCTGGCCGCCGTCGATGACCGCCCGATCACCGTCAGAAAGATCGTCATCGGCGCGATTCTGTTAGTCGTCGGGACGCTACTCGCCCGTGGACTGAGCCGGCTGCTCGGCCGGCGACTCCTGCGGCGCCTCGGTTTCGAGGCCGGTGCGGCGGCCGCCATTCAATCCATGGTGTTCTATCTGCTCTTGCTGTCACTGGCGCTGTTGGCCTTGCGGATCGTCAACGTGCCGCTGACGGCCTTCACGGTCGTGGGCGGGGCCGTCGCGATCGGCGTCGGCTTCGGCAGCCAGAACGTGATGAACAACTTCATCAGCGGCTTGATCCTGCTCGTCGAGCGGCCGATCCGCGTGGGCGACCTGATTCAGCTCGAAGAGCTGCTCGTGACGGTCGAGCACATCGGCCCGCGCAGCACCCGCGTCCGCAGCCCGGACAACGTCGACCTCATCGTGCCCAACAGCTCGTTTCTCGAAAAGAACGTGGTCAACTGGACGCTCTCCGACGACCGCTACCGGACCAGCATTTCGATCGGCGTCGCCTACGGGGCGGCCACCCGCGACGTCTCGCGCTTGCTGCGCCAAGCTGTCAAGGAGCACGGCAAGATTCTAAAGAAGCCCGATCCGATCGTGCTGTTCACGGATTTCGGCGACAACGCGCTGCACTTTGAGATCCACTTCTGGATTCGCATGAAACGCCTGATGGACCGCCGCATCATCGAGAGCGACATCCGCTATCGCATCGACAACCTCTTCCGCGAAGCGGGCATCGTGATCGCGTTCCCGCAGCGCGACGTACACCTCGATTCCGCACGGCCGCTGCACGTACACCTCGTGTCGGACGCGGCGACCGCTGCGACGGACGCCAAGCCGGCCGATTGACGCGCAATGGGGCACCGAGGTGGAGACCCGCGTGATCGGGCGGGGCGACGTTGCGTGATCCTGCGAGGCGACCCGGCGTGACACGCCGCGAAAATAGCGTTACAAACGCCGGGGCATTCCGTCGAGACGCGCGACGGCGCGCGCGGCCGCCTCGGACCGAATTCAAACGAGCACCCACTGCCAAATGATCGACCGTCTGGCCATTCGCAGCGATCTCCAAGCCGGGCTGACCGTCGCGATGGTGTCGATCCCGCAGTGCATGGCGTTCGCGACGATCGCCGGACTGCCCCCCGCCACCGGACTCTACGCCGCCGTGGTCATGGGGTTCGTCGGGGCCGTGATCTCCGGCTCCCCCAAGCTCAACATCGGCCCCGCCGTCACGACCAGCACACTGGTCTTCGCCGTCCTCGCCACGACCGCCCCGAACGAGCCCGAGCGCTGGCCGGCAATCGCGAGTCTGCTCGCGATCCTGGTCGGGACGTTCACGGTCGTCGCCGCGTTCTTCAAGGCCGGGCAGTTCGTCAAGTTCGTTTCGCGCACGGTGCTGGTCGGGCTGATCGTCGGGGCGGCGCTGCTCATCTTCGGCACGCAATTAGCGCCGTTCTTCGGCATCGACTCGGCCCCCAAAGCGACCCTCGTCGTCAGCCTCTGGAACACCGCCGGTCGATTGGACCAATTGCAGCCGCGGGCCATGCTGATGGCTTCCGGAACACTGGCCTTCATTCTGCTGGGCACCCGGCTCGGGCCGCGCTTCCCCGCGGCGTTTCTGGGCCTGGTGCTCGGCGGCGTCGCGGCATGGGCCCTGGACTTGCCCCAGAGTGACGCCGTCCCGCGCTACCTGCCCCTCGCCATTCCGTCCCACTTTGACAGTCATTGGGGCACCGACCTGCTGGTCGGCGCGGCGGCGATCACGCTGATCGGAATCATCCAGACGCTTGCGATCGCCAAAGCGATGGCAGCCCGCGACAACACGACCATCGACCCGAAGCGCGAGCTGTTGGCACTCGGCGCCGCAAACCTGTGCGGGGGGCTCTTTCACGGTTTCCCGGGGGCCGGCAGCTTCGCCCGTTCGGCGCTGAACGACATGGCCGGCGCCCGCACGCGCTTGTCCGGCTTAGTCGCACCCGTCGCGCTCGCGCTGATCGTCCTGCTCGCCGCCCCGCTGGCCCGCTACATCACCAAGCCCGCGATCGCCGGCGTGCTGATGGCGACGGCGTGGACGATCGTCGATTGGCGCGAGTTTATTCAGATCTTCACCGCCGGACGGCACGATCGCATCGTCCTGGGCTCGACGATTCTGTGCGTGTTCATCCTGCCCATCCACTGGGCGATCCTGATCGGGCTGGCCCTGTCGATCGCGCTGTTCCTGCGGCGTGCCAGCCGGCTGCACCTGCTCGAGATGGTCAGCGGCTCGCACGACCAGTTTCACGAGCACGCCATCGACGCCGACACCGGCAACAGCGTCATCACCATGCTCCAGGTCGAGGGCCCGCTCTTCTTCGCCCACTCGGACGAGCTGGCCGAAACATTGCGGGACGTGCTGCGGCGCGGGTCGCGCGTGCTGATCCTGCGCATGCGCCGTACGCAGCAGATCGATTTTTCGGTCATTACCGTGCTGGACCGCGTGCTGCAGGACTACATCGAAGCCGGCGGCACGCCTATCGTCTGCGGTCTGACGCCCGAGCTGCGCGAGGTCTTGCACGAAAGCGCGCTCGGCCAGACCGTGCGCCCGGAGCACCTGCTGGGCACCACGCGCAAGGTGTTCGGCTCGGCCCACCGCGCGATCCAGCTCGCCGAGCGTATCGTCGCCGACGGCGGCGCTCCGGCGGGGCCGCTGTTTCGGACAGCCGAGGCACGGGCGCCGAATTTGGAGGAGTAACCATTCAACCGCCGCGATCCGTTGTTCGGACGAGCAATGCCGGTTGCCGTCAATCTAAATAGGCTCGCGCAAATGTCGATACGCGCATAAAGTAGGTGCTCCACTGTGGTTACGGCGGGCGACGCGCCCGCAGACAGGAGCACCTACTATGCAGGGAAGCATAACAAAGTGGACGCGACAACAGAAGCGGCGTTTTCGGCGACGGGCCGCGAAGATTCGGGATGCGCACCATCGCCGGCGCTACGACATCGTGTTGCACGCAGCCGAGGGGCGAGCGTGTCGCCGGATCGCCGCGATGCTGCACTGCTCGCTTTCGACGGTGAGCCGCACGCTCAAACGCTATGCCGAAGGCGGCGAGGCCGGGTTGGTCGATCGGCGTGAGGAGAACGGCCATCCGAAGGTGACCGAAACGTACGTCAGCGTGCTGATCGTCGTGGTTGCGCACAGCCCGCAAGATTGCGACGATCGGCGGACGACGTGGACGCTGGAACTCTTGGTGGATTGTCTGAAAGACATCACGGGCATCGCGATCAGCACGACGACGATGAGCCGCCTGCTCAAGTCGCTCGGGATTCGTCGCGGGCGACCACGGCCGATCGTGGAATGTCCCTGGCCCAAAGCCCGCCGCACGCGGCGAATCCGGCAGATTCGACGGCTGATCGAGACGCTGCCGCCGGACGAGGCGGCGGTGTGGGAAGACGAGGTGGATCTCGACCTGAATCCCAAAATCGGGCCGGACTACATGCTGCCGGGCCAGCAGAAGCTGGTGCTGACGCCGGGCAAGAACGTGAAGCGCTATATCGCCGGCGCGTTGGACGCGAAGACGAACCGCATTACGCACGTGGTGGGCGAAACGAAACGCAGCACTCTGTTCATCGCACTGCTCAAGAAGCTGTCGAAGACCTACGCGGCCGCGCGGCGGATTCACGTGATCCTGGACAACTACAGCATCCACAGCAGCCGGCAGACACGGGCGTTCGTCGAGGGCCTGGACGGCCGGATCGTGCTGCACTTCTTGCCGCCGTACTGTCCGAACGACAACCGCATCGAACGCAGCTTGTGGCGTGAAGTGCATGCCAACATCACGCGGAACCACCGCTGCGAAACGATCGACGAGCTGGTGCGCGAAGTGTGCTCCGAGCTGGCCGCCCGAAACCGAAAGGCCGCCGCTGCCCGCAGAAAGACCGCATGAGCGCTGTCAGAATCATGAAAGGCTATTTAGAATGACGATGTCTCCCTTATTCTTCCGTGCGTCGAGCGTGTGAATGACTCGTGCGGCCAACTCCTTGCCCGTGCCAGTCTCGCCCATGAGAAGCACAGAAGCGGTGCTGAATCTCGCCATTTCGACAATCTGTCGTAGCACGGAAACCCATGTCGGACTCGAGCCGATCAGGTTGTCGCGAACGACTGGGGAGTTCAAGAGTTGATCGACGTTCGCCCAGCGCGCAAACCGAGCGGCGATTTGGCCACCCAGATCGGTCGAGTCGTCCAAGACAAGAACGTCGGAGACGCCGTTTGCGAGTAGCCGCCAAGTGGCATCGCCGAGCAATTCCTGAGACATTGCGACGGCGATGACGCGATGTACGCCGGCCCGGCTCAGCTCAGGGAGTTGTGCGACGAGCTCGTCTGAAGCGGATCCGAAAAACACGAGGCCCTGGTCAGGTGTTGCGGCGCGCCCGCGAGGGAGGACGGCGATTTCGGCCTCGCTGAGCGAACGTAGCACGCCGGCTCGGAACCCGGGGTCGTCGACGTGAACGAACTCTACCCAGCAGGAGTGCATAGCAGGCACCTGCCCAGTTGCGTGCCGCATGCTTCGCCAGTTTCGCCGCGAGCTGCAACTGGTCGATTAGGAGCGTCCGTCCCTGGACCCAAAGATCGGCCCACATCATACGGAATAGTAAGGGCTGAGGAAGCAAAAATCTGACGAAGGATGATGTTAGAGCAATCTCACTCCTCCACGTTGACGGAAGTGGGCCGTGAAGCGCCACGAGTTCTTGAAGAATTCGGTTCGTTCGCTGTCCGCAAGGGTCTTGCCTGATCGCCCTCCGCGGGTGTCATACCGGATGAACCCCACTTTCGGCCTCGTTCGGGCGTTCAAGGCTGCCATCATTCGCAACATCGACGCGATGCGGCCTGTTCGGGGCGGGGGGAAGAAACCCCCCGCCCGTCGATTGGAGTCTGAAAACGCTGGTTTTCAGCGGAGAAAGTGGCCGTTTACTAGGGACTGACTCGAGTCACGGCTTTTCGAGCATCGTAAGTGGTTGCTAACAAATGATTTACAAATTGGAGGCGGGGGGAATCGAACCCCCGTCCCGAAGCATTTCAGCCTGGGCTTCTACGTGTGTAGTCGGTCGATTTGAATCTGAGCCCACGGCAGACCGGCCGACAGGTCATCCGTGCACCGACCCCGGCTGAATCTCGCTCGCACGCCGCCAGGTAGAAACGTGTGAGCCAGCCCGCTAATGGCGCCGGTACCGGCTAGCAGGCGTCGCCGGCCGACGGGTCACCTTATTTAGGCGGCCAAACGGTAGCCATTGTTGGCATGTAAATAGTGGTGCCAGGTTTTTAACGAGGCCACCTGACAACCTCGACACGCCACCCAGACCTCAACCTGCCCGGTCGAAGCCTTTCGCCCCCAAGGAATCTCGCCGCGACTTTTCAAAGAACGGTTGCGGGCCATCGCCGGCCGCCGTCGAAGCGGCGGACCCGATCGATCGGCTGCGGGCACATTCCGCCGCCGTACGCCCTCATCACACCCCAGTATAGTCGAGTTCAGCGTGAAAGCCAAAACCTGTTGCCGTTCTCACCGACCTTAAATGACGTCGCTCGCATTCCCTGCACCCTCGTCGGAACCCCACCTGAAAAGGCGGGCGCGGGCTCGCGCTGGCCTGCCGGTACAGACCCCGCGCCGCGAGTT
>JACZRH010000006.1 GCA_022574815.1 Planctomycetota bacterium | reverse complement strand
CTCGCTACGTTCAAGTATTCGCCGCGTTTGCCGCGAGGTCAAACGTAAACGGCAAGTGCGGGCCGAGCGACGCGCACAAACCGATGCCGCGATAGAACTAAGCGATGTTTTCGGGAAACGGCTGCTGCAAGCCGGCCCCCTTGCGACGCCGTTCGGCCAGTTCGGCGCGCCATTCGGCTTCCAAGTGTCCAGGCACTGTCCAAGCCGGGAGCGCTTTCGTCAACGCCCGCTCGCTCTCCGGGCTTCGAAGGAAGTGCGCTACGAGCCAGGTCTGTTCCATCCGCACGATGTCGTCGAGCTCGGCGATCGGGCGTTCCACCTGCGCAGCGAGCCAGCGCGGCCCATCGACCGGCAGCTTTCGATCTGAGAGCATCGGCCCAGCCCGAAGCTCGCCACGGCGAAACGCGAACAACTTCCAGGCCCGTCTTCGCGTGACCGGTACCGCCAGAAGACAATTCAGCTCGTCCGCTCGTCGCAAGCGCGGCGACCACTTCTCGCGCCAACGCCGTGCGAACGCGATCTGCTGCTTGATCTGACCGGCCCGCTCGTAGCTTCGATTCGCCGCCTGGGCCTTCATGCGGGTTTCCGCGGCGGCGGTCCACTCGTCAATCGCGCCGCACACGAACCGCCACGCCGCCCGGCTGCGGGCGGAGTAGTCGTCCAATGGGGCCGAGCCATCGCAGGGCGCGTCGCAGCGGCCCATTTCGGCGTAGGCGCAGCGTTGACCGGCCGGCGCCTTGCGAACCTGCTCCGGGTAGCGGCAGAGATCGAACAGGTCCCAGAGACCCTCCAGCGCTTGCTGACACTCGCGCCGTGTCGCCCACGAGCCGACGCACTCGCCGGGTTCGCACCAGACGCGCTGCGTCACGCGAATCTCAGGCACGTGCCTCGTCCAGTCGACATTCAGAAACCAGGAAGGCCCGAACGAAACAAGCCGTCGATAGCCCGACGGGTGCAGTTGCCGGGCCAGTCGATAGTACCACCAGCGGGCCTCGAACGGCGCACAGACCGGCCGCCAGCGCAGCCCGCGTACAATCGCAGCCAAGTCGGTCTTCCCCCGTTTGGGTGTGTCCGCATCGACCAGGCGCGATAGCGCGAGTCGTCGCAGATGTTGGGTTGACGCGAGTTGGACCGGCGCTCCGCCGGCATCGGTGAGAAGATAGACGGCCGGGCACCCCGGTAGCGAACCCAAGTCCGCCGCGGCCGGCCGGCCGGACCATTGATGGTTTTCTGTCAGCTCGTCGGCAAACAGAGCTACACCATCATCCCCGTGATCACGGTCTCGAACACCATCGTCGCGCCGACAAAGCCCTGCGTCGCGCATTCGACCCGGCGAGGCCTGATCTTGAGCGCGCGGCCGAGCACGACGAAGCGGCAAGGCGGACACACGGTCCCGCGAAACTTGGTCACGTCCGCGCCCGCGAACCCCACGAAGGCGTCGTCCTGACGAATCGTATGCACGATGTAGCTGGCCAGTTGGGCCGCCACTTCGATCATCAGCACGCCGGGAAACAGCGGACGGCCCGGTATGTGGCCGCGCACCCACCAGTCATCCTCACGGATGTCGTGGTAGCCGGCGTAGATTTGGGCTTCGGTGTCGCGATGTACGATCGCGTCCAGGAAGGCGAACTCGTGCCGCTGAGGGTTCACGCGCAGGATAGCGGCGCGATCGGCGATCACGTTGGAGAAATCGAGCGATGTCGGGTCAAGAATGGCCGGTGGTGGCATTACCGCTCTTCGGGCGAGCCGCTGCGCCGGATGTGCCCGTCGCCAGTCCGAGGCAAATTCACTTCGCGGCTTCGGGCTCGCGCATGTCCAATACGCGTTTTCGCACGTCCTGAGCCGCGTTCTTGATGTCCTGCATGATCTTGCGCACGCGGGTCCCGGCCGCCTTGTTGCCGCCGCAGGCTTTGTCCACGTCGTCCGCGACCTCTTCGACCATCCGGCGAAGCTTTTGGTACTCCTCCATGCTGTTCTCCATGCTTGGCCGGCCGCCGCTGCGGCCTTCTGCGCGCCGCGTCAACCGCCTGATTTATGGGATTTTCCGTCCGCGCGCAGGTTACAACCCAACACCGCGACCGCCGGGTCGGTTTCTAGCATCGGGCGCACGGCTTTGCAAGGGGCGCGGACTCGATTTCGACGCTCGCTGGAGGCAGGGGGCACGACACCAAGTCTTTGCGGCGAAGGTGGGGCGATAGCTTCCACCGGGCGCCTGGAACCGGTTACGAACCCCGCCGTCGAAGACCAATGCGGTGATGCTTCGTCGCGGGTTTCCAACCGGACACGGCCGCGGTGCCATCGCGCGCAAACGCCGACCCAAGATCTGTGCCGCCTTCGGGAGCGAAGGGCGGGCGGCGGTTGCGAAGCGATGCTGTCAATGGGCTACGCCCGTGGTACAGTGTGCCGCATGCCGATCCTGACGCGAAAAGACGAGGGTCGCGGGACCGTGCAGTGCATTCGCGAGATGCACATCGGGATTCCCATCGAACGTCTGGGCGACATCGAGGACTTCTATCGTGGCGTGCTCGGTCTGCGCCCCTGGCCGACGGCGTGCCAGATTTCCGGTGGCTGGGGCGTGGGGGAAGCCCGCTGCGGCGTTCTTTTCGAATTCCGACATGATCCCCGCGTGGAACCCATGCGACGACGCCTGGCACTCACGGTGCCTGGGTTGGACGCGGTTGCAAAGCGATTGGGCGGACGCAATTGGCCCTTTGTCCGACGGCGTGGGCTGGGCTATTCCGATCATTGCATCCTCGTCGCCGACCCCGTGGGGCATCTGGTCGAGCTTCGGCAATCACGACCGCTGTGATTGGATGCAGCGAGAACGACAATTCGTTGAAAGTGGGCGCGACCAGTGCCACTCCGTCGATCGTAGGAAATGGGTCAATTTGACAGAGCCGCCGCGTCTTTGCGGCGTCCACCCTGGGGACAGCGCCGCTCTGACGCAAACTGACCGGCTACCCGATCGCCGTCGCAATTTGCACCGGCTTCCGCCGAGACGCGGGCGGCGTTAGACTGGGGTCACGCGCGGTCTCGTGGGTTTTGCAGCGGTCAAGATGAGAATCAACGTCCCCAATCAAATTACGTTGGGCCGACTCGTTCTCGCGGTGGTTTTTTTCGCCGTGTTGCTGCTGTTTTCGGCCGACAAACTGAGAAATGCGGAAGAGGAAAGCGCGCAACGGCTGATCCTGCAAGTGTGCTTCTGGGTGTTCCTGATTGCGGCCCTGGCGGACTACCTGGACGGGTTCCTCGCACGTCTGTTGAAACAGGTCACGTCGTTCGGGCGGATCGTCGACCCGGTCGTCGACAAGGTGATGATCTGCGGGGCCTTCGCCTACTTCGGGAGCCCGATCTTCTGGGACGGCGCGGCCAACCGAAACATCTCCGGCGTTGAGCCCTGGATGGTGGTCCTGATCCTGGTACGCGAGCTGCTCGTGTCCGCGATCCGCTCGCACAGCGAGTCGCAAGGCCGCGACTTCGCGGCCAACTGGGTCGGCAAGGTGAAGATGGTCATCCAATCCACGACGGTCTGCGTGATTCTAGGCGTGCTCGGCTTCGACCTTCCGAACCTCGACCCCTTGCGAAGCGCTTGCGTCTGGCTCACCATAATCTTCACGGCCCTTTCGATCATCTCCTACGTACGGCGGGCGCAGGAGTTCCTGTTCTCGAGCGAGGCGCTGGGCGGGTCGCAACCAACCGCCGGGCCGGACACCAGCGGCGGCGTGGATTCCGAGGTCGACTCTTCGCCGAGCGAGAACGGGAAAGGAGCGGCGTCCTGATCCTCCCACGCTGAGTCGGCCCCGAAGTGCTGCCGGCTCATCCTGTCATCCCGAGCGCAGCGCGGGATCTCGCTGCAAACGCGAAAAGGCCGTTGTTGATAGCAGGACTTCTCCGTGGCGTCGCTCCGTCGGAATGATAGTTTGCAGGCCTTCAACTGAGTGATCACCCCATTGTTCATACGGCGTCTGGTATTCTCGATTCGAGCGGAGTGAGAAAAGCTTGGAAACGATTCAGTCGCTTGTTCTCGGCGTGATCGAGGGCCTGACCGAATTCCTCCCGGTCTCCAGCACCGGGCATATGATCATCGCGCAGCCGCTACTCGGCATCGACCCGGAAGACCCGAAATGGCGCGTGTTCCTCTTCGTCAGCCAAATGGGTGCGATCCTGGCGGTCGTCTTGTATTTCTGGCGCGACCTCTGGCGGCGGACCTTTCATCCCCGATCGCGATCGTGGAAACAGCACATCGCCACGAAACTCACGGCCGCGCTGGTGCCGACCATCGTGCTGGGCCTGGCGTTCGATGACTTCATGGAAAAGCACCTCGAAGGCAACCCGACGGCCGTCGCCGGCGCGCTGATCGTCGGTGCCCTGCTGATGCTCTTCATCGACGCCGTCTTCCGCCGCCGCAGCGAAATGAACTTCGACGACATTACGCTGCGGCAGGCATTTCTGATCGGACTCGTACAGTGTCTGAGCATGTGGCCGGGCACCTCGCGCGCCGCGGCAACGATCATGGGCGGGATGGTGCTCGGGCTGACGCCGCGCGTCGCGGCCCAGTTCTCGTTCTACCTGGCGATCCCGACGATGGTCGCCGCCGGCGGCTACCGGCTCTGGAAATACCGCAATGATCTGACGATGGACATGGCGGGAATGATCGCCACCGGAACCGCGGCCGCTTTTCTCGTAGCGCTGTTCGTCGTGGCGGCATTCATGAACTACGTGCAGCGGCGGCGCTTCACGCCCTTCGCAGTCTACCGCATTCTGCTCGGCGCAGCGGTCCTGATTCTCACCTTCCTGACAGACCTGTTCTCGCGAAGCAGCTCATAGGCACCATCACAGACGCCGCAGAAGTCGATCGCCTCGTGACGGTGAGCAGGCGGCCATGACGTTGTCACCCATCGTGAAGAGGAAGTTGTCTTCCTCATGGATGTGGTTCGTCAACAACTCGATGTATTGCCTCGCGGTCGCCCGAAAACGCTCCTCGGCCCCCGTGTCGCCGCCGGTGAACGCCGGCAGCGCCTCACCCATCTCCTTCGTGAGTTTTCGGGCTGTTGGTCTGCGAAATGGAATTCTTTCGCCGAGCACACTCCGGCCGCGCCCGGGTATGTGAGGCAAGCCCGGCCTCAACCGCTCGCCGGCTCCGAAATCTCGATCGCCAAAGCGGAAACGTCGTCGTCGAAGCGCTCCGCCGCCCATTCCTCGGCCGCGCCGACGATGCGGGCCACGCTCTCGGCCAGCCCCACGCGGCGGCTGCTCTCGACCACTTCCACGATTCGCTGCCTACCGAAGCGCTCATGGCAGTCGTTCACGGACTCGTCGAGCCCGTCGGAGTAAAGATACAAGCGATCGCCCGGCCGAAGCTGAAGCCGGCGCTCCTCGTAGTGCGGCTCGGGAACCCAACCGATGGCAAAAACCGGCTCCGTCAAGTCCTGCGGCTTCGCGTCGCGCGGCAAGTAAACCGGCCCGGGCTGCCCGGCGTTGATGTACCGCAACTCGAATGTCCGAAGGTTCAGAACGCCGTAGAACAGCGTGAAATACTGCTCGGCGCGCAAGTCGAGTTGAAATCGCCGGTTCAGCTCCTCGGCCAGCTCGCTGGGGGGCGTCGGCTCGAGACCGTTTCCATTTCCCGATGCCCGTCGGACCAGGCTGGGCTGGTCCGGCAAGGGCGTCAGAATGCGACTCAAAGTCACCGAGAGCAGCGCCGCCCGGACACCGTGCCCGCTCACGTCCAGCAAATAGAGCCCGAGGTGGTCGTCGTCGAGTTGAAAAACGTTGAGGATATCGCCGGCGAGCTCCTCACACGGCCGGTAGGCCCAGGTGATTTCGACGCCCGCGATTCGCGGCGGCGAATCCGGCAGCAAGGCCCGTTGGACCATCGCCGCCGATTCCAGGTCCTCTTTCATTTGCTTGTACACTTTTTGGAGCTGGCGATTCGCGGACTCGAGCTCTTCGTTTCGGCGTTCGAGGTCCTGCTCGAGGCTGACGATCTGATCGACCGCCCGCTTGTGCGACAGTTGCGTCTGGATGCGGGCGAGAACGACCGGCATGTCGAGCGGCTTGGTGACGTAGTCGTTGGCCCCGAGTTGCAGCGCCTTGACGATATCCGCCCGCCCGCCCAGCCCCGTGACCATGATCACCGGCAGCTTGGTCGGGGCGTGCTCCTTGCGCACCGCCGAGAGGACCTCGAAGCCGTCCTTGCCGGGCATGGAAATGTCGAGCAGGACCAAGTCGATCGGGAACTCGCGAATCAGATCGAGCGCGCGGGCCCCGTTCGCCGCGACGTGAACAATGTAGTCGTGGCGCTCCAGGATCTCGCGCAACAAACCGCGAATATCTTCCTCGTCCTCCACGACCAGCAGGCGGCCCGGCCTGCACTTGTCGATACTTCGCTCCATGGGAACAGAGACTACCGAATCCCGCGGCGTGGCTCAACTCTCAAGAGTACGCCGGCCTGAGCGTACGCCCCGGCCGGCTTTTTGATTCTCGCTCCGGCCGGTTCAGGCTGCGCTCGTCAAACGCGCCGAATCACGGGCCGCACGTCGATCAGCCGCGGGCTGCCTCGGCCGGCGCGTTGAAAGCGGCGACAATTCTCACCTGCGCCAGCTCGACCAGCGAGGATTCCAGGCCCTGCGCGTTGGCGGGCGTTCTGCGTCGGTGCTCACCATCTCACAAAACCCGGTTCGGGGCCTCGAAAGTCCAAGACGTCGATTCGGCCTCTGTCGGGTCTGGTAAGCCGTGCGGTACGGGCCCGGCCCGCGCCGGCGGTCTGCGATCGCACGCGAAATCCGCTCGCGCCGGCGAACGCCCCGCTAATTCGGCCCCACGAAACGTATAATTCACTTTCTGACACGACAACGATCGTGTGAGCCGGCGACGGGTCGACCGGCACACACGGCAAGAGAGATCGGGAGGACCGAGAAAATGCCCCGGCTTCTGGCGATGATTGTGACGGCCGCTCTGGGCCTGTCGGCGTGGGCGCAGCAGGTGGACGCAGACCCTCGGCCACGCGGCCCGGGGCGCATGGACGGCGGCGCTTCCCATGCCGCCATGGGCGGCCGCTGGTTCGACCGCATCGCCGACGATTTGGCGCTCGACGACGAGCAGCGGGTGCGGTTTGATGCCGTCACCGACGCGTATCGCGAGCGCATGCGTGAGATGGGGCCGCGCTGGCGCGAAGTCCGCCAAGCGGCCGAGGCCGGCGACATGCAGCGCGCCGCCGAACTGCGCGAGCAGGCCCGCGCGTCCTACGGCGATCACAGCGCAGACCTCGAAAACGTGTTCGACCAGATCGAGCCCTTCCTGCGCGACGATCAGCTCGTTCGGCTGAACGAATTGCGGGCCGACACCCAGCGACGGCGCGAATCCCGCGACTTGCTCCGCAGCGTCGACACCAAGCTGCCCAACGAGCTCAATCTGGACGACGAGCAGCGGGCCGAGTTCGAACGGCTGTTGGCCGAACACCGGCGCGAGGTCGGCCGACAGCCGTTCGAGCTGGGCCCGATTTTCGAAGAACTGCGCGCGGCGAATGACGCGAGGGACGTCGAGCGGCTCGCGGCCCTGGAGCAGGAATTGCAGGACGCGCGGCCGGATCAGGACGCCATGTTCGGCGAGTTTCTCACCCAGCTCGAAGGCATTCTGCACGAGGAGCAAAAGCCGAGCCTTGCCGCCTTTCGCGACCGCATCGAAAGCCGCGAGACGGAACCGAGCCTCGAGGGCGGCGATGTGCGCAACGTGTTGCGCGCCGCCAAGCGGCTGAAGCTCCGCCGCGAGCAGCGCGACGAGTTGCGGCAGGTCGAGCGCTCGGTCCAGATGGCCCGCCGGGAGCTGGGCCGCCGGGACAAAGAGGCCCCGGCCGGTCTGGCCGCCGACACCAAGAAGCGCATTCTCGGCTTCCTGGACAAGGAGCAGGCCGAGCAGTTCGAGCAGTACCTTCGCCGCCTGGAGCAACGCACTTCGCGGCGACGGTAGGCGCGCCCGGCGTCGTTGTTGTAACCCCAATGGGGGCAGTCCACCGATGCGTCTGGCAGGCTGTAAGCCCGCCCCACCCTCCCTACCAAACCCGCGTAGCGAAGCATCCGAGCTAGGCGCGCTGCCCATGCCATGTTGTAATGCCGGGCCACAAGCCCCGGATCCGCCAAACCTCCGGCAAGAGGAAAGAGCATGACTCGACTGCCCAATCTCTACGGCGCCCTTCTTCTCATGTGCATGGCCGTCGGTGTCGCACCGGCCGACCCGCCGCTCGGCTATTACCGCCAACCCACGCTCCACGAAGACACGATCGTGTTCGTCGCCGAAGGCGATCTGTGGCGCGTCCCAGCGACCGGCGGTGTGGCCACGCGCATCACGAGCCACGCCGGCGACGAGGCCAACCCCGCCATCTCGCCCGACGGCCGGACGCTCGCCTTCACCGCCCGCTATGAAGGGCCGACGGAGATCTACACCATGCCGATGACCGGCGGGCGGCCCACGCGGCGCACCTACGACGCGGGCCGCGCCGCCGTCGCCGGCTGGACGCCCGATGGAAAGATCCTCTGCTCCACCAACCTCTTCTCGACCCTTCCGAACACCCAACTGACGACGATCGCGATCGGCCGTAGCGACGACGACCCGCCGACGCGCACGCTGCTCCCGCTCGCCCAGGCGGCCGACGGCGTGTTCGACGACACCGGCCGGACGCTCTTCTTCACGCGGCTCCCCTTCCAGGGCAGCCACACCAAACGCTACCAAGGCGGCACCGCGCAAAACCTCTGGCGATTCACCGAAGGTGACGCCGAAGCCACGCCCCTGACCGCCGACCATCCCGGCACGAGCAAGCGGCCCATGTGGTGGGAAGGCCGCGTCTACTTCGCGACCGACCGCGACGGGACGATGAACATCTGGTCGATGCGCCCCGACGGCAGCGACCGCCGGCAGCACAGCAGGCACACCGGCTGGGACGTCAAATCGCCCGCGCTTTGGGGCGGCCGCGTCGTCTACCAGCTCGGCGCGGACATCCGCCTGCTCGACGTCGCGACCGGCAAAGACCGCGTCGTGCCGATCACGCTGGACTCCGACTTCGACCAGACCCGCGAGAACTGGGTCAAGAAACCCATCACGTACATGACCTCGGCCCACATCGCGCCGGACGGCGAGCGGGTCGCGTTGACCGCGCGCGGCCGCGTCTTCGTGGCCCCGCACCGGCAAGGCCGCTTCGTCGAGGTCACGCGCCAACAAGGCGTGCGCTACCGCGACGCCCGCTTCATGCCCGATGGCAAATCCCTGCTCGCACTGTCGGACGAGTCCGGCGAGGTAGAGCTGTGGACGCTATCCGCCAACGGCGTCGGCCGCGGCGAGCAACTCACCCACGACGGCGACGTTCTGCGCTGGGAAGGCGTGCCGTCGCCCGACGGCAAGCTCATCGCGCATCACGACAAGAACTTTCGACTTTTCATCTACAACATCGAAACGGAGCAGAACCGCGAGATCGACAAATCGCCCATCGACCGATTCAACACGTTGCGCTGGTCGCCCGACGGACAGTGGCTCGCCTACGTTGCCCAGGCCGACAACATGTTTCGGCAGATCCGGCTCTACAACGTCGCCGACGACAAGGTCCGCGACCTCACCGGCGATCGGTACGACAGCTACAGCCCCGCCTGGAGCCCGGACGGCAAATGGCTCTACCTGCTGTCGGACCGCAATCTGCGCTCCATCGTCGGCAGCCCGTGGGGCAACTACCAGCCCGAACCCTACCTCGACAAGAAAACCAAGGTCTACCACATCGCGCTGACGCCCGGCTTGCGCTCGCCGTTCGCACCCAAAGATGAGCTGCACGACGAAGAGAAAGATGACAAGAAAGAGAATGGCCAAGAGAAAGAGGCCGCCGAGAACGACGACAAGAACGACAACGACGCGGACAAGAAAGCCGGTGACAAAGACGCCGTACCCGAAGTGAAGATTGACCTAGCCGGGATCGCGCAGCGGCTGATCGAGGTGCCGATCAAGCCCGGCAACTACAGCGGGCTGCTGGTGAACAAGAAAAACCTTTTCTGGCGCGAGTCGCCGACCGGAGCAGGCGACCGCAAGCTCGTCGGCGTCAAGATCGCACGCGAGGACCTTGAAGTGAAGACCGTCTTGGAGGACATCCGCTCGGTCGAACTCTCGGCGGACCGAAAGAAGCTGCTCGTCCGAAAGAAAGACAAACTCTACATCCTCGACGCCGAGGCCAAGAAAGCCGACCTCGAGGACAAAGACGTCGATCTGTCGGCCTGGACGCTGTCCGTCCAGCCGCGCGAGGAATGGCGGCAGATGTTCATCGAAGCCTGGCGGCTCGAGCGCGACTATTTTTACGACCGCGACACGCACGGCGTCGACTGGAAGGCTATGCGCGAAAAATACCTGCCGCTGGTCGACCGCGTCACCACGCGGGCCGAGCTGAGCGACCTGATCGCCCAGATGGTCTCCGAGCTTTCCGCGCTGCACATTTTCGTGCGCGGCGGCGATCTGCGCGGCGGCGACGACGACGTGCAGCCGGGAACGCTCGGAGCGCGGCTCGTTCGCGACGACTCGGCGGGTGGATATCGCGTCGAGCACATTTACGCGTCCGACCCGGACGAGCCCGAGCGGCGAAGCCCGCTCGCGCGGCCGGGCGTCAATGTCCGCCCAGGCGACGTGATCGAGACGGTCAATGGTACGCCCGTGTTGTCGGCGCCCGATATCCGAATGCTGCTGCGCCACCAGGCCGGCCGGCAGGTACTGCTGCGCATCAAACCGCGTGACGGCGGCGAAGGCCGCGACGTGATCGTCAAACCGATGACGACTCGCCAAGCGTCCGACCTGCGCTACCACGAATGGGAATACACTCGCCGCCTGACCGTCGAAGAGCTCGGCGACGGCGACCTCGGCTACGTCCACCTGCGAGCCATGGGCGGCGGCAATTTCACCGAATGGGCCAAGGGCTTCTACCCGGTTTTCAACCGCAAAGGATTGATCATCGACGTCCGGCACAACCGCGGCGGCAACATCGACAGTTGGATTCTCGGCCGTCTGCTGCGCAAGGCCTGGTTCCACTGGAGTCAACGCGTGGGCCAGTCGCCCTCGTGGAACATGCAGTATGCCTTTCGCGGCCACGTCGTCGTGCTCTGCAATGAGCGCACCGCCTCCGACGGTGAGGCCTTCACCGAAGGCGTCAAGCGGCTCGGCCTCGGGACCGTCATCGGAACGCGCACCTGGGGCGGCGAAATCTGGCTCACCTCCAGCAACACGCTCGTCGACCGCGGCATCGCTACCGCCGCCGAGTACGGCGTCTACGGCCCCGAAGGCGAATGGCTGATCGAAGGTCATGGCGTCGAGCCCGACATCGTCGTCGATAACCTGCCGCATGCGACGTTCAAGGGTGAGGACGCTCAGCTCATGGCGGCGATCGAGCTCTTGAAGAAACGCATCACCGAAGCGCCGATCGAGCCGCCGGTGGTGCCGGAGTACCCGGACAAATCCTTCAAGCCGGGGAACGTTGGCAAGTGAATTCGGGCCGCTTCACGCGAGTGCGTTTAAAATTCGGGTAAGTGCCGTGCCGGGAAATGTAGCCGCGGGCGCCCCGCCCGTCGGTACGGTCTACAGCCGGCGCCGTCTCGCCGACAAATCTGAAAAACTGACGGGGCTGCGATACCCGTCCTTGTCATACGCCCGCACGCCGAAGAAATGGTTGTCGCGCGACACGTCCACGGCGGCGTCGGTCTCTTTGCCGACATCCTTGCTGTGTTGCCAAAACGGGCTTGTGGTCTGACGCCAAACGACCTCGTATCCCGCCATATCCGGCTCCGGACTTGGCTTCCATTGCAGTGTCGTCCGCGCCGTGCGGCCGCGCACGCGCAAGTCCGTCGGTGACGACGGCGCATTGGCCAGGTGAATCAACGCTGCCCCGTTCAGGCGCGCGATATCGGCGAGGTAGTCGGCGTCGACGAACTCCGCCAAGTCGCCGTACTGCACGCCGTTCTCGACCCGCACGACCTGATGCTGATGGTCGTATTTCTCGACAACCTCGCAGAAGCGCACCGCCGGAAAGCCGCTGCGGTTGAACGCGCTGTGGTCACCGCCGCGGCCAAAACGGTCGCGCCGGAAAATGAGCATGGGCCGCACCGCGGTCCTCTCCCAAGCCGCCACGTCGGCCACGAAGCGCGCGAGCTGCCTCGAAGGAGAATCGGAATATGTGCCGAAGCGGCGATACCCGGCCAATTCCTGCTCGGACGCCATCGCCGGCACGCCTTCGGAAAGCACGCGGATTTGCTCGCGATACATCGGACCGGCGGGCGAGGTCGGGTCGCCGACAATGTCGTTGCTCAGCACCGCGCGAATGTCCCAGCCCTCGGTCTTGGCTTTCTCGGCGTGCTTGCGAGCCCCGATCAGGCCCTGCTCCTCGGCGGCGGTGGCCATGAATACGAGTGTGCTGTCGAAGCGGTGCTTGGAAAGCACGCGCGCGAGCTCCATCGCGACGGCGGTCCCCGAAGCGTCGTCGTTCGCCCCCGGCGCGTCCCGGTCGTCGCTGGGGATCGAATCGTAGTGACCGATCACGTAGTAGCGCCGTTGGCGGGCTTCGGCCATCGATCCGGGCAGCTCGAACACGATATTGACGATCTCGACGTCGCGCGGGATCCGCCGCCCGCCGGCTTCGAGTTGGTATGAATCGAAGTACACACGGATGGCATCGTCGCCGGAGCGTCCGGACGCCGCGGCGATGCGCTCGAACTCGCGTTTGATCCACCGCCGCGCGGCCCCGATCCCGCGCGTCTGGGACTTCGTATCCGAAAACGTGTTGCGCGTGCCGAATGAAACGTGCTTCCGCACATAACCGATGGCACTTGTCGAAGAAACGTCACCCAAGATGCGACGCACTTCGGCCGGCGGCGAACGGCCCGGAACCAGCCCTGGCCCCTGAAACGCGATCGCGCGCGGAGCGACGGCAAGGAGAGACAGAAGCAGAAGAGCGACCTGATGGATCCCGATTCTGTTCATCATGCACGTATCGTAGCCGCGCCAAGCCTGCACGGGCAAATCGGCATAATGCAGCGACACCGTAAGGCTCGATGTACTCAAGAAAGAAAAGAGGCGGGCGTCACGGACGGATCGCCCGTGACGCCCCAGTCGATTGCAAGGACAAGGCCGATTGCTCGACTTAGCGCCGGCCGAACGGCCTCCCGCGCGCGAGAAAGAGGATCATCGGCACCAAGGCCATCGGAAGAAGACTGGCGCCGCAGGCGCCCACCGGCGACGGTTCGACGTTGAGCACCTCGTCGCGCTCGATCGATACTCCCAACACGAGCGGGCAAAGCAGACCGCCGAAACGGCTTTGCCCCGACACCACTTCGAAATCGCCCCGAATCAGCCCCGGCCCGATCGGCTGCGAGCAACTGGTATGAATCCGGGCGTTGTCGACACCGTTCACCTGGACCAGGATGTCCGGACCCATCGTGCCCTTCCGGTCGTTGCCGAAGAATGTAAATGTCCCACCGGGCTGAACGATCCCGCTGAACAGGGAGTTGGAGAACCGGCCCCGCTGCTTGCGGAACACTTCGACATTGGCATTGGCCGTGTTCCCGAGGTAGCGCAGCGTCAGCTCGATGACCTTCCCGTCGCAGTCGTCGCATTCCGCTGGGAGGCAGATTTCGCCCTCATACACCACCTCCGCCACGGCAACAGGTTTACCACTACAGGGAGGCCACTGCACGCTGCCGGACACGGTCATTGATCCAGATGCGCCCACAAAGCTGCCGGTCCCACCTGTGATTGACAGGGTGCCTTGGATAAGGAAGTCGCACTCCTCATCCACTTCCACCAGTATCGAGACATCGTTTGTGGAAATCGTATCGCCGCCGCCGAAATCGAATAGGTGTGACGTGTTTTGATTCAAGGGACCCGGTTGGATGAG
Organism: Planctomycetota bacterium; assembly: GCA_022574815.1. Taxonomy (GTDB): domain Bacteria; phylum Planctomycetota; class Phycisphaerae; order UBA1845; family Fen-1342; genus JACZRH01. The sequence goes on along the minus strand of JACZRH010000006.1, from coordinate 23,514 downwards.
CCCGATGATGGAGATCGTGGCGGGTCCAAATGGCCCCACGTTCACTGTCGTCAGACTTACAAACGGACCTTGTGGGCCCCCTTCCTGGAGCCACCGTGCTACCTGGGTGGACGGGATCGTTTCGCAATTCTGGCCCACACTGGGAACCGCCAGTAACCACACACCACCGACCACTGAAAATACTCGGATAAGAACGAACGATCTGATCATTTCCTCTCCTCCTTCGAAAAGTGTCTAACCGTGTAATTTCGAGGCCGCGCCGCCGCAGAAAAGCTCGACCGCCACCTCGAACTCTGTTTGCCCGATCGTCAATACTCTTCAGACCTGAACGAGACCGAGGTCCGGGCTCCGGTGGCGGCCTTCTGCCGAGGATCCGGCGCGAGGTAGTGTCCCTCCTTTCGCTCGAAGCTCGCGGCAGCGATCCTTTCTCAAGCAGAACTGAGGACCGTCATCGGGGCCGCCACACACTAAACTGAATCCTACCGGAAGCAATCCGCAAATGCGCGCCATCCAGCCAAAAAAATCTGCGCCTTCGGCGCCGGCACGGGGACGTTCGAGCCGGATTGAAGCTCTCCCGACCCGACTCGTACAGCGATAGCCCGGGGGCGCGTGCTGCCTCCGACGCCTCGGCGCGGTCGCTCCGTGCCATTTCGTGCTGGGATATTATGATCTTGTTCCGGAAAGGCTTGATCGAAACGACACGCACGTTAGGCTCGCGGCGCCGCCATTTGATTCTCGCCGGTTGAGAGAAAGGGCACCGCCGTGGCAGCGCTTCGCTCCGTCTTCTTGCTGCTGCTCCCGCCTCTGAACGCTGCCGCTGACACCGTCATTCTGCGCGAGAAATTCGACGGTATCGCTGACGGCAGGCTCCCCGCGGGCTGGGCGGCCGACGGCCCCCGCTGGCGCACCCAAAACGGACGGCTGCGCGGCGACTCACTGAGCGGCGAAGCGACGATCCTCTTCGGCGAATCCGATTGGCGAAACGTCGCGCTCGCGGCCGATGTGACTTTTGTCGCTGCGAAGGACGACGCGCGTTGGGTCGCGCTGCTCATTCGAGAAGGCGGCCCCGGCCGGCCCGGCGTGCAGCTCACCGTGCGACGTGACTCGAAACGCCGAAACGGGCTCGAGCTTGCCGCGCGCAACCCGAAGAAGGGCGGCAGTGGTTGGCGCGTCTTCCAAACGGCCGCCGTGGACGGGGGTTTTCTCGACGGCCGCTCGCATCGTCTGCGTATCGAAGCGCGCGGGGACTGGATTCGTGCGTTCTTCGACAACCAAAAGGTCTTCGAGTGCCCGAGAGGGCCCGACGTTCAACCCGCCGGGCGCGTCGGCTTTCGCATCAGCGGTGCGACGGTTACGATCGACAACGTGGAAGTCCAAGAGATTGATCCGATGAATACCACCGCTTTGCGAAAGCTCCGTTCCCGCCCGCTGGTCATTGCCCACCGCGGCTTTTCGAGCCGGGCGCCCGAAAACACGTTGGCGGCCTATCGTCTGGCCATCGACACCGGCGCCGACCTGGCCGAGTGCGACGTCTGGCTCAGCGCGGACCGCGTGCCCGTCCTGCTGCACGATGAACATTTGAAACGCACCACGGGCGTCGACGCGCTCGTGTCCGAATTGTCTTTGGACAAACTGCGCCAGCTCGACGTCGGCCGCTGGAAATCCAAGGAATTCGCCGGAGAGCGAATCCCGACCCTGACCGAAGCGCTCGAGCTGGTGAAGGGCCGGCTGCGGCTCGTGATCGAAGTCAAGACCGCCGGAATGGAGCAGGAGGTCGTGGCCGCCATTCGCGCCGCGGCGACCGAGCCGGCCGACGTGATGATCTTCTCCTTCCACCTCGAGGTGATCGAGACCATCGCCCGCATCGAACCGCGTCTACCCACCACCTGGCTGATCGGCCACCTGCCCGCCGGCCACGCCGCGCGTCGCGAAGTCATCGCCGATGCCGTTCGCGCCCGCGCCTCGGCCATCGGCCTGACGAGAACGCGCGTCGACCCGGCCGCGGCGCGGCTGGCGCACGAGTCCGGCCTGCCGGTCTTCGTCTGGACGGTCAACGACCCGGCCGACATGCGCTATCTGGTGCGCATCGGCGTCGACGGGATCATCACCGACGAACCGGGAATGTTGTTGCGGATCCTCGACGAATAGGCGCGCCGCGCCGCGGTTTGGAGATTGCCTCCCCGAGCGACTCGACCCGATCGATGATGTTTCGCGATGGGGGAGGGATCAGCCGCCCAGCAGTTCGAAGAAGGCGTCGATGTCGGCGGCGTCGAAGCGGGCGTCCTGATTCACGTCGCCGGCCCAGTCGCCGTGGCAACTCGGGTATTGCCCTTCGTAGCGCTCGTAGTCGACCAACGCCAGGAAGAACGGGTCCACGTCGGCGGCGTTGAGGGCGTCGTCGCAGTTCATGTCGGCCAGCACGAAGGGCGTGAGCAGCAGCATGTCCCCGCGGCCCTGCGTGATGATCTGCCCGCGGTTGTTGATGCCCCGGGCCGAGCCGACGTGATATTGGCGACTGGCGGCGTCGAGCAGCGCGTTCAGGTCGCGCATGCCGTTTTGCTCGTCCCAGATGAATCCGCGGTGGTCGACTGGACGAGTGGCCTGCCAGGCCCAGCCGACCACCTGCGTGCGATCGTTGATGCCGAACGCTAGGGTGCCGGGGCCGACCCCGCCCAGGTTTCCGAGGCCGATCATGCCCTGTTTGCGCGACCAGAGAAAGGCCTCGGCGCCCAGCGACGAGCTGCTCATGCCGACGATCTGGCCGAGGTTGTTGATGGCCTTGGCCTCGGTGTGGAAGCCGCCGCCGGGCAGGTCGCCGATCCCGATCATGCCGGTCTCGGCGGACCAGAAGAAGCCTTCCGTTCCGGCGGCCGAGTGGCTTTTCCCGCTGATTTGGGTCAGATCGTTGATGTCGCTGGCGCTGCTCCAGAAATCGCCGCCGGGCAGGTCGCTCAGGCCGATCATGCCGTTCTGCGGCGTCCAGAGATAGGCTTCGACGGGCTCACCGGTGGACGACCCAAAATTGCTGCCGCAGACCTCGCTGAAATTGTTCACGCTGCTGGCGCCGCTACCAGGGTAGCCCGGCAGGATGCCGAGGCCGACCATGCCGGAGGCGGGGTCCCAGAGGAAGGCTTCGCCGCCCAGGGTCGAACCGGTCGAACCCACCACCTGCCCGAGGTTGTTGATGCCGCGAGCGCCCGCGTTGTCGGTACCTCCGGGTAGCGTGCCCAGATCCAAGATCTTCCCCGTTTCAGAGTCCCAGCGGAACGCTCGGCTCGTGCCACCCTCGGTCGTGCCGGCCACCTGAGCTGCGTCATTGACGTCGTAGCCCACGGCGTCGGGACCGAAGCGCGGAATCTCGGTCGCGTGGTACAGGATCTCGAACGCGGAGGCGCTCCTGACCAGCACGAATACGATCCCGAGCGCCGACCATTGCAGATGCCTCCTGCCACGTGTACTCATGCCTGTTCTCCCAGGTACGGGCTCGCACTGACTTGATCCGGCGAACACATTTTATCGTACCTCGTATGAGGCGCCCAAGCAAGTCAAATGCGGGCAGCGGCGCCGGCCCGCACAGGCCGACACCGCCGTCCGACTCCGTCTAGCGTACGCGGTTGTTCATAATCCTCCGCCGGGGCCGCCGGCGACAATCATCGTGCTGATCAGGACGCTGATGTTGTCGGAATCCTGGTTGCTGGTCACCAGGTCGCCGAAGCCGTCCTGGTTCAGGTCCACGATCTTGACCTGGATCGGATTGTCGGCGCCGCCGCCGGGCGGTACGACGCTGTACAGGTAGCCTTTCCTGTCCTGCGGATCCGCACAACCCGCAGACGGTCTCTGAAAGGTCCCGTCGCCCAGGCCGAGCAGAACGGAGACCACGTCCCTTTGCTCGAGCGCCACCGCGAGATCCGGCTTCGTCCCGCCATTCAGGTGCCCGGCGTCGATGCCCCAGCACCAAGCGTCCGGGCTGTCGCAATGGAGTTGATAGCGGTCACGCCGGGTTGGATCGCAATCGTGGTCGAAGTCGCTCTGCCCGTCGCCGAGGAACACGTTCGCGAAGTCGTCGCCCTCGGCGGTGCAGGCCACGTCGTCGGTCAGGCCCAGGTCGAAGCGCCCCACGGCAATGCCTTCGAACCCCCACCAAGGAGTCGTGCAGTCAAAGGGCCGGTCCCGGCGCAATGGCGTGAAGTCGCGGTTGCCGTTGTTGCGGAGCACCGAGATCGAGTCGTCGCCGAAATTCGCGGTCGCGAGGTCCAAGAGCGGCGAATCGACGTCGCTGCGCTCGAAATCGCCCACGACGAGATCATACGGTGTGGCGCCCTCAAGAAGGTTGAGCAGGATGGGCTCCTGATGGCCGCTGAGACCGCCCAGCCCGTCGTTAAACACCACCACGACCAGGTCCAACAGCTCGGAGGCCACGGCGGCGTCGTTGAAGCCGTCGTTGTCAAAGTCGGCGATGACCAAGCCCCGCGGCCCCACCCCTGGGGTGTTCAACGGAAACCTGGTGCCCGCGGAATATGGCGGGTCGTCGGGGTTGAAGAGGAAAACGTAGAGCGCGTTGTCGCCCGACGCGGTCACGACCAGGTCGAGATAGATGTCGTTGTTGATCTTCGCGAACGCCACTTCCAAGGGCTTGGTCCCGGAACCCACTTGGAGCGTGGTCGGGGTGCCGAAGCCGTCGGGAACCGGCTTCCAGTCGCGCGTATTGACGTAGAACGTGACCGTGCCGGCGTTTTCGTTGGCGACCGCCAGGTCGGGATACCCGTCCGGGGCGCCGCCGGGGCCGCCGGTCACGTCGGCGACGGCCAGTCCGAATGGACGATCGCCGACGTCAAAGACCACGGGGTTCTTGAAGGTCGGCACCTTTTCCTGCGCGCCCGCAGGGGGCGGTTGCAGCGCCAGAATGCTCAAGCCGATCGCGACCGCGATCAAGGCATTGCGGCGAGACTTACAAGCTTTCGAGATGTGTTGCGGTGTTCTCATGGTTTGGCTCCGTGGAATGGGCTCTTGAACGCCTCGCAACCGGCGGGGCGTTGTCAGACTGTCTGTGAAGAATAAATGCGTAGACATTCTTTGCCTCCTTGCGTTTGTTTCAAGAAGTTCAAGTTTCTTGCGGTCTTAGGAAACGGCGAGTCGCTCGGCGTCCCCGCGCGGCGGCCCGCGCGGCATCAGCAAGAACAAACCGAATTGGAACAAGTCGGCCCGGCCCATTTCGGGCCTCCGTCCACGAGACGCTGTCCAAACCCATCCAACCAGCGCTACCCGTTCGTTGAGAATTGACCCTGCCGCGCGCTCACGCCCGAACGCACGGCAAATGCTGGGCGCCCCCAACCGGAAGTCAAGCGAGACTCCGCAAGTCGCCGTCTGCACACAACCATGCGCGCACGGAATTATTGAAGACCCTGGAAATGACAGGGAAATGGCACCGCCGTGTGCGGTTGCGAACTGAGGCTTCGCCTGCGACTTGCCGCCGCCGGACGACCGCACGCGGGTAGCGATCGTGTTCGACTGACCCGTACGGCAGGGGGAGTTCGAGGCTTTGCCTGGCAAACGAGGAAAAACGATGCTCTGCCTTGTAGTCTTGGAATACCGTCGTAGAGCCAAGCAGAGCTTTGTCCTCCCCGAAGGCGCGGATGTCAGCCGGAAGCTGATCGATCGGTGTCGGCGGGTAGTACCACGTATGCGACCGTGCCCTCCTCCGGCCGGCTTTCCAGCCAGATGCGCCCGGCGTGGGCTTCGACGATGCGATGGGCTCGCGCCAAACCGAGGCCCCGGCTGCGGCCCGCGCTGCGGTGCGAGAAGAAGGGATCGAAGGCGCGCTGCAGAACCGTCGGGCTCATGCCGCACCCCGCATCCCGCACGGTGATTTCCAGGGCGTCGGTCGACGCGGCGAGTCGGCAGCGTATGGTGATGATCCCGTCGCTGGCGGTCATGGCGTGCCGCGCGTTGTCGATCAACTCGTGAAAGACAGCTTTGATCTGGTCGCGGTCCGCCAAGACCGGCGGGAGCGGCGGCTCCGTTTCGCCGGGGACGTCGAGCAGCAGCCGCGACGGCGGCATCGCCGCGTTCTGAAGCGCCTCGTCGCGGACCTGCGCGAGCAGTTCCGGCAGGTCGAGGGGTGCGAGCCGCGGGGCCCGCGGGCGCGCGAAGTCCATCAGCTCGGTCACGATCGTGCTGCACTCATGGGCCTTTTGGCTGATCGTGTCGAGCGCGCGGCGCACGTCGGGATCATCGATCTGGTGTTGGAGCATCTGCGCGCGACCCGAGATCACCGTCAATGGGCTGTTCAACTCGTGCCCGGCCCCGGCCGCCATCTCGGCGATCATCGAGAGCGTGCGCGAGCGCAGCAGCTCGGTTTGGGCCTGCTGAAGGCGGCGGTTGGTGTCTGCCAGATCGTCCGCCAGCCTGCGCGCGGCCGCGTGGGCGTTGCAGCGCCCGATCGCCAGGCCGAGGCCGGCCAAGAACGAGCGCAGGTCGTCGGCCTCGCCGACAAAGCGCGAGCGTTCGTCGGCCTGCGAGAGAAAGACGACTCCGCCGGCCAGTTCTCCGTCGTGAACGATAGGCAACAGCCACGGGTCGCCGCGGCCCAGGTCCTCCAAAGCGGGCGCGAGCAGCGCTCGCACGGCGTGGTGTGCCGGCACCAGAAAGTGGCCCCCGCCGTCGTGCAGCTCGCGCATCCAGTCGGTGAATTCCGCCGGCAGGTTCTGCGTCCGCGCGCTCAGCTGCGACGGATCCTCCCCGATCCAACACAAGTCGACCACGCCGGACCGCTCGCGCAGCCCGAAGCAGGCCACTCGGGGGCGTTGCAAGGCGGTCGTCGAGGCGCGTGCGATGGCCGCCACGACGGCTGACAGGTCGGACCACGCGCCGAGTCGCTGATCGAACTCGCGCGTCGCCTGGAAGTAGCGCGCCGCCACACTGAGCCGCCGGTTCTTGACCACCAACTCGGTGTTCAGGCGGCCCAGCTCGGCGTTGGCGCTGGTCATCGCCTTGAGATAGAGCGCCTCGGGCGTGTCGCGGTCGAGCTCGAGCAGCGCGGATTGGTGCGCAACGTCGCCGACCAGCGTTTTTATCACCGCGGACAGGTCCGCGTCCGACAGGCCCAATCGCGACGCCATCCGCGGCGAGTACTCGTAGAAGGTATGGTTGCCGGAGTACCCGACGCGTTGCTCGCGCACGAGCGTGTCGGCCAACTGCACGGTCGCGATCAGCCGGGCGGCGCTGATGCTCGAAGGAAGCGCCTCGGGCGCCAGGTGGTGCAGCCAGATGACTTCCTGCAACTGCTGCGGCAGCCCCCAGCGCTCGGCCAAGTGACGGCCCGCGATCGTGTGATCGACGCCCAGCGTGTCGCGCTCGCAATCGGCGATGTCGCCGCGGGTCTGGTCGGCCTGCGCTGCGATGCGGTCGTAGGCCTTGGGAAAGACGGCATCGAGCGCGACTTTGCCGATGTCATGCAGAAGGCCGGCGACGAAAGCGACCTCGGGGTCGAAGTCTGCGTCGCGCAACAGCGCGGCGAGGCGTTTCGACGCGCACGCGACTCCCAGCGCGTGTTTCCAAAACTCGCGGCGATCGAACTGCCGGTCTTCCTTGGCGGTGTCGGGCGACCCGAAACACTCGAAGACCTTCACGGCCAACACGATGCTGCGAATCGCGGCAAAGCCCAACAGCGGGACCGCGCGCTCGAGAGATTTGATTTGGGAGCGCGCCCCGACCGCGGACGAGCCGGCGACGGAGAGTACCTTTGCGGTGAGCGACTGGTCGGCGCGGATCAGCTTGATCAGATCGTCGGCGCCGGCGTCGTCGTCCAACGTGGTCATCAGCAGCTTCACCGCGATCGGCGCCAGCGTCGGCAGACCATCGAGGTGGCTGAGAACGAGTTCCGGCTCCGCGACGGGCTGCGAATCGGCACTCACGGCCGTGACCTCGGATCTAGCGACTGACAAGTTCCGTAATCCTGTTGATCAATTGTTCGATGCTGAATGGTTTCTGGAGGAAGTCATCGGCACCGTCTTCGAGCAGCTTGTCCACGTCTTCGCGATTCACGACGCCCGAGACGATAATGATGCGCACGCCGCGCAAAGACTCGTCGGCGCGGATTGTGCGGCAGACCGCGTTGCCGTTGATATCCGGCAGCATGTAATCCAGCACCATGACGTCGGGGCGGAATTCCTTGGTGCGGATTCCCGCTTCGAAGCCGGTCGAGGCGGTCTGGACCTCGAAGCGGCCGTCGCGTTCAAGCAGTTCGACAAGCATTTCGACGATGGCGGGGTCATCGTCCACGACAAGAACGCGTTTCTTGCCCAACTCGAGCTGGTCGAGTGGGATTTCGTTGTCCTTCATGAATTGAATGAGGCTGTCGCGCGGGATTCGTCGAAATCGCGATCCCGGCACGCGGAAGCCCTTGAGCTTGCCGCTGTCGAAACAGCGGATGATGGTCTGTTGGCTGACCTTGCAGACCTGAGCAACTTCACCGGTGCTAAAGACGCTCTTGGTCAGCCAGGAGCCTTTTCGTTTGGGTTCGGTTGTCATGATCCGACCTGCTGTTCGGCCTTCCTTGCCTATATTCACCATATTAGTTAATATAGCACGTTGAGGAAGTTTCGGCAAGCGACAAATGTGTCCTTTAGCGCCGTTTTTCGGACTATGGGGATACTAGGCGCTCTTTGGCCGCCAACTGGACCATAAGCAGCGTGACATCGGTCGGGTGAATCCCGCTCGTACGGGCGGCTTGACCGATATTCCTCGGTAGCACGGCCGACCAGCGGTCGATCGCCTCTCGCCGAAGATTCGGGATGGAGCCGTAGTCGAAATCCGACGGTATCCGGTGGGCTTCAAACTCACGACACCGCTTGATTTCACGCTGCTGGCGCTGGATATACCCGTCGTATTTGACCTCGACCAGCGCGCGGGCCCAGATGTCCGGGTCGGTGTAATAGGCTGATAACTCTTCAAATCTTTCCGCGAGTCGGCGACCATCTTCGTTCGGGCGGCGAAGCCACTCGCGTACGGACCTGCCTTCAAACCGCAAGGAATCGAAGGCTCGCAAAAGCCGCTCGGCGCGCGATTTGCGCTCCTGAAAACGCGCCCAACGCACATCCGCAACCAAGCCGATTCTGCGCCCCAGGGGCGTCAGCCGCGCGTCGGCGTTGTCGTAGCGCAAGTGCAGGCGGTGCTCGGCCCGCGAGGTGAACATGCGGTACGGCTCGGTGACGCCGCGTGTCACGAGATCATCGATCATCACCCCGACGTACGCCTCGTCGCGGCCGAGTACGATCGGGTCGTCGCCGGCGACCAGACGGGCGGCGTTGATTCCCGCGACCAGGCCCTGCCCCGCCGCCTCTTCGTATCCGCTAGTGCCGTTGATCTGCCCGGCGAGGAACAGGCCGCGGACGCGCTTGGTCATGAGCGACGCGTCGATCTGCTCGGGCGGCACAAAGTCGTATTCGACGGCGTAGCCCCATTGGGCGATTGTCGCGCGCTCGAGGCCCTCGATCATCGCGATCATTTGGCGCTGCACGTCCCGCGGCAGCGAAGTGCTGATACCGTTCACGTAGATGCGCTCGCTGTCGTAGCCCTCGGGCTCGAGAAAGATCTGGTGGCGGTCCTTGTCGGCGAAGCGAACGACCTTGTCCTCGATGCTCGGGCAGTAGCGCGGGCCGCGCGACTCGATCTGTCCCGAGTACATCGGCGCGCGGTGCAGATTCGCGCGGATCAACTCGTGGACGCGGGCGTTCGTCCAGGTGACGTGGCAGCACACCTGGGGCTGGGTGATCCGCTCGGTCAGGAAAGAGAACGGCGTGGGGCGCGCATCGCCGGGCTGTTCGTCGAGCCGTCCAAAATCGACGGTGCTTCGCAGGAGGCGCGGGGGCGTACCGGTCTTGAGCCGGCCGAGCTCGAGCCCGAGCGATCGGAGCGAGCCGCTCAAACCGATCGCCGCCGCTTCGCCGTGCCGGCCGCCGGGTACTTGGCTCTCGCCGCAGTGCATCAGGGCGCCGAGAAACGTCCCGGAGGTCACGATTACGGTGGGTGACGCGATGAAGGCGCCGTCGGCGAGCGTGACGCCGGTGACGCAGCGGGCACCCCGGCCGTTGCCGTGTGGTCGCGCGTCGATCGACTCAACGCCGCCTTCCAGGATTGTGAGATTGGGGCAGTCCTCGAGAAATCGGCGGGCGGTGCTCGCGTAGATCTCGCGGTCGGCCTGGGCCCGCGGCGCCCAGACGGCCGGGCCTTTGCGACGGTTCAACATGCGGAACTGGATGCCGGCCTGGTCGGTGATGCGGCCCATCAACCCGCCGAGCGCGTCGATCTCACGCACCATCTGACCCTTGCCGATGCCGCCGATGGCCGGGTTGCACGACAGGCGCCCGATGGCATCGCGGCGAAAGGTGACCATCGCGGTGCGCGCGCCGAGGTTTGCAGCGGCCCAGGCGGCCTCGATGCCCGCGTGTCCGCCGCCGATGATCAGTACGTCGTATCCCACGTGGCTCATTCCGCTCGGATTCGGTTCGACTCGGCGTCGCCGGGCCCTTCGGGTTCGATCGGGTCTCGATCGCAAAGCGGCGCAGATTGTAGAGCCGCGCGTGCCGCTCGGCCATACGTTGTTGCGACCGGCGGTCGCGCGTGTATCGTAACCGGTCGCGATGGGCGCCGGGAGGTTCGAAAGCGACGCATGGTGACGAGCGAGCACTCCACGCACCGCCCGGACGATTCCCGTTCCGCCTATGGATGGATCACCGCGTTGCTGGTCGTTGCGGCGATCGGCTTCGTCTACTGGCGGGCCTGGCTGTCCGATGACGCCTATATCACGTTTCGGCACGTCGCCAACTGCCTGAACGGGCACGGGCCGGTGTTCAACGTCGGCGAGCGCGTTCAGGGATATACGCACCCGTTGTGGTTTCTCCTGCTGCTGGTCGGCGGATCGTGGTTCGACCTGCGCGTGGTCGCGATCGTCGCCGGTCTGCTCGGCGGCGGGCTGGTCGTGTTGGTGCTCAGCCGTCTTCTGCGCGGCCTGAATCACGCGACCGCGCGCCTGTTGTTCGTGACCGGATTGCTGCTCGGATCGCACACCTTCGTCGAGTTTCAGACGTCGGGCCTCGAAACGGGGCTTACCAGCCTGCTGCTCGTCGCGCTTTGGGGCTCTTGTCTGACGCGGGTCGAGCGCGGCCGACCGCTCTCCGGGGGCGGGTCCATGCTGCTCTGCGCACTACTGCTCCTGAACCGGCCGGACCATCTGCTGCTGTGCGGGCCGCTGATGATCGGCCTCGTCGTGCGTGCTTGGCGCGAGAAGCCGCTCCGGCGATTGACAACCCTGGTCGCGGCCCTGGCGCCGCTGCTGGTCTGGCACGGGTTCTCGACAGTTTATTACGGCACACCGCTGCCGAACACGGCGTATGCCAAGGTGGCCTTGTCTTTCTCGCACGCCGTCGCACAAGGAGGTCTTTATGCTCGCGACTTCGCGTTGCACGAGCCGCTTCACGCGCTGGTGATCGTCGCCGTGCTCGTCGCGGGGCTGTTCGTCACCTTTCGCGACGCGCGCGACCGAAAGCCGCAATCCTGGGTGCTACTGTGTCTGACGTTGGGGTTGTGGTTTCAACTCGTTTACGTTTTCAGCATCGGCGGTGATTTCATGCGTGGGCGGTTCTTTCACTCGGTCCTGATCGGGGCGGTGCTAATAGCGTGCCATCTGCTCGGCCGACCGCGCGTCGTTCGCGATCTGAATCGCGCATTCGTGACGGCGCTGGCGGTCGGGTTGCCGCTGGCCTGCGCCGCGCTCGCACTGGTCTTTGCCGACGGCGCGGGAGCGAGGCCCGCCGCCCCCGGCTCGAGCCAACCGCTCTATCGAGCCAGTGCGGTCGGTTCATTGATCGCTCTACTCGGTTTTCTCGCGCTGAGCGTCGTGTTCCTTCGCTCCTGGCGGGCCGGACGCTCCGGATCGGCGTTGTTCATCACGGCATTCGCCCTGCACGGGTCCGCCCTGTACGCCTTGGCCGAGTTTCGAGAGGTACACTGGCCCGGCGCGATCGTGCTCACCGCGGGGCTGCTCACGAGCGCGGCGCTGTTCGGTATGCTACTTCTCGATCGGGCGCGTGGCATCGGCGTGGCCAGCGCCGCGGCCGCCGTGTTGCTGGCCGGCATTCTGTCGCTGCTCGATCTGACGCCGCGGCGGCCCGAGATTCCGCCGAGCGGGATCGCCGACGAGTGGGCGTGGTACGCGGGCCGCTGGAACGACAACCGCTTCACCGGCCCCGCGCGACACCCGAATCCCAAATTCCAAGAGTGGATCGACCTCGGCCGGGACGCGGCGGCCTATGCGCGCGAGTTCGGCCCGATCGCGATGTTCTGGCCCGCGGCGGGCATCTTCCCCTACCACGCCGGCCCCGAAGTACACGTGGTTGACATCCTGGGTCTGACCGACGCGTTCGTCGCCCGCTGCCCGGCGCGGCCCGACTCGCGCATCGGGCACATCGAGCACGAGTTGCCGCGCGGCTATCTCGAATCGCGCGCCGTGATCAACGTGTGGCCGGATTGGCGAGCGCGGCTGGCGGCGCGGGACCCGACGCTCGCCGAACACGCCCGACAGCGGGCCCAGACGTATCAAAACGGGTGGCCGGACGGGGAGGCATTTCAGCGCTGGCAGGAAATCCGGCGAATGATCTCCGGCGAGTTGCTTTCGTCGAAACGCCTGTCAGGCATTCCCCGCTTCGCGTGGCCTTGATTCGAGGATCGTGTCAACCGCCGCGTGCCGCGCGCCGATCACTCGGGCACGCTCGGACCACCGCTCCACTTCGGAGCGTATGTCGTCGATCACATCCGCCGCGACGCGACCGGTGTGCTTATCGGCAGCGGTCGCGCTGCCTTCGCGAAAGCGACCCGCACGCAAATCGTCGGCCACACGCCGATACGCCTCGCGAAAGGGAACCCCTTGCTCGGTCAGCGCGACGGCGGCATGGGTCGCGTACAGCTCCGGCTGCATCGCGGCCGCGAGGGTCTCGCGATTGACGGTGAACCCGGACACGACGCGCGTCGCGACCTGGAGCATCTCCGATACTTCCAGGGCCGTGCGGATGGCCGGCTCCTTGGTCAGTTGCAGGTCGCGGTGATAGCTCGACGGCAGCTTGCCGGCGACCCATTCGAGCTCGTGCAGCCGAGCCCGCAGCCGTCCGGCCCGAGCCCGCATCAACTCGAGCACGTCGGGGTTCTTCTTCTGCGGCATGATCGACGAGCCGGTCGTCATTTCCTCGGGCAGGCCGAAGAAGCCGTACTGCGGGCCGGCGAAGAGGATCAGGTCCCAACTGAGCTTTTCGAGCAGCGCCCCGACGTCCACGCCGACGCGGACGAAGTAGATTTCGGTGCGGCCGCGGCTGTTCTGCACGTCGATCGGGCTGCGCTGCACGCGCGCGAAGCCGAGCAGTTCGGCGGTGTACTCGCGGTCGAGCGGCAGCGGGACGCCGAAGCCGGCCCCGGTGCCGAGCGGGCAGGCGTCGAGGCGGTCGAGCAGGTCGAACGCGGCCCGCGTTTGTTCGAGCGCGGCTTCGACCCAGGCGTGCAGCCATTGACCGACGCTGGACGGCATCGCGGGCTGCATGTGTGTGTAGCCGGGCATGGGGACTTCGCCGTCGCGCTGCATTCGATCCAGGAGCGCGCGGACGAACCGCGCGAGCTCGTCGAGCCACGCGAGGGCGTGATGGCGCATGAACAGGCGCATCGCGCAGACAACCTGGTCGTTGCGCGAGCGGCCGGTGTGGATCTTCGCTCCGGCGTCGCCGCACGCGCGGGTGAGAAACGACTCGATCGCGGTGTGGCAGTCTTCAAGCTCGGGCGGAATGGCGAACTCGCCGGCGCGGTCCAAGGCATCGACCTGCGCGAGCCCGGCCAGCAGGCGGCCGCGCTCGTCGGCGGTGAGAATGCCGGCCCGCTCGAGCGTGCGGGCGTGGGCGGCGGAGCCGAGGCAGTCCCAGTGGACGAGGTGGCGGTCCCATTCGGGGTCGTCACCGACGGTGAAGCGGTGGATCAATTCATCGGGCTCGGTGCCTTTTTCCCACAGGCGTTTTTTCTTGTTTTTCATCGTGGGTCTCTCGCTCGGCGAGTCGCCGGTTCTTCGGGTGCGGACGGCGTCACTGAATCCGCACCACCCTTCATCGGTTGGACGGAGGTCGCCCGCCACTCGGCGGCTTGTTCCGGCTTGCTCCAGGCGTCGTAGAGTTCGGCCAGGTATTGACACCGCTCCAGGGCCCGAACGTGGGAATCGCCGAAGTTGGCTTGGCCGAATTCATAGCTTTTCAACAGCATCGGCTCGGCGACCTCGAAGCGTGTCAGCTTGGTCAGACATCGGCCCAACTCACCCTGCGCCATGGCCAGGGCGCATGTAGCGATCAGCGATGGTCCGGAGTTCCTGGTGAATCAGGGGAAAGATCTGTTCAGCAGCCTGCGCGTCGCCGCCGCCCATCGCGGCGAGCAGTTGGGTGGCGGTTTGTTGCACGTTTTGCGGCAACGAAGGGCTCTCACATGTGCGATTGGGCGCCCGCGACACAGGGGTACGGTCATTATCGGCGCACGTCGGCATCGTGCAAGACCGCGCGCGCCAAGCCACACCACCGTGCCGGACGCCGCCGCACCGGACGGCCAACGGCGGCGCGAGTCGTTGTGAGCGCAGGTCACAATTCGGATGGGCGGCTTGCCATGGCGTCGGGGGTCCATGCGGCCGTCCCACGGGGGGCGGCCCCGTTCATTTCTGCCTTCATCGCAGCAGAATTCCTGCCGGATCCACTTTCAACCTTAGTGTCCGCCACACCGAATCGTGCGAAGAGCGGGCGAGCCGTTCTGACTACGAGGGGCATTCAGCCTACGCGTTGCCCGCGAAGATGGTCGGCTCTCCATGTGAATGGTCGGTTTGGGTTTACTCGCCAAACCCTGAGATCCTCGGGCTCCATTGTGGTCGTTAAACGCACGCCGCACACGCCTGGTCGACCAGTGTCCAGCTACGCGAGCCAGTCGGCCGCGGCCGGCTCGGTTAGGCCGCGTTGTTGCCGCTCGACCATTGCGCGGTAGCGTCCGTCGGATTCCATCAGCTTCGCGTGCGTGCCGGATTCGGTGATTCGGCCGTCCTCCAGGACCACGATCAGGTCGGCGTTCATGACCGTCGAAAGGCGGTGGGCGATGACGAAGGTGGTCCGGTCGGCGAGGAGCTCGCGCATCGAGGCCTGAATGAGCTGCTCGCTCTCCGAATCAAGATTGCTCGTCGCTTCGTCGAGAATCAGGATCTGCGGGTCGGCCAGAATCGCGCGGGCGATGCTGATGCGCTGCGCCTGCCCGCCCGAGAGCCGCACCCCGCGCTCCCCGACCAACGTATCGTACGCGTCGGGAAAGCCCTGGATGAATTCGTGTGCGTTGGCGCGGCGGGCGGCGTGCTCGATTTCGGCGGCGGTGGCGCCGATCCGGCCGTAGGCAATGTTCTCGCCGATCGTGCCGTCGAAGAGGAAGGTCTCCTGCTGCACCAGTCCCAGCAGCCCGCGATAGCCGGCCAGCTTGATGTCGCGCAGGTCGACGCCGTTGAGGCGGATCGCTCCGTGGGTCGGATCGTGAAAGCGGGCGACGAGGTTGGTCACGGTCGTCTTGCCGGCCCCGCTCGGCCCGACCAGCGCGACGGACGTGCCGCCCGCGACGCGCAGCGAAAACGAAGTGAGCACCGGCTGGCCGGGGCTGTATGAGAAGCCGACGTCGTCGAACTCGAAGGATTCGATGCCGTTTCGGCTCGCCGCGCCGGCGCGCGGCGCGCCCACTCGCAAGGGAACGGCGACCGCGTCCGGGCGGTCGGGTTTGTCGGCGGGGATCTCGAGCAGGTCGAACACGCGCTCCATCGCCGCCAGAGCTTGCTGCGTCTGGCCGTACGATTGCACGATCATCGAGACCGGCATGAGCAGCATCATCAGATACATTTGGAACGCGACGATCCCGCCGATCGTCGTGCTCTCGGCGTTGGCCAGGTGGAGCGTCCCGCCGAACCAGATCACGAACAGCCCGCACAAAGGCACGAACAGCCCCCACCCGGACCGCACGAGCTGCTCGAACCAGTTCGCCAGGAGCTGTTTGCGAATGACGGTGTGGTGCGCGACGGCATAGCGCCGCGCTTCGGTCTTTTCGCGCCCGAAGGCCCGCACGTCGCGAATCCCGCCGAACGTCTCGACCACTCGCCCGTCGATCTCGGCCCGGTCGCCGCGCATGCTGCGATAGATCGGCCGCACGCGGCGGATGGTCAGCAGGTTCAGTGCGACGATGGGCGGGAGCAGGATGATCGCGGCGACCGACATCTGCCAGTTGATCCAGAACAACACGCCGATGGTCAGGAGCACCTTGGCGGCGGCGACGCCGGGCATGACCAGACCGACGTTGAGCAGGCCGGTGGCGTTGTCGAGGTCGCCGGAGAGCCGCGACGTGATCCCGCCGGTCTTCATCTCCGAGAGTTTGTGCAGCGGCAGCTTGAGCAGGTGGCCGAACAGGCGCTGCCTCATGCGGAAGACGACGCGGGCGCCGAGCTTGGCGAGCCGCCAATGCCGCACGAAGTCGATGAGCTGCTGGACGACGATGAGGACCAGCAAGCCGGCGCCGAGCATTGTCAGCGTCGCTCTGTCCTTGTTCGGCAGGACCTCGTCGATGATGTACATCGTGGCCCACGGCAGGACGAGGCTCATGGCGGCGGCGGTCAGCGCCAGTGCGAAGACCGCGACGATGCTCCAGGTATACGGCCGCAGCCAATGGATGTAGGCGCGGAGATAGTTTCGCCGCGCGGCGCGCGGCGCCGGTTCGCGAACGTTCGACGTTCGGCCGTGATGCCTCGCGTCGTCCCGACGTTTCGGATGTCGAAACGCGCGATAGCGCTGTTTGGACGACTTCGGCGGCGGGCCGTCGGAGGAACTTCCCTTTGACGGTCCTCGCATGGACTACGCTCCGTCCTGAAATACGCCGCCGAGCCCCAGGGTCGCGAGAATCTCGTCTTCGCGCCGGTGCATTCGCCGAAACGTCGCCGCGTCGCGGTCGTCGTAGCCGGCCAGGTGCAGCAATCCGTGTACGAGATACAAGGCGAGTTCGGCGCGAGCAGTGGCCAGCGTTTTGTCGCGAGCAGCGGCCCGGCGGCGCGCCATGTCGGCGCAGAGCACGATCTCGCCGTCAAGGATGCCGTGCCGGCAGTCCGTGCCCAGGTCGAATGTCAGAACATCCGTGGGCTCTTCGCGACCGAGGTGCAGCCGGTGCAGCGTCGTCATCGCGGCCGCCCCGACGACGGCGATCGAGAGACTTCCACGATCGAATCCCTCGGCGTTCGCCGTGCGACGCGCGCAGCGTTCCAACAGTGCGACCGCCCGCCAGGAAGTGCGCGGGCGCCAAGCGACGGCGATCGACAGCTCGTCGCGATTGATTGCAGGTTCACGGCCCGGCCCAGGGCCTTTCGGGCGGATTGCTCGTCGGTAGTTCGCTCGTGCCAGCGGAATCTTGCTCGTTCCCATGCCCGCTAGAATAGCAGATTGTGGCGGCGACCGATCGTACGGAAGGCAATCGCCGCCCCATCGGCGTGAACCCTGAACCCTGAACCCTGAACCCCGAACCCCGAACCCCCACGTCTACGCCGCGCTGCTGCGCTGCTATACGGCTTCTTTCTCATCTTCCCTGCCCGACGGATAGACGATGCGGGCGTGGTAGATGCCGCACAGACTTTTGATCAGGCTCTTTTCGATCGTCTCAAGTTCGCGAAAGGTCAGGTCGCACTCGTCGAACTGCCCGTCCATCAGCCGTTTGCGGACGATGCTGCCGACCGTTTCCTCGATCCGGCCGGGCGTGGGCTCGGCCATCGCGCGAACCGCACCTTCGACGCCGTCGCAGAGCATGAGAATCGCCGTTTCGCGCGAGCGTGGTTTGGGGCCTGGGTAGCGAAACTGGATGTCGGCGACCTCGGAATCCCCCGGCTTGCGGGCCTTGGAGGCGGCGTGATAGAAAAACTCGACCAGCGTCGTGCCGTGATGCTCGGCGATGAAGGGCCGCAGACTGGGCGGCAACCCGTACTCTTTGGCCATCTCGATCCCGTCTTTGACGTGCCCGATGATGATCAACAGGCTCATCGCGGGCGAAAGCCGCTCGTGGCGATTGAAGCGCGTGTCCTGGTTCTCCACGAAATACTCGGGCTTGTTGATCTTGCCGATGTCATGGTAGTACGCTCCGACGATCGCCAGCAGCCCATTGGCCCCGATCGCTTCGGCGGCGCTTTCGGCGAGCGTTCCGACCAGCAGGCTGTGGTTGTAGGTCCCGGGCGCCTCGGCGGCCATCATCCGCATCAGCGGCTTGTTCGAGTCGCGCCATTCCAGCAGCGTCATGCTCGTGCTGAGACCGAAGACGCGCTCGATGCCCGGCAGCAGGCCTTCCATCAAGAACGCGGCCGCCAGCGTCGCCGTGCCCGCGTACAGGGCTTGGGCCACGGCATACGAGATGAATTGCCGCTCGATCAGCAATGCGGCGATGGTGACCGCCCATGCGACCGCGCCGGCTATGACCCCCACCGCGACGATCTTTCCGCGGTTGCGCACGTCGCGCAAGCCGAAGATCAATACGCCCGACATCGCCAGGAGCACCAGCAGAAAGCCGACGTCCTGTTGCGTGCCGATGGTGAGCAACGCCGCCAGCGCCCCGCAGACTGCGAAGACCGACCCCTGCGCGAAAACGATCCCCAGCAGCGCCGCCGCGAAGGCCTGCGCGCCCACCGCGTACTGCGGCGTGCCGAAGCGCACGTAACAGAAGCGGCCCGCGCCGAGCAGCAACAGCAGCACCGCCGTCGTCACCACGAGCCGCAGTTGGCGGGCAAAGGTCTTGCGGTGGTAGCGCCACATGTACCCGGCGAGCCCGAACACGATCAGAAACGCGAGCAACGTGCGCCCCAGCGGCGCCTCCCACCCGTTGAGGCCGATCACTCCGTGCTTGGCCGCTAGATCCTCCGCGTGCTGGCGCGCTTGAAACTCCGCGTGTTCGGCGGCCAGCAGCTCGATTTCCTTCGCGGTGATGGCCCCGGCGTCCGCGAGGATGTCGCCGATTTTGTATTCGAGTTTTTGCGGGGGCACGTCGTCGTACGCCTCGTCGGCCGCGACCGTGGAAAGCTCTTTATTGTAACCGTAGATTGGTTTGAGCGTGCCCGGCGTGTCGCCGCGCAGCATCGCGATGATGGAATTGCGGATGCTGGGGCGAAGCTGAAAGCGAAAGGCATTCGCGGCGGCATCGGCTACGCGCGCCGCCGCCTCGACCTGCGTCGAAAACATCACCTGGTCCCAGTCGACGCGCAGCGGCTTCGCGCCCTCGGCCGATCCGCGCAGCACGGCTTTGAGCGGCGTTCGACGTTCGGCGAGCTCGTCCGGTTCGGGCTGCACGAGCGGCTGTACAGCCAGGGCCTGGATGGCGCGCTCCACGGCGCGCTGATACTCGGTCGGGTCCGGCAGGGCCGCGAGGCGCTGCAACTCCTGTACGCCGGCGTCGTCCAGCTCGATCTTGAGTTCCTCTCGCGCCTTCTGCTTGAGTGTCGTGGGATCGTTGGTGTACTTTCGCGCGTACTCGATCACCTTGGTCAGTTTGCCCTGAATGTCATCGAGAAGTGAGGTTTCGAGGTCGTAGAAGTTCGGCGCCGTGTCGCGGGCCTGCACTTTCCTCAGCCGCGTCTGCTGCTCGTCCAGAATCTCGAAATCCAGCCGCGAAGCGATCGCCCGCGGCGCGTGCTCGCCCACGTGCAGGTCGAGAATCTCCCCGCCGGCGTTCAGAATCAGGGCCGCGACGATCGACGCGCCCAAGGCAATCGTAAACGGCCACGGCCGCACCCGCTCGCGCCAGCGCCGCACCCATGCAACCTGCCGTTTGGCCTTGCTGCGCCGAATCTCCTGGCGACGGGCGGACTTCTTCTCGAAAGGCCACATCTCACTAGCGCTCGTCGAATCGATCGTCCGTCTTGACGGCCGCGGCCGGGAGATCTCCGCTGACGCGGATTGCGACGGTTTCGGTCAGTTGTTTTCGGACCTTGACCTATCTCGCGCCGCTTTCGACGGACCCGCCGCGTAGCGATTCACCACTTCCTGCACCAGCCGATGACGCACGATGTCGGAGTCGCGCAGGCGAACGATCTCCAGTCCGGGGCAGCCGCCCAGCCGGGACACCGCGTCGATCAGCCCGGATGGCTGATCGGGCTCGAGATCGACCTGGCTGTCGTCGCCGGTGACGATCATCTTACTGTGATGCCCTAGCCGCGTCAGGAACATGAGCATCTGCGACGGTGTCGAGTTCTGGGCCTCGTCGAGGATGATGACCGCGTTGTTCAGCGTGCGCCCGCGCATGTACGCCAGCGGAATCACCTCGATGACGTCGCTGACCATGAAGCGTTTGAGCTGATCGTAGGTCATCATGTCGTGCATCGCATCGAACAGCGGGCGCAGATACGGATTGACCTTCTGCTGCAAATCCCCCGGCAGGAAGCCCAGCCGCTCACCCGCCTCGACCGCCGGTCGCACCAGGACGATACGCTTGGTCTTGGCCGCTTTCAGCAGATGAACCGCGACCGCGACGGCCAGATAGGTTTTCCCCGTGCCCGCCGGGCCCAAACAGAGCACCAGGTCATTCGCGAACATCGCACGCACGTACTGTCCCTGCCCGTCGGTGCGCGGGCTGATGTTCGCCTCGCGCGCGAACACCTGGATCGTGTCGGACGAATCGCCGCTCTCGCTGCGACGGACCTCCGCAATGGCGTCCTCGACGGTCTCATCATCCAGGAATTCGCGGTTCCGCAAGAGGTTCTGAAGCCGCTCGAGCACCGTGGCGGCCTGAGCGACGTTGCTCGGCTCGCCGATGATCCGTACGGTGGCATTCCGCGCCTGCAGCCGCACGGACAGCGCGTCGCGGATGCGGCGAAGGTGGTGATCGGCGGCCCCGAACAGCTCCGTGCGTTTCTGGGGCTCCAAAAGCGTGATCGACAGTTCCATACAGTAGTAGCATATTCCGGGGGGCCGGACGTTGGCAACCGCCACGCAAGAAGTCGCGATTGCACTTCCGCGGCGCTTGGCGTACATTCGTGGTTGCATTACCGTGGCGGCAGCGTACAATCCGCCACAACCGTGTGGGCGCGGTATCGGGCTGCGTGCCGGCGTCGGCCGGCGGAACCGAGTGGCATGGGGTAGAGGAATCGCTCGGGCGCGTTTTCAAGGAGTTCGCTTGTGAGCCCAATGACCAAGGTGTTCGTGGTCCTCACTTCCGTGTTGTCGATCGCGGTCTCGTGTTTGTTCATCTCGGCTTCGGCGCAGTGGCATAATTGGCGGGCCGATGCGCAAGAGATGGCCACACTGCGGGACGCCGCAATCACCAACCAGATGCAGATGGTGGTCGCCGCCGAGGCCGCGCTGGCGATGAAGGACAACGCGCTGGCCGAGAAGGACCGGGAGATCGTCAAGTTGGTCGACACGCAGCGCGAGCGGAATGACGAGATCGCCGCCCAGCGCAGCGAGCTGGCGGCGGTGCGCAGCAACCTGACCGCGTCGGAGTCGAGCCGCACGCTGATCGAGGAAATCCTCGCGGTCACGACCGGCGAGCGCGGCGGGCTGCAAAAGCTGAACCTGGCCCTGAGCACGGAAAACACGGAGCTCCAGACGCGCAACATCAGTTTGAATGACCGCACTCTGGAGCTGACCGCCAACGTGGCCATCCTCACCGACGAGGCCCGCGACCTTCAGGAGAAGCTCTTCGCCGCTGAGCAGAACAACGCCAAGCTGCGAACTCGGCTGGCGTCGGCCCCGCGCGGGACCGACGATGAGCGCGGCGCAAGGCCGCCGGTCGTTTCGACCGTTGCCGGCCCGATCAAGGGCCGGATCGTCGATGTCGATGGGCGCTACGCGAGCGTCAACGTGGGTGACACCTCGGGCGTGGTCGCCGGCATGAAGTTCATGATTTATCGCGGGACCACCTACCTCGGCGACCTCGTGGTCGACCGCGTGCGGCCCAAGGAGGCCGGCGGTCGGCTCGAGTTGCTGTCGGGTGAGGTGCGGCCGGGCGATCCGATCGTCTACGACGAGAACTAGCGAAATAGCTCTGACGGGTGCGATGATGGCGACGATGAATACCGGCCAAACGCGACCGACCGGACCGCGGGCCGAAAACGACATCTACACGGCACTGATCTTCGTGGCGTTCCTGTTCGTACTCGCCGCCACGATCTACGTCGGCTATCGCGCGATGACCTTGTTCGGCGGCCTGCTGCCGCCCGGCGGGAGCTAGGGCAAGGGCCGGCCGAACTGCCGTGTGGCAAATCGCGAGATTTCTCGCGAACGTCTGATAGGAACGGAGTCCGCAAGGACCCAGGCAATTCGAGCACACAGCAATGGAGGTGGAGGTGTTGCTCCGCCGCCTTTTGGGTCTGTTCAGCGTCGATATGGGCATCGATCTGGGTACGTGCAATACCCTGGTCTGCGTCAAAGGGGAGGGTATCGTCCTCAATGAGCCTTCGGTCGTCGCCGTCCGCAAGGGCACCAACCAGGTGCTCGACAACGGCAACGCGGTCGGGCTGATCGCCAAGGAAATGCTCGGGCGGACCCCCGGCAGCATCACGGCCATCCGCCCGCTCAAGGACGGCGTGATCGCCGACTTCGACGTCACCGAGGAGATGCTGGGCTACTTCATCCGCAAGGTGCACGGCAACCGCGGGCTGGCGCATCCACGTATCGTCATCGCGATCCCCTCGGGCATCACCGCCGTCGAGAAACGCGCCGTCTACAACTCAGCCGAGCGCGCCGGCGCGCGGCGCGTCTACCTCGTCGAGGAGCCCAAGGCCGCCGGTCTCGGGGCCGGACTCCCGATCCACGAGCCGACCGCTTCGATGATCGTGGACATCGGCGGCGGAACCACCGAGGTCGCCGTCATGAGCCTCTCCGACATCGCGATCTGCAATTCGATTCGCGTCGCCGGCGATAACATGGACGATGCGATCGCCAACTTCATGAAACGCACCTACAACCTGATGATCGGGCCGCAAACGGCCGAGCGGATCAAGATCGGCGTCGGGTCGGCCTCGCCGCGGGCCGAGGAGCCCAGCATGGAAGTGAAGGGCCGCGACATGATCAGCGGCCTGCCGCGCAAGGCCGTCGTGAACGGCGAGGAGATTCGCGAGGCGCTCAAGGAGCCCGTCGGGCAGATCATCGACGTTGTTCTGCGGACGCTGGAGCAGGTCGAGCCCGAACTCGCCGCAGACTTGGTCGACAACGGGATTCACGTCGCCGGCGGTGGGGGACTGCTGAGCGGTATGGACGAAGTCCTGGCCAAAGCGACCGGCTTGGACGTCCGTCTCGTGGATGAACCGCTCACCTGCGTCGCGCGCGGCACGAGCGACTATCTCGACCACCTCGACGAATGGCGGCAGACCATCGAATCCGACCAGGACGAGTACTAGGACGCGACCCAGCCACAGCGTACGGGCGCTCAACCAGTGAAATCCAGCAGGCGGATCAACAGATCGAC
>JACZRH010000193.1 GCA_022574815.1 Planctomycetota bacterium | reverse complement strand
CGCTTCACCGGAACGACTCCCGGATCGCCGCGAGCGCGCGGCCGATCGGCACCGGCGGCTTGCCCGAAACCAGGCGCAGGCGATCGGCCAGGGTGGAATGCCCGGCATAGAAGCGCCCGATCAGCTGCGGATCGAGCCGGTAGAAGCGCTGGAGGATGCGGTAACGCTCCGCGGGTTCGGCGGCCTTGAACAACATGGCGGCGAGCATGCGGTAGAAATGGCGGCGGCGCCATGTCGATCGGGCGAAATCGTGCAGCAGCCGGTGCAGCGCCGGCCCGCCAAGGTCGCTCGCGGCCGCGACCAGCGTGGCGGTGCGCACCGCATCGGGCAGCGCGTAGCTGGTGAGCGGATGGAACAGGCCGGCGCGCGCGCCCGCCTTGGCGACCTTGTTGCCGCCCGCCTGCCAATAGGCCTCGAAGTCGCCGCCCATCACCACGGGCAGCGCGCCGCCCTCCTCGCGCACGACGCGATCGACCTGCCAGCCCTGCGCATCGGCATAGGCGGCGATCCGCGCGCCGAGCAGCGCCGCATCGAAATCCGGGGTGTCGCTGTAATAGGTGTCCTCGACGAACGCGCAGGTGGGGCCGAACGGCAGCGCATAGACGAACCGGTAGCCGTCCAGCTGCTCGACGGTCGCGTCCATCAGCTTCGGCCGCGCCAGGCCGTGCGCTTCGCCCAGGGCCAGCTCACGGCCGTAGAATTTCTGCCAGCCGCAGCGCAGCGCCGCGAGATCGGCGGGGCCGCGGCAATCGATCACGCCCTTGGCCTCGATCCGGTCGCCATCGGACAGGACGACCGCGGTGGGACTGGCGGCAAGCACCTTGCGCCGCGTCATCACCGCCTGCGCGGGCAGCTCGGCGCGGACGACCTGGTCGAGCCGGCGCGATTCGATCGAATAATAGCCGGTGCGCAGGGTCCGCGAGACCGCCGGAAAGGCGACGTCGTAGCTGGTCCAGCCATGACCGATCAGCGGCGCGGTGAGCCAGCGGTCCCCCGGCGCGACATCGGTGGCGAAGAAGGACCAGAGATGGTTGCCGCCGATCCGGCTGCCGCCCTCGACGATGCGCACGTCGCAATCCGGGCGCTTGCGGCGCAGGGCGAGCGCGATCAGTCCGCCGGCCAGGCCCCCGCCGACAATCGCCACGTCGCAGTTGATCGTTGCGGGCATGACACAGGCCTAACCCAGCGATTCGCGCGATTCCAACAAAAATGCCCCTTCCGCGCCGGCGGAAGGGGCAGGTGTGGCGGGAGAGGCCGCGATGCGGCCGCGCCCGGAGCCCGGGAGGAAGATCAGGCCGCCTGGAGCAGCGGCCATTCGGCGGCCATCGCCCGGGCCACCGCCGGGCGGGCACGAACGCGCTCGCGATAGGCTGCCAGCACCGGCCATTCGGCAAGCGGCACCTTCGAATATTCGCACCAGTTGAGCACGGCGAGCAGATAGGCGTCCGCCACGGTGAAGCGATCGTCGAGATATTCGCGACCCTCGAGATGCTTCGACAGCACGGCGAAGGGCCGGGCGTGGCGGGCCCGGGCGGCATCCTGCTCGGCCGCGCCATAGCCCTTGCCGAGAATCGGCATGAACACCGCCTTGTGCAGCTCCGTGCTGACGAAGTTCAGCCAGGCGAGCATCCGGTAATGCCCGTCGGAAAAGCCGGAGAAGCTGAGCGCGCCTTCGGGCGCCAGCTCGGCGATATAGGTAAGCACTGCCGGACCTTCGGTGAGCACGAAGCCGGTGCCGGTCTCGATCGCGGGGACATAGCCCATCGGCGAGATCTCGGTGAAATCGCGCCCGTCCGCCAGGCGCAGATCCTTGGGCACCTGGACATATTCGGCGTCGAGCCCGGCTTCCTCGAGCGCGATGCGCGCCGCGAGCGAGCAGGCGAAAGGCGTGAAATAGAGCTTCATCCCGAGTCTCCCTTGATTTTTGTACGATCCCGCACAAAAATAGGCGCGTCAAGGAATTTAATGCGAAACGATACAAAAACAGCGTCGCGCGGGCGGGGACGGCCGCGCAAGTTCGACGAGGAGGCGGCGTTGCGCGCCGCGCTCCAGCGTTTTCGCACGCTCGGCTATTCCAACACTTCGCTCGACGAGCTGGCCGCGGCGACCGGCGTGAACCGGCCGAGCCTCTATGCGACGTTCGGCGACAAGAAGGCGCTGTATCTCGCCGGCCTGGCGCGCACCCATGCCGTGATCGATTCGACCTTCGCCGCGCTCCATGCGGTGGGCTATCCGCCGGAGAAGATGCTCAAGGCGCTGTTCCTCGGCGCGATCGAAGGCTTTCTGACCGGCGAACATGGCCCCTCGGGCTGCATCGCGGTCAATACCGCGGCGGCCGAAGCGGTTACCGATCCGGACATCCGCGCGGCGCTGGCCGCGTTCATGGCATTGCAGGACGGCTGGATCGAGCGGCTGATGGCGCAGGCGGGAAGCGCCGACCCGCGCGGCGATGCCCAGATCGCCGCTTCGGTGATCCATTCGCTGAGCACCCGCGCCCGGGCCGGGAGAGCAGGAATGATCACGCTTCTGAAACGCCCGCTTCAATGGTCTGTCGTCGGGATGGTCTGCGCGCTTTGCACCGAAACGTTCGCGCAGGACGTGCTCTATCACGGCACGCCGCTACCGGTCTTGCCCGGTCATATCCTCTCGCGAGCGTTCGACGTAAATGTTCACGGTCAGGTTGTGGGCCGGGCCGAGGGGCCACTTCGCCCGTTTCTCTGGGACTCGGTCCGGGGGACCTTGATCAACTTGGGAACGCTGCCAGGGGGAAGTGAGGCCGGAAGTGCCCGCGGCATCAATGCCCTGGGCTATGTAGTGGGCCGCTCGGGGTCGGCCAACGGGTGCGAGGCATTTCTCTGGGACCCCAATTCCGGGAAGATGATCGGCTTGGGCGATTTGCCCGGCGGACGGTTCACGAGCGGCGCCGTCGCAATAAACAATCTCATGCAGGTGGCTGGTGCCGGGCAGTCGGCGACGCAAACCAGCGAGGCCTTTCTCTGGACGGCCGAAAACGGGTTGCTCGGTCTCGGCGACTTGCCCGGCGGTGACTCCCAGAGCGTTTCGGCGGCCATCAACGACTCTACGCAGATCGTCGGCATGAGCCGGTCGGCCAACGGTTCGGAAGCCTTCATCTGGGACCCGGTCAACGGCATGATCGGCCTGGGCAGCCTGCCGGGCGGCGGATTCTGGAGCTATGCGCACGGCATAAACAACGCCGGGCAGGTCGTGGGCGAGAGCAACGGGGAAG
This sequence comes from Planctomycetota bacterium, assembly GCA_022574815.1. Taxonomy (GTDB): domain Bacteria; phylum Planctomycetota; class Phycisphaerae; order UBA1845; family Fen-1342; genus JACZRH01. The sequence continues at coordinate 6,013 of JACZRH010000193.1, read as the reverse complement.
CCTTCCTGTGGGACCCGCAGCAGGGCATGATCGGCCTGGGCTTCCTACCCCCCGACTACTTCTTGAGCCGGGCGTACGACATCAACGACGCCGGCCAAGTGGTCGGCACGTCCATGGGCCGCCTTCGGCACGCCTTCATCTGGGACGCGAAAAACGGCATGCGCGACCTGAACGACTTCTTCGACGCCGCCGGCCGGGAGTTTCGCGTCGCCGAGGCCATCAAGATCAGCGACCGTGGAGAGATCCTCACGTACGGGCGAACGGAAGGCCGCGCCGACCGGCTCTTGATGACGCCCTTTGTGCTGGCCGACATGAACTGCGACGACGCCGTCAACGCCGCCGACGTGGACCCGTTCTTCCTGGCGTTGGTCGACTACGCGCGCTACGCAGCGCAGCATCCGGACTGCCACGGCGACTGGGCCGGCGACGTCAACCAGGACGCCCGCTTCGACGCCGCCGACATCGACGCATTTTTTGCATTATTGGGCGGCTGATCCGCCCCCCAACCACCACAGAGCGTGCGGCACCCATGCCTTGGCAGGCGGGGTTCCGATCAGGACCTACAAATCGAGCGTGTTTCTTTCGGTCGATGCGGCGAGCGCTGCGATCACTCGCCGGGGTCTGCTTGCCGTTCGACGACCCCGGCCAAACCGGTTTCGAATTGGATCGTTAGCGCATGGTTCTCGCCCAGCGCACTCCGGCTGAGTTCGAGTGACGTGCGATAAAGGGCATTCGCTTCGGCGAGTTGGCCGCGGACCAACAGCCAGTGCGCCAAGTCGTTCGCCGAACGCAGCGTGTCCCGGTGGGATTCGCCGAGCACGCGCCGGCGTTCGGCGAGCGTCCGGCGCAGCATGGGTCCGGCTTCGTCGTGCCGCCCCAGGTTCGCCAGCAGCACCGCCAGATTGCCCCGAGACGCCAGCGTATCCGGATGATCGTCGCCGAGCAGCTCGAGCCGCATCACGAGCGCCTCTCGAAACAGGCGTTCGGCGTCGTCGTGATTGCCGAGCGCTTGATGCACCAGTCCCAAGTCGTTGAGACAGAACGCCACCGCCGGGTGTTTCTCGCCAAACACCTTTTGGTAGATCGTCAATGACTCGCGGAACAGGGGCTCGGCCTCGGCGTCGCGGCCGGTGCCGTGCAGCAGACCGGCCATGTGCAGCAGGGTGAACGCCATGTCGGGATGCGGCTGGTCTCCCAGGCGTTGACGATTGCGTTGCAGGGCCTCGCGCAAGAGCGGTTCGGCGTCCTCGAACCGGCCCTGCTCGACATAGAATCCGCCCAGAGAGAGTAGCGCGTGCGCCACGAAAGCATGTTCATTGCCGAGCTGCTCGCGGTAGGTGGCGAGCGCGGCGGCGTAGAGTCCTGCGGCCTCGTCGTGCGCGCCTTTCGCGCGCAACAGCGATGCGAGGTCGAACTGACTGGTGGCGAACTCAACGGGCTCTTCACCTTCCACGGCGCGCAGCGCCTCGACCGCCGCCCGTAGGTGCGACGCCGCTTCATCGTACAGCCCCAGCCCGCGGTAGGCGTTGCCGATCGTCAGGTGTACGCCGGCCGCGACCTTCGGCTCGCCGGCTAGCTCCTTGTCCACCTTCTCGGCGGCAGCCTCCAGCACGCTGCGAACCGTGACGTCCGGCCCGCCCGTGATGTAGGGATCCGCCGACGCCAGCATCTCCCGCAAAAAGACGTTGATCCGGCCCGACGTCTTGGCCGACGCGCGGGCGCTCGCGGACTCCTTCTCAGCCCGCTGCTGCTCGGCCCGCGCCAGCGCTTCGGCGCCGACCGCCCGGCCGTAGAGCAGCGACATCGTCACGCCGAACCCGACAATCATTACCAGAAACAGCGCAACGGCCGCGACGGCCGCCTTGTGACGACCCAATGTCTTGCGCAGCACGTACCAGCGGCTGTCGCGCTTGGCGTGTATCGGCAGACCAGCGAGCAGCCGCTCGATATCTTCTCTCAGCTCGGCCACCGATTGGTAGCGCCGCTCCGGACGCTTGGCAAGCGCCGTAAGCAATATCGTGTCAAGCTCGTGGTTGAGGCGCCGCCGCGCACTGGCCGGCGTAATCCCCACGCCGCCCGATTCTCGATAAGCAACGCTCGGTGCCCGCGGCTCTTGCTCGGTAATCGTTTTGATCACATCGGCCATCGCCCCCGACACGTCGTACGCGTGCTCGCCGGTCAGCAGCGCGTACAGGATCATGCCCAGCGCGTAAACGTCCGTACGCGTGTCGATTTGGGTCGCGTCGCCGCTGAGTTGTTCGGGCGCGGCGTACGCGAGCGTCCCCAGGAATCCGTCCGGTTGGGTCAGCGTCACGGTCGTGTCGCTCGATCCGCTCTGGCCGAACTGCTTGGCGACGCCGAAATCGAGGACGTGCGGCTCACCGGCGGCATCCACGAGAATGTTGGTTGGCTTGAGATCGCGGTGGATCACGCCGCGCTGGTGGGCGCTGTTGATCGCGCCGCAGATCTTGCTGAACAGGTGCAGCACTTCGTCCGCGTCGCGCGGCTGCGCATCCATGTACTCGTTCAGCGCGACGCCTTCGACGTACTCCATAACGAAATACAGCTCATCGTCGGACGTGACGCCGCTGTCGTAGACGCTGACGATGTTCGGATGGTGCAGGTTCGCGACCAGGTCGATCTCGCGTTCGAAGCGCCGCCGGCCCGACTCGTTCGCAAACGCCCCTTGCAGCAGCACCTTGACGGCGACGCGCCGTTTCGTGGAACGCTGCCGGGCGGTGTACACGATGCCCTGCCCGCCGCGCTGTAGCTCGCGGAAGTCGTCATACCCGACGATGGTCGGCGGCCGGCGGCGTTTGCGCCGCGTGCGTTTGACCACGCCGAGCAGTTCGGTCGCGTCTCGATACCATTCCGATTCGCCGGTCATCATGATCCGCTCGGGGTGCAGTTATCGGGAACACGTTACGTTCAACGTCATGCTGTGCGAAGCGAAGCATCTGTCCGGATACTCAGTAAGATTCCGCGCTGCGCTCGGAATGACGATGCTCGACGTTTCTCGCTCCGCCTAGGAACTATCCTTCTTCGTTCACCTGCTGCTCGACCAACTCGCCCAGCCGTTTCAGGATGCGCGACTTGGCCTGATAGACCCGCTCCACGCTGATCCCGAACGCCTCGGCGGTCTCACTCGCGTCGCGCCCGTCCACCACGTAGGCGTCAAACGCGTCCCGTTCGACCCGGTTGAATTCCACGTCGATCGTCCGCATCGCCTGACGCAGGTGGTACTCGCGCCACTCTTCTTCCCAGGTCGACTCGACCTGCGGAGCCTCGGCGGCGACCTCGGCCACCTGTTCAATACTCAATTGCCGGCCACCGGCTGGTTTCTGACGAAATTTGCGATAAATCGCGCGCATGACGAACGTCTTGAGGTAGCTGCGAAACTTCCCCCGCGACGGGTCGTAGCGAAAACCGGGCATCGCTTTGGACAATCCCATCAGCACGTCCTGCAAGACGTCATCGCAGTCGGCGGGCTGAAGATCCTGCCGGCGGGCGAAAGAGCGGATCAATTCGCCGTAGCGATCACAGAATTCGCGCCAAGCAGCCGGGTCGCTCCCGTCCGACAGGCGCGCCAGAAGTGTCGCGTGGGTCGTGAGTTGCGTTTGCACGCCTGCCGAGTGTACCGCCCGAGCCCCCGCGAGCCACACAAACTTTCGAGGATTTGGGCAGATTCGACGCCGGGCCGGCAACTTACCTGTGGAGCGACGCCTCGGCCGGCTCGCTCCTGAGGCCAAATTCAAAACGACTTCGAGTAAACTCAAACCTGGAGGACCGGCCATGACCGCTCAACGATCCACTCGAATCACGTTCGGTGAACCAGCTCGCCGCACGATCACTCGTCTCGCAGCCGCGGCGATCTGCGGATTGGCCCTCTGTGAGGGGGCGGCTTGGGGACAAACCAGCCTGATTTCCATGACCTGGAACGGAAACCAGACCCAGGCCTCCAGCGACATCATGTCCGGCGCCGCGCTCTCCAATGCCGGCCGCCACATCGCGTTCGCCAGCGACGATTTCGATCTCATACAAGGCGACACGAACGGCTTCCGCGACGTCTTCGTCTTCGACCGCGTCGCGAACACCATGGTGCTGGTCAGCGTCGATTCGGCCGGAAACCAGTCCAATCAGGCCAGCAGCCTCGTATTCAGTCAGGGAACCACGCTGGCCCCCTCCGGCGTGTCCATTTCGCGCTACGGCCGCTTCGTCGCATTCACCAGCAACGCCACCAACCTCTCGGTCGCGAGCGACACGAACGGGCAGCCCGACATCTTCGTTCACGATCGCGACTTCGACGGCAACCGCATCTTCGACGAATCATTCAATGGCGCTTTCAGCACCATACGCGTCAACGTGGATTCGAGCGGAAACGAGGCCACCGGCGGCCCGAGCTACATGCCCGTGCTGTCCGAGCACGGCCGCTTTGTCGCGTTCGTCAGCGGCGCGACCAACCTGGCGCCCGGCGGTGACGCGAACAACGCGGACGACATCTTCGTGCGCGACCGCGACGCCGACTGCAATGGAGTCTTCGACGAGACCTTCGCCGGTGCCGTCCGGACCCTTCGCGCCAGCGTTTCCACCACCGGCGGCGACGCCCGCGGAGCCAGCAAGCGGCCCTCCATCTCCGGCAACGGCCGCTACGTCGTTTTCGACAGCGTCGCCGGCGACATCGTCAACCCCGACGTCAACGGCGGCTTCGACGACGTGTTCATTTTCGACCGCGACGCCGACGGCGATTTTCGATTCGACGAGACCGGCCCCGGCGAGACGGCCAACATCCTCGTCAGCGTCAGCTCCAGCGGCGTACAGGGCAACGACCGCAGCAACGTCATGAACGGCGGCGCGATCTCGGCCGACGGCCGGCATATCGTCTTCCAAAGCCGTTCGAACAACCTCATCCCCGGCGGTGACATGAACGGCGGGCTGCCGGATGTGTTTGTCCGTGATCGTGACGCCGACGGGAACGGCATTCTTGACGAGCCGTTCACCGGGGCGACCGCGACGGTGCTGTTGAGCCTGTCGTCGACCGGCGTGCAAGCTGACTCCGGCAGCGGCGGGGCGACGATCTCTGCGGACGGCCGCTTCGTCACCTTCTCCAGCCACGCCACCAATCTCGACCCGAACGCCCCGTGGTTCATGGGCGGACGCCTCTACGTTCACGACCGCGACGCGGACGGCAACGGCATTTACGACGAGCGCTTCGCAGGAGCCTATTCCACCACTTGGATCGGCGATGTGCTCTCGCCTACGCCCCCGCCTTCCACGCACCCGGTCGGGCTCAGCATGGCGCCGCTCGGCACGACGGTCGGCACCTCGACCATCATGCAGTTGATCGTCGGCGACACCAACAACACCGATGACGTGTACGCGATCGACATCGCCCGCGACTCCGACGGCGACGGCCTGCTCGATGTCTGGGAATCCAACGGCATCGACGCCAACGGCGACGGGACGATCGACCTCGTGCTCAACACCAACCCAAATCGAAAAACCGTGATCGTCGAGGTCGACGGAATGACCGGCCGCGTACCGACGCAGGCTACCTTCAATGGAATGATCCAGGCCTTCGCCAACGCACCGATTCGGAACCCCGACGGGACCTTCGGCATCGACCTGGTCCTGCTCATCGACGAAACCAATGTGCAGCGGACGGCCTGGACCGCCAACGTCTGGCAGGACTTTCGCAACTTCAAAACCGCTCGCTTCGGAAACCCAACCGAGCGCGGCAGTTCGAATTGGGCCAACATCCGGGCCGCCAAGCTCCTGGCGCACCGCTATTGTGTGTTCGCCGACCAGTTTCCCGTGGTCATCAACGGCCAGACCAACTGGACCGTGTCCGGAAGCGCCGAATTGCCGGGCAATGACTTCTTCGTCACACTCGGGGCCTGGACGCCGACCAACGGCGGCACCTTCCAGGAACAGCAAGGGCTCTTCCTGCACGAACTGGGGCACAACCTCGCAATGCGGCACGGCGGCAGCGACGACAACAACTACAAGTGCAATT
>JACZRH010000192.1 GCA_022574815.1 Planctomycetota bacterium | reverse complement strand
CGCGCACGTCGGCGTCGGCACCGTTGCCGGCGGCCTGCTCCGGGCACATGTAAGGGAGCGTGCCCTGGATCTTGCCGACGTCGTCTTCGGTGAGCGTGAGCGTCACGTCGGAGTCGGTCGTGCGCGCCAGACCGAAGTCGAGAATGTGCGGGGCGCCGCCCTGGTCCACGAGAATGTTGGACGGTTTGAGATCGCGGTGGATCACGCCGCGCTGATGGGCGTAGGTCACCGAATCGCAAATGCGCGTGAACAAGCCCAGACGATCGCGCAGGGTCAATCCGCGCTCACGCACGTACGTGTTGAGCGGAGCCCCGTCGATCAGCTCCATCGCGAAGTAATTGCGCCCGTCCTCGGTGCGGCCCGCCTCATAGATCGAGGCGATCCCCGAGTGCTCGAGCCGCGCCAGCGACTCCACCTCGCGCTCGAACAGCCGCACGTCGCGGTTGCGGCCACCGTCGCCGTTCTTGAGCACCTTGAGCGCGACGCGGCGGCGCGGCGTCTGCTGCTCGGCCTCGTAGACCAGACCTTGGCCGCCTTCGCCGATCAGCCGACTGACGGTGTAGGACCCGATGCGCTCGGGCAGGCGGTCGTGCGGCGGGGCGGTGGCGATACTTACGTGCTGCATGTCGCGGCGGACTTCTTCCGCGAGATCGCGGCAGCGCGAGCAGCCGGCCAGGTGCTCGTCGAGCTCGGGCGCGGACCGATCGATCCAGCTCCAAAGTCGTTCTTCCGTGATATCACAGCTCATCGATCGTTCGCTCGGGTTTGCTCGCTTGCCGACCTTACGCACTATTATTCGCGGCACCTCGATGTCCGTCACCCTTTTTTCGCAAATCCACCCGGCCGGCGGCCCAGCCAAAAGACCGCGACGCCATTCGCAACGGCGTTCCGCCCCCTTTTTCTCCACGGCAACGGCGGTTTCGCGCTGGGTTATCGGGTTGTGCTCGAAAGTCGCCCGCGCTGGCCACGCGCGACGGCAGGAACGGCTGGACACTATTCAATCGCTTGTCGCGAAATCCGAGTACGGCCGGAGCCCCCGCCTTGCGGGCGTTTTTTCTTGCCGATTCCGACCGTCAAATTGGAAATGGCGGTGTCGTTCCTTTTGGAGTGATGATGCAATCGGACGCATGCCGTGGTGCGGACTTCAAAGGAGTTGTGTGCGCCACTGCCGCGCCGACGATGCGGGCGGAGTTGGTTCGGTATTTCACCGCGGCCATTGTCCGGCGACGAACCCAACAGACCCATTGCAAGGAGCATGCCATGCTGCGTTTAACGACCCTGACGGCGGTCGGCCTAGTCTCCCTTTGCGTGCTTGCGGCGCCCGTGGCGGCGCAGATCGTCGAAGAGGCTCTGCTAATACCCGCCACGCGGACCACCAGCGATATCTTCGGCTACTTTGTCGACCTGGACGGGACGACCATCGTGGGCGGCGCCCCGTTCGCCACACTGGCCGGCGTGCCGTTGCCGGGGCGAGCCTTCGTGTACGAATTCGACGGCGGTGAATGGCAGGAAATCCAGACCCTGCGCCCGTCCAACATTCAGGCCAACGCGTTTTTCGGCCTCTCTGTAGCCGTAGGTGGGACGACGATCGCAGCCGCGGCGCCCAGTGAGGACGCTCCGAGCGATAACGAGGGGGCGGTCTATGTTTTCGAGAAGACCGGCGGCGCCTGGAGCGAAACCGTCCGTTTGACCGCGCCCGATGCCAGGGTTGAAGGGCGATTCGGCACATCGCTCAGCCTCGGAGACGACCTTCTGGTGGTGGGCGCCATCGGTCAGGACTCAACCAAGGGATTGCTGGCCGGAGCCGTCTACGTGTTCGAGCGAACTGCCGGCGTTTGGAGCCCGCCCGCCAAGCTTGGGCCGTCGGACCCGGAGGACTTCGACGGCTTCGGTTTTTCCGTGGCCCGTGATGGAGGCACGATCGTCGTCGGTTCTATTGCGGATGCACATGGCGGAATCCCGGACGCCGGCTCGGCGTACGTGTTTCGCCGCAACGCCGGGGCGTGGGACGAGATCGCCAAGCTGATCGCTTCGGACCCCGTGATCCGCGCGGAATTCGGGACGACCGTGGCGATCGACGGAGAGACGGTGGTGGTCGGGGCTCCGTCCGCGATCACGGCCGGGGTCGGTCGCGCCGGCGCCGTATACGTCTACCAGGACAACAACGGGGCCTGGGATCAGGTCGCGCGGCTCGTCCCGCCGGACTTAGCCTCCGGCGACTCCTTCGGGCAGGCGGTCGCCATCGAGGGCAACACCATCGTGATCGGGGCTTATTTGGCGGATGTTCAGGGCGTCGGTGGCGTGGGTGCCGCTTACGTGTACCGCGAGCGAGCCGGGTCCTGGATCTTCGATGAGAAGATCGTTCCATCCATTCTCGAAAACGTCCTCTTGGGCTGGTCATTGGCCGTGCAGAGTGACCGAGCCGTCATCAGCGCGCCCTTCCACACGCTCAATCAGGGCGCCGTGTACGTTTACACCGGATTGCTCAATCTCCGGCCCGGCGACCTCAATTGCGATGATCTGTTTAACGGCGCCGACATCGACCCGTTCTTTCTGGCGCTCGGCGATCCCTCCGCCTACCAAGCGGCTTTTCCCGACTGCGAAATCGCCAACGCCGACATGAATTGTGATGATCTTGTCAATGGCGCCGATATCGACCGTTTCTTCGCCTGCCTAGCCGGCATCAACTGCGACGACTGCAACGCGAACGGCTTTCCCGACGTCGACTGCGACGGCATCGGCCCGCTGGTGATCGTGACGCAGCCGCAAAGCGCGACCGCGTGCGTGGGCCGTTTGGTAACGCTGTCGGTCGAAATGAGCAGCCCGGCCCTGACCTACCAGTGGCGCAAGAACGGCCAGAACCTCCCCGGCGCGACGCTCCGCCGCCTGACGATTGCGAGTGTTCAACCCAGCGACGCCGGGTCTTACGACGTGATCGCCGCCGATGCGTGCGTGGTGCTGACCAGCGACAGCGCGACGCTGACCGTCAATGACGTAGCCGCCATCAGTCAACAGCCGCAAGGAGCCGACCTGTGCGTCGGCGACCCGCTCAACCTCAGCGTCGAGGCCACCGGCGTCGGGCTCGCCTACCAATGGTTTAAGAACAGTACTCTCATCACGGGGGCAACCCAAAGTGCCTACAGCGTCGCGGCCGTCACGCGCGCGGACAACGGCGTCTACAGGGTCCAAATCTCCAATTCTTGCGGCGTTGTATGGAGCGATTCGGCGACCGTCAGCGTCGCGGAGACCATTGTGACGCACCCGGTCAGCCAAACGGTTTGCGAACAGGACCCAGCCGTCTTCGTCGTCGGGGCCGTCGGTGCGTCGCTGACCTACCAGTGGCGCAAAGATGGGTTCGACATCGCCGGGGCGACCGAGGCCGTGTTCATCATCGGCTCGACCACGCTCGCCGACTCCGGCGTTTACGACGTCGCGGTGGCGTCCGCCCGATGCACGCAGATCAGCGACCCGGCGACACTGACCGTCGAACAGTGCCCGTAGGGAGCCACTGCGGGGCCATGGCAGGCATCCTCCGAAGTGCCTGATCGCGATCGCCGGAGCCCGGTAGTTTGGATGGGCGGCCGGCGTGAGATGATCGGGTTGTATCGCTGGCTCGGGTCCGGCTACTCGCTGGCCGGATCCGGGCTTTCGCATTTCCGCGGCGAATGCCGCAGACGTTCCCCCCGTGTCCCGGTTGTCACTCCACTCCCGTGTGCGGCGCCGATGCTGATGGTCCTCCTGTTGTTTGGTGTAGAAATTGTTCAACGTCAAACGCGAAACAATCGGCCGTAGGGTTGAGACGAGCCCCGAAGCCCAATCCAACGCGCTGGTTCCACGCCGCTCAACAGCTTGCCGCGGGCGACGGGTTGCCGCTCGGGACCTGTGACGCGGGTTGTCGGTGCGGATCCGCTTGGCGTGCGGTTATTGATCAGGGTGTGACCGGCTTGCGATATCGCTCGAGTTGTTTGAAGCGTGGATCCCTGCGCAGCGGTGCGAATACCGGATTGGCTTCGATGCTCTTTAGAGTCAGCACGCCGCCGGATAGCAGCGTGTCGAAGCGACCGAACACTTCGGCAAACCGCCCGGCTTTCGTGTCGAGCCGCGCGATTGCAATCTGAGGTGCCCGCAGCCGTGGGTTGATTTCCGCCGCGGTCCGGTAGTGCCCCATCGCCTCATCGATACGGCCAAGCTGCTCGAGCGCGTTTCCCAAATTGTAGTGCCCGTTCGCGTAGCGCGGGTCAAGCTTCAGGGCCGTCTCGTACGCCTTAACGGCCTCATCGGTGCGACCGAGCTGGAGATAGACATTGCCCAGATTGCTATGGGGTGCGGCCTGCCCGGGAAGAGCTGCGATCATTTCGGTCATGGTTCTGACGGCGTTTTCCGCTTCTCCCAGATCCAGGTAAGCGAGCGCCAATAACGAGCGCGAACCGAACCACTGAATCTCGCCGGGAAGTATTCGGTTCGCGACCTCGACCGCCCGACTAGCGCGCCCTTCCCGGGCGGCGACGCGGGCCAGGCCGAGAAGTGCCCCGGAATCGAGCGGATCGGTCAGATAGGCCCGTTCGTAGGCGGCCTTGGCGTCAACCGGCCGCTTCAACTGATCAAGGATTATCCCTATCGCGGCCCAGGACTTGGCGGTGTGCCGCGTGGGGTCCCGCCGGCGCGCCTCCTGGCACAGCAAAATCGCGCGCTCGAAATCGCCGACCTCGTCGGCGAGCCCGGCGCGCAGCAGCCAGATATCCCCGTGCCGTGGCTGGATGGCGACGGCCCGGGTCAACGCCACCTGCACGGCCTCAGTGTTCTTGAGTGCCCGCTGCAAGTGCGCCATTTGAATCCAGTGATTGACGTTCTCGGGTTGCAGCTCGATGGTTTTCTTGCGGCTTTTCAGGGCAGGCTCGATCAATCCGCTGCTGGCGTACGCCGTAGCGAGATGATCCCAGAGCTGGGCATCGCAAGGGTTTTTCCGCAACAGCCCTTGAATGTGCGCAATCGCCTCGGGGAATTGACCTCGATCGATGAGCTCAGCGGACCGCGCGAACTGTACACACCATTCCGCGACCTCGTCCTTCGGATCGGGGCGCGGGCTGATCGTATCTTCGGCGTTGGCCCTCGTGCCGACATATCCCAGAGTAGTGAGTATTGCGAGCGTTTCGCTATCGGGGGCCACGGCCGGCACGGCCGTGGTTGCGCTGGCGAAGCCGGCCAGAATGGATTCGAGACGATCGGACAACTCGTTGGCGCGCGAGGCGTGGGCTTCGATGCGATTGGCGGTCTCGCCGGGGTCCGCGCGCAGGTCGTAGTATTCCGGCGTCGGGGCCTTGATGTACTTGTCATGATGCGTGCGTAACGCGTACAGCGCGGACCAGCCATGATTGAGCCGCGGGCCCAGGGTTTCCATGTAGACGGCGCGATCCGGATCGGGGGCGCGCAGCAGACTGGCACCATCCAAGTCCGTGGCCGGCTCGCCGAGCAGATCCAGAACGGTCGGCACGATATCGACAATGGAAACCACCCGATCATCAAGCACGGTTCCCGCCGGCAATGCGGCGGGAGCGTGGAGGATCAACGGCACCTGCATCGCGGACTCGTACACGAGCAGGCCGTGCGTGGGCTCATGATGTTCGTCGAGACTCTCGCCATGGTTACCCACCGCCACAATCAACGAGCGGTCCGAGCTTCCGAGCATGCGCAGTCGATCGAACAGTCGACCGAGCTGCTGGTCGGCAAACGCGATTTCCCCGTCATACTGCCGCCCGGAGAATCGCTCTCGGAACGGTTCGGGCGGCGAGTGCGGCGCACGGGGATCGGAGAGGTGCAGCCAGAGAAAAAACGGCACGTCGGGGTTCACGCGGTGGTGCCCGTCCAGCCAACGCAGCGCCGCGTCAACGACCACGTCCGCAGGGCGTTCGGGACTGGCCAAGCGTACACCCGGGCTCCGGTACTTCAGCGTGATATCGTCATCGTAGGTCGCAAAACCCTGATTCAGACCATAGCGCCGGTCCAGTATGAAAGCGCCGACAAACGCCGCCGTCGCGTAGCCCCGCGCCGCCAGTCTCTCGGCCAGGGTCTCGTGCTGCTCACCGAGCCGATAGAGCCCATTGTCGCGCACGCCGTTATTCGGCGGGTAGCGGCCGGTGAGCAGCGCGGCGTGAGCCGGCAGCGTCAGGGGCACACACGAGACGGCATCGGCCACGCGCACGCCGCCCGCGGCCAGCGCATCCAGGTTCGGAGTTTCGGCGGTCTCGTAGCCGTAGCAGCCGATGCGGTCCGCCCGCGTCGTATCGAGCGTGATCAGGACGACGTTGAAGCCCTTGCCGGCCCCAGGCTCGACCGCCAATCCCGAACTGGGTGCCGAAGCCCGGCCCGAACCCATGAAGCGGTATCCGATCCATGCCAGCGCCACGACCACGACGACTGCCACCGCGGTGCCGACCAAGCGTCGGTTCGCCGATCGTCGACTCGCGGACTTTTTCCTGCTGGAGGTGGGTGTCGCCATGGATTCCTCTCTTAGCAGTGGATGCTACGGCTCTTACATCGGCTGGAATCTTAGTCATGCACCGTTGGCGTGTCGATCAGGGGCCTGTGCCAGCCGGTCCGCTCGAATGGCCGGCATGCCCCCACGGCGCCGCACGGCCCCGGCCGCCGAGCTACAAGCGCAAGAGCGGCGGCCCCGGCGAAAGCGACTGATATTAAACCCTCGACCTCCCCAAGAAGAACGAACCGCTGCCACGCCGATATCGGCACGGAGGAGAATGTTGGATTCATCCGAAGGGCCGGGTCGCCGGGATAGCCAACCCAGCCGGCCGCCGGATTGGCCGCGCTGGTCCGCTGATCCGGGCGTCCGGGCCTTCGCAGAAAAAACGAGTCGCCACGCTCAGGATAGAGCGGTGGCGACTCGTTGTCTTCTCACATCAACGAACCTGGTGAACGCGAGCTATCGACGCCCGTGTTACCTAGCTACTAAGCTAGCGGCGGCGCAACATGGCGACCGCGCCCAAGCCGAGCAGGACCAACGTAGACGGCTCGGGAACCGCGTCGCCGCGCACCATGAAGTTCCCGTTGAAACCAAAACCCGACAGGTTGGACAACGGCAATGCGGCGGCGTTCGGGTCGAGCGGATTGACCGTCCCGGTGTTACCGCCGGCAACCCAGCTACGTCCGACCTGCGTGGTGAGGTCGATCCGGGCGGGGAACTCGGCGGGAGGGGTGCTTGAGTAGCCACCGATGAAGAAGCTGTCGCCCACGGCGCCGAGGGCGGTGGGCGCGGTGGCGTAGCTGGTAAACACGTCAGTCGGCCCCGCGCCGGTCACGATACCGAGCGAGAACAGAACGTCGGCGGGCGTGACATCGACCGGGGAACCATCGTTGTTCGGATCGTCGAACACGAGAATCGTCGCGGGCGAACCGCCGGCGCCGGTTCCCCAGGCGATGCTGATCGCGGTGAGCGTCTCGGCCCCGCCGATCACGTTGAACTGGTTGAGAAAGACGAGATCACCGCCGTTTGCGGCATTCCAGGCCAGGTTGGTTTCGCCCGTGCCGTCGTCGATCATATACTCGTTTGCGGCGATGCCGCCGCCCCCCCGGCCAAACGTGTCGGACGTGTTCGGCGTCGTCGAAAAGTACTGGCCAAACGCGCCTGTGGCAAAGCCACAGACCAGGACCACACCTAAGAGCTGTTTCATGTGACAATCCTCCTCCAAAGGAATACGGAACGATTACGATTCCCACTCTTCCGCAGCGCCTCCAACGCACGGCCAAGAGTGGCGGCCGGTGACCCAAACAGGTCTTTTCAAATCCTCTCGATTAGCGGGGGAGCACGCAAGCCACTTGGGCGTCGAGGTGCTCCTCCTACAAATGCAGGCCAACGCACCTCGCGGCGCGCGACCGGTATCCACAGAGCATTCACCCGACCATGAGTATGGCGTTGGGCTTCTTACTCCTCACTAGCACGGTAACTCTTTGGCTGCGCAATGTCAAGGCCTAATGTGAACGCGCCCAGTGATTTTCCCGTTGGACGCCCAGCGGAAGGTCCGAATATGAGCGCGGCGCGTAACATCTTTGTGGCGCCGGGCTTACGACACTTGGCACTCGCCGCGGCATTCTCCAGCCGGCTTGGGTCTGTCGCCGCGGGTCCAGGGCCGAAACGGGCTCGGAAATATCCCGTCGATCATTGCGGCGGCGGCGCACGAGAAGGGTGGAACGCGCCGGACGATTGACGCGGACCGGGCGCGAGCTACGCTGATCCGGGCGTCCCGGCCTTCGTAGAAAAAACGAGTCGCCACGCTCAGGATAGAGCGGTGGCGACTCGTTGTTTTACAGCAAAGAACCTAGTGAACGCGAGCTATCGAAGCCCGTGTTACTTAGCGGCGGCGCAACATGGCGACCGCGCCCAGGCCGAGCAGAACCAAAGTGGACGGCTCGGGAACGGCGTTGATGATGGCGCCATAGCTGTTATTGCCCACGCCGACACCGAAGATTTCGTTCAACCAGACGCCGCCGGTGTGATTCCAAACCCAATCCTGGCTCGATCCGACGGTGGGCGGAGCGACGAAGCGCGACCCGGTAACCGAGGGGATCGTTGCATTGGTGAGTTCCAGCGTCCAAGTCAGTTCGTCGCCGACCAACGTAACGTTCGGGATCGCGAAATTGTATTGATTCACCCCGGCCGTAATAACCATCTGCGGAAAGATCCCGCTGTCCCAGATAGGATTAGCGCCGGGATTTATGGCCGTGCTGGTGTCGCCGCCGGTATAAATGCGAACCCGGACATCCGCGATGCTGTCGGCAGTGTTGGAGTGGATCAACAAACCGATGTCCGTCAGGACGCGATCGGTGCCCGCGAGCGTCACCGCGTCGCCTCGCTCGACGTTGACGGAATCGATCAGGAAGCCCACGAGGGTGGTGGTGTTGTCGTAGACGACGCTGTCAAGGGTTCCGCCACCGCCATTGACGGGGCCCTCGGCGGTATACACCTGACCGAACGCGCCTGCGGCAATGCCACAGACTAAGACCAAGCCTAACAGTTGTTTCATGTGTCAATCCTCCCCCGAAGATTATGGGACGATTACGATGCCCGCTCGCCCGCAACGCCTCCAACGCCTCCAACGCACGGCCAAGAGTGGCGGCCGTTGACCCGAAACAGGTCTTTTCAAATCCTCTCGATCAGCGGGGGAGCACGCATGCCACTTCGGCGTCGATGTGCTCCTCCTACAAATGCAGGCCAACGCACCTCGCGGCGCGCGACCGGTATCCACAGAGCATTCACCCGACCATGAGTATGGCGTTGGGCTTCTTACTCCTCAC
>JACZRH010000005.1 GCA_022574815.1 Planctomycetota bacterium | reverse complement strand
CAGACCATCGACGCCCTGTCCGCCGCCATCGTATTGCTGCGGACCACAGGAGACCCCGAGGCGTTCCTGACGGCGGACGCTCTGCTGATTCTCGCGCGCAGCGTGATCGACGGGCTGGTCGTGTACCCGGCCCAAATCGCCGCCCGCATCGACGCCGAGCTGCCCTTCATTGCGAGCGAGCCGATCCTCATGGCGGCGGCGGCCCGTGGCGGCGACCGGCAGGCCCTGCACGAACGCATCCGCAAACACAGCCGCGCCGCCGCCGAGCGTGTCAAAGGCCGCGGCGAGCCGAATGACCTGATCGAGCGGTTGAAGGCCGACCCGGCATTCGCCCGCGTCGGGTGGCAAAAGGTCCTGGACGCTCGCCGCTATGTCGGCTTGGCGCCGCAGCAGACGCGCGCGTACCTGCGGCGCCATGTTCGGCCGTTGCTGGCCCGCCACACGGGGCGCGAGGCGGCGGAGGTCGAGCTGCGCGTTTGAGGCCGCCGGCCTTCTCCGGTGAGCGGTTCGTCCATGTCGTTGGCTCCAAAGCGCAAAGCTTCCCGAGCAATACCCGGCGCCCGAAGCGACCGTTTCGCCGAGATTGCGGCCAGGATTGTGCTTGAGGCGCAGCGGCTGGGCCAGGCAGTGAAGCTTGGCGGGGGATCGATTGTCGGAAATCGTGGGGTGGGTTTCACCGGTATGGAGTCTGCCGGTAAGAAAAAGAAACCGGTTTTTGCTTGACGACCTCCGACCGGTGTAGTAGGATTCCTCCGACGTGCGTAGGAGCCACGAGTTCGGGCGTCGCGCAAAGACCGTTGGCCATCCGGAAATCGATTGATGAACGAACGTGATTGCGATCTGGGCGCCGCCGAGCTCGAGGTCTTGCGCGTGTTGTGGGACGAGGGGCCCGCGACCGTGCGGGACGTGCTGAACCGTCTGAACGAGCGCGGGCGGGGGCTGGCTTACACTACCGTGCAGACCTTTCTGACCCGACTCGAACAGAAGGGCTTCGTACGCAGCAATAAGTCGGATCTCGCGTTCGTGTTTCGCGCCAAGGTTTCGCGCGACAAGATCAGCCGCTCGCGGCTGCGGTCGCTGCTCGACGAGCTCTACGATGGCGCCGCCGGTCCCCTGGCGCTGCAGCTCATCCGCCAAGAGCGGTTCACGCGTGACGAGATCGACGAGCTTCAGAAACTGATCGACCGGTTGGATTCCAAGGGCCGAAAGGCGGGCCGTTAGCGGGAGTGCCTCAGGATGTCGGCGTGGGTGGCCATTGTGGTGGAGCAGCTTTGGCGAAATGCATTCGCCGTAATCCCGCTGGCTTTGCTGGTCGCGCTGCTGACGCGCTGGCTGACGTGCCGGCCGGCGACGCGGCACACGCTTTGGCTGATCGTACTGGCTTGGTTCATCGTGCCGGCCCTGCTGCCGGTCCTGCCGGGGGCGCGGCTCTTCGAGCGGCAGGCAGCGCGACCGGTCGCGCCGCCGACGGCAACGGTTGTGCCGGTGGCGTTTCCGAAAGCTCCGAGCGACGTAACGCCGCGTGGCGCAGCGTTGCGGGCTGCGGATCGATTCGACCGTCGCGCGTGGGGCCTGGCGCCATCACGAAACACACGGAAATCATCGCGGACGCCGGCACTGTCGGCGGACGCGCGCGGACTCGTTGCCACTCCAGAGCGGGCAGTAGCCCCTGCTGAGCGTCGTTTTCTAAACGGGCTCCCATCGGAGACGCGCTCGGCGGGGCCGCTGCCACTATTGGAAGTTGCGGAGGCCGGAGCGGGCGGCGCTCGCGGTGGCGATGAGTTGCGCGTCGACGTGGGCACGGCCGCGGCGGAGGCCTTTGCCGCACGAGCGCCGCGACTGCGGGCCGAGCCGGGATCGGCCGGCGCGGCGGTCGCCGAAGCCCAACCGGTACACGAAGCAGCGGCGGTGTCGGCGAAGGGCGGCGCCGAAGAGCAGGTTGGCGTCTGGTCGGGCTGGGTGAGCGGGATGATCGCGATTCGCGATGTCATCGCCAGTCTGCCCACAATTCCCGGCAGCGTCTGGCTGTACGGGATCGGATTGCTGCTGTTGGCGCGCGTGGTGGGTGTCCTTCGATTCGCGAGACGGTTGCGATTGGCGAAACCGGCGCCGGCGTCGGTGCGGCGAATGGTGGGCGAGGTCTCGCTGGCTTTCGGTCTGCGGCGCGTGCCCGAGACGGTGATGGTCGACGCGCGCATTTCGCCGATGATCTGGTGCGGTCGGCGGCTGCGGCTGGTGCTCCCGTCTCCGCTTTGGTCGCAGCTCGACGCGGCCGGGCGAAGGGCGGTCCTGTCGCACGAACTGGCCCATCTCCAGCGGCGCGATCATTGGGTCTGCTGGCTGGGCCTGGTGCTGTCGGGCTTGTACTGGTGGCACCCGCTGGTGTGGTGGGTGCGGCGCGAGCTGCACGAGGAAGCGGAGCTCTGCTGCGACGCGTGGGTCACGTGGCTGAACCCCAAGGGTCGCCGCGCGTACGCCGAAGCGCTGCTGCAAACCAAACAGTTTATCAACGAACGGCCGGCGACGATTCCCAGCGTGGGTATTGGTGTGTCGTCGGGACGATCTCGACGTTTTTCAAGGAGACTGACGATGGTGATGACGAACTCAGGTCGGCCGCGGGTTTCGGTCGCCGGGATGACATTGGTGTTGGTCCTGGCCGGTGCCGGCTGGCTGACGACGCCGGCGTGGTCGTCGCCTAGCAATCCGAAGGACAAGGCCAAGAAAGCGAAACTCCTCAATGGCGGGGGTAGCGCGCAGGCGATTGTCGTCGGAAAAGCGCCGAAGACGGAGGTGTGGTACGCCACACCCGCTGGTGTCGTGCAGAGCGCCGCCAAGGTCGGGGTGTGGTATGTCACGCCCGAGGATGCAGTTCAGACGGCGCCCCAGTCCAAGGTGTGGTATATGACGCCTGAGGGTCCGGTTCAGACGGCCCCCAAAACGAAGGTGTGGCATGTCACGCCCGAGGGCGCGGTTCAGACGGTGCCAAAGGGCATCGTGACGTACGCGTCTCCCGGCGTGGTCCAGACGGCGCCGTACGTCGCCGGCGGATATGTGACGACCGACAACGAAGACAAGAGCACCTTCAAACGCTTTGTAACCCGCGGCTGGCGGCAGGCTCCGCAGGCGGCAATAGCGCCAATAGCGGCCATAGCGCCAATAGCGCCAATAGCGCCAATAGCGCCGATGGTCTATACAGTTCCGAGCGGAGGGACGTGGCCCAGCGGGGCGGGGCGGCAATGGGCCGGGGTCACCGACGACGACGATCGCCTGGACCGGTTGGAGCGCGACCTGAAGCGTCTGGCCGCCGAGTTGAAAAAGTTGCGCAAGGAAGCCGGCGCCAAAGAGAAGAAAGAAAAGCAGTCGAGCGCGCGACGCGGACGCGCGGCGACCCGCCGGTCCATTGTCGGCTCCGGCGGTGGCGACCGCAGCGACGATCGCGTGATTATCCGCACCTACAAGCTTCCGTCCGGCAAGGCCAAGGCTCTTGGGGCGCTGATGGTCCGCAACGACGTTCCGATTCTGGTCGGGCCGAAGCAGAACGGAATCGAGGTTCACGCGACGGCGGCGCAGCACCGTGTGTTCAAGGCGTTTGTCGATCTGATTCATCCCCCGAAGGGCGGACGTGGTGTGAGCGACGCGTCGGACGGCGGCGGATCGCGCGGTATCGGTCGTCAATCTCGCGCTGCGGAGCGAAACCGCAGGTCGGGCGAAACGCGCAAGACCCGCGAGCGCGCGGTGATCGCGAAGGCGCGCCAGGCGGAGCTGCATGCTCGTCAGCTTCAGCAGGCGCATGAGGCCGAGGCGCATGTCATGCGGGCACGCGCCGAAACCCAGTCGCGCGAGATGGAACACCAAGCCGCGGCAATGGAGGCCGAGGTCGAAGCCCTGCTCGCAAATGCCGAGAGAATCGAGGACGAAGCCGAGGCTATCCAGGACCGCGCCGAAGAGTTGGCCGACGAAGCCGAGGACGCGGCGGATGAGGATGACTCCGATCGAGCGAAGGCCTACCGGGCCGAGGCGCGGGCGCTCGAGCGGCGCGGCCGCGAGCTCGAAGCGCAGGCGCGCGCGGTTGAGCGCAGCGCGCGCGGCATCGAACGCAAGGCGGAGCGGCTTGAATCGCGGGCCGATTCGTTGAGGGAGCGCGCCCAAAAACGCGAGAAGTCGCGGACCAAGGCGAAGTCGAAGTCACGGAAATCCAAGTCCAAGTCAATATCCGACGACAACTCGGGTCTGCCGAACGATGCGGCGCAGACGATGATCGCGGAGCTCGTAAGCTCCGTGAGCGAAGACGCGCCGCTGGCGGTCGTCGAGGCCCTGCGTCATGTTTCCGAGGCGCTTCGCAGTCAGGCTCACCCCGCGGTCGCGCGCGCGATGCGGGCGGCGGTCGAGGCCCTGCGGCACGACGCCGCTCCGGCCGCGACCGATGCCATTCGCAAAGCGGCGCAAGAGATGCGGCGGCACTCCGTCGAGCACCCGGCTCTGGCCGACGTGCTCGAGCGGGCGGCCGACACGCTGGAGCAGGACGCCGCCCCGGTCGTGGCCCGCGTCCTGGAGCGGGTGGCGAAGGCGCTGGAGGAGGATGCTCCGGAAGCCGTCGAGAAGATTCTCGAAGAGGTCGCGGACGCGCTCGAAGCCGAAGCCAAAGCGCGCAAGAAATCGGAGCGGCGCTGAATAGAGAGCCGGGGCCAGTCGTGCCGGCCCGGTTATCAGCAGCACAGTGGCGCACGGACGTGCCCAGGACCCCACCGACGGGACTGCGGCGCCGACGGGCCGCAGCAAGGCTCTCAGTAGACATTCTGCAAACTCCACCCGAGGAGGACAACCGTGTTCACGCGCTTGCTCCGCCCAGCGGCATGGATCGCTCTCGCGTTGGCCGGGATGCCCGCGACGGCGCAAGACTCCAACACGGAAGATGAGGCCGCGCTGCGCGAGTATCACAGCGCCAACGGGCTGCTGAACCGCGGCCTGTACGAGCTGGCCGCGGACGAATACCACAAATTCCTGGCCGACAACGACGATCACGCCAAGGCCCCGGTCGCGCGCTACGGCCTGGCCGTCTGCCTGTTCCGTTTGCAGGACTACGACACGGCGATCGAGGAGTTGAAGCGGTTGCACCGCGCGCGGCGTTTTCAATACGCCGCCGAGGTCGCGACCATCCTGGGCCAGTGCTATTTGACGAAGCAGCGATACGCAGCGGCGAGCGATATGTTCCGCGAGGTGGTGGACAAGCATTCTGAGCACGATCTGGCGGACGACGCGGGGGCGCACCTGGCCGAAGCGCTCTATCTCAATGGGGATTACGAAGAGGCGATTCGGCGCGGCGCGGAGGTGGCCGGGCGCTGGCCGAAGAGCCCGCTGCGCGTGCGGGTGGAGTTTTTCCGGGCGCTCTCGGAGATGGCGACGAAGAACTACGAGGCGGCGGCGAAGGTCTTTGCGACGATCGGGCGGGAACAGCCGCAGGGGCCGTTTGCCGAGCAGGCCGCGCTGCTCCTGGCCCAGTGCCACCACCATACCAACGAGGTGGGGCAGGCCGTGCGTTGGTATCGCCAGGTCTTGAAGCAGACCGGCGGGCGCTACGTTCCCGACGCGCAGCTCGGGCTGGCGATGCTGTTGCAGCAGCAAGGCAAGGCGGCCGAAGCCGGCGAGCTGCTCGACCGGCTGATTTCGAGGAACCCGGACGGGCCCTTGCTGCCCGCGGCGCGTTTGCAGCGCGGGCGCGTGTGGTTTGACGCGGGGCGCTTCGACCGGGCGCGGACGGCGTTCGAGCAGGTCGGCGACAGCGATGAGCAATTGGCTGACGACGTGGCGTACTGGGTCGCGAAGTGCAAGCTGCGCGAAGGTGACTTCGAGGAGGCCGCCCGGCTGCTGGAAGCGGCGATCGAAGCGCATCCCAAGAGCGAGTTGATGCCGGAAATGTCGTACGACCGCGCGGTCGCGCTGGTTCAGGCGCAGCAGAACGACGAGGCCGCCGACGCCTTGGCGCGTTTCCGGTCGCGTTTCGGCAAACACGCGATGGCGGCGGACGCACTGCAACTGTTGGCGATGGTCGAACACCGGCGCAAGGACTACGACACTAGCCAGAAGCAGTGCCGGGCTTTTCTGAAGCAATACGCATCGCACGGGCTGGCTGGGGCGGTCGCGTTTCTGTCGTCGGAGAACGACTTCCTGCGCGGCCGCTACGAGCAGGCGGTCAAGGGCTATCGCGGGTTTCTGGAGAAGTTCCCGCAGGACGCGCGCTCGAATAAGGCCCGCTACCGGCTGGGCATGGCGCTGTATCGCTTGGAGCGGCCCGAGGAGGCGGCGGAGTTGTTGGCCGACGTGGCGCGCGGTACGGGGCAGGACGAGTTGTTTCGCCCGGCGCGACTAGCGTTGGGGGATATACAGTTTCAACGCGGCGAGTGGAAGCAGGCCGAACAGAGCCTGCGCGCCTATCTGAGCGGGGATGCTGAGGCGGCGTCGGCCGACGATGCACTGCTCAAGCTGGGACTTTCGCTGCAACGCCAGGGGCGGCACGAGGAGGCCCTCGCGTCGTTCGAACGGTTGCAGAACGACTTTCGCGAAAGCCCGCACCATTTGCAGGCGGTGTTCGAGCGCGGGCAGGTTTTGGTCGCGCTCGAGCGGCTGGACGAGGCGGCGGCCGCGTTCGAGCAGGTGCTCGCGAAAGGCGGCGACTCGCGCTTCGCCCCCTACGTGCAGAACCATCTCGGCGCGATCGCCCTGAAGCGCAACGACTTCGAGCTGGCGGCGGACCGTTTTGCGAACGTGGCCCGCGACGACTCGCCCGCCGAGCTCGCGGCCGAAGCGCTGTTCCAAGGTGGACAGGCGCTTATGGCTGCCAAGAAATTCAAAGGGGCGCGTGAAGTATTCGCGAAACTGCTCGAGAAACACCCGGCCCACGACCGGGCTGCCCACGGCCGCGCCCAACTGGCGATCGCGCTTTCGAGGCTGGATCGGCACGAGGAAGCCCTGAAGGCCATCGCAATCGCGCGGCGCGGTCTGGCCCAGCTTTCCCCCTCCGAGCGCTCCGCGCTGCAATACGAGAAGGCCTGGTGCCTGCGACAAACCGGAAAGAGCGAGCAGGCGACCGCCGCCTATCGCGAATTGCTGAGAGCTGACGGCGGCGGCTCGGTCAATCTCTACGCCATGCTCGAATTGGCCGAGATCGAGGCGGGCGCGAAGCGCTATGCGGCGGCGGCGAAGCTGCTGCGCCAGTTGCGCAAGCTCGGGCAGAATGACGCGAAAGACCTGCCGGCCGACGTTCGCGAATTGGCGACGTATCGGCTGGGGGTCTGTGAATTCGAACTGGGGCGATTGAAGAAGTCGGCGGAGCTGTTCGAGGAATTCGTCACAAGCTTCTCCGAAAGCCCGTTGCTCGCTTCGGCGAGCCTCTTCTGCGGGGAGGCGCTGTTCAAGACGGCGCGGCCCAAACAGGCCGTCGAACACTTTACGCGCGTCGTCGAGCGGTTCGAGTCCGACCCGGCCTACCAGCCCAGCCTGCTGCGTTTGGGCGAGGCGTTGGCGGAGCTGCAGCACTGGCCGCGCAGCGAGAAGGCCTTCGCGGATTACCTCGCGCGGTTCGGCGACAGCGACCAGTGGTTCCAGGCCCGATTCGGGATCGGCTGGGCCCGCGAGAACCTGAAGCGTTTCGACGAAGCCATTACGGCGTACCGCGACGTCGTCGAGCGGCACAAGGGCGCGACCGCCGCCCGGGCCCAGTTCCAGATCGGCGAGTGCCTCTTCGCGCAAAAGAACCACGACGAAGCGGTCCGCGAATTCCTGAAGGTCGACATTCTGTACGCCTATCCCGAGTGGAGCGCCGCGGCGTTGTACGAGGCCGGCCGCTGTTTCGAAGCGCTCGGCAAGCCGGTCGAGGCCCGCCAACAGTTCCAGGCGGTGGCCGAGAAGTACAAGGAAACTCGCTGGGCCGGGCCGGCCTCCAAGCGGCTGAAGTCGGTCAAGGGCGGTTCCATTCCCGGGCGCGATGAGCGCAACACGGGCAAGTAGCACACCTCACCAGTGCAGGAGCACGAATCGTGAACGCGATGATCATGGGTATCAGCCGACTGACATTGGCGCAGGTGAACGCCGGGCAGGCCGCCGAGGCGGTCGAGATTCAGTCGATTTGGGACTTTGTCACAAAGGGCGGCCCGATGATGATCCCGATCGGGATCGCGTCGCTGGTCGCTTTGGCGGTGATCGTCGAGCGGTTCGTCAGCCTGCGCCGCCGAAAGGTCATTCCGCCCGGTTTTCTGCCGAGCCTGCGGTCGGCGTTGAACGACGGTAGCGGCAACGCGAACCGGGCGCTGGAGTTTTGCAAGACCAACGGCAGCCCGGTCGCGAACGTGTTCGCGGCGGGCATCAAACGGCTGCACGAGCCGGTCGCGCTGCTCGAAAAGCACATCGGCGACGCCGGCGAGCGTGAAGTGTTCAAGCTGCGCAAGAACGTGCGCGTGTTGTCCGTCATCGCTTCGGTGGCACCGCTGCTGGGGCTGCTGGGGACGATCTTCGGCATGATCACGGCGTTTCAGACGGTCGCCATGTCGGCCGAGGCGCTCGGCAAGACCGAGTTGCTCGCGAAGGGCATCTACGAGGCGATGATCACGACGGCGGCGGGGCTGTCGGTCGCGATTCCGGCGTTGATCGGGCACCATTGGATCAGCGCGAAGATCGAGCACCTCGTGACGGAGATCGACCAGATGACGGTGGATTTCGTCGAGGAGTTTGCCGGCAAGAGCCGGGTTCGGGGCGTAGCTGGGGAGGAATTACGAATTACGAATAGCGAAGAACGAATTGGCAGGCCCATGGCGCCCGAGGGCGTGAAGGACGAAGCGGTGCGGGCCGGGGGTGCCTCGGGTGAGACGGACAGCGGGCCTGTGGCCGCGGTCGAAGTCGCCGTTGACGGAAAGAAGATTGACGACTTGCCCGCCGGCGCGCGGGTGGCGACGTCGTAGAGAAGGGGCCGTAGCGTGCTGATCCAAGCCAGAGAGCAGAATTCGCAGGTGGCGATCGAGCTCACGCCGATTATCGACATGGTTTTCCTGCTGCTGGTTTTCTTTCTGGTGGCGACGACGTTTCATCAGGAAGAGCGCGAGATGCAGATTGCGCTGCCGGTTTCCAAGTCGTCCGGACCGATCAGTGCCATGCTGCGCGAGCTGGTCATCAACATCGACGCCGCCGGCGGCATTATCGTCGGCGGCCGGCAAGTCGAGCCGGAGGCGTTGCGCACCATGGTGGCAGAGGCCGTCGCGGCGAACCCGGAGCAGAAGGTCACGCTGCGCGGCGACCGGGCTACGGCGTATTCCAACGTGGTGCGGGTGTTGGATATCTGCAAGAGCAGCGGGATACAGGAACCGTATCTCGACACGGTGTTGGAATAGGTGAATAGCGAATAGCGAATTGCAAATAGCGAATTGCAAATAGCGAATTGCGAAGAACGAATTGTGGAAGATACACAACCGATTGTGGATCGGGATTCGGGATTCGCGATTAACGATTTGATTCGGCGCGTGTGGCACAGGCTATCAGCCTGTGCCGCAGTTTGAGGATCGTCGTGAAGCGAGTGTTGATCGTCAGCTCGATCGTGCTGCTACTCGCCGCGGTCGGCGTCACGATTTGGAACTACCTTCCCGAACGGCACACCTACTATTCCGACGCCGACACGATTCGCGAACCTATCGAGCGCACCACGCCGCGCGACATTCTCTGGCAGCCGCCGCTGCCGCTGGCCGAGCTGATCAACACCAGCGAACAGGACTATGAGCCACGGCTGAGCTGGGACGGTTTGACGCTCTTCTTCGTGCGCGGCAAGGCGGGGGAAAACGCGGATATCTACTTCAGCCGGCGGCGGCCCGACGGCTGGAGCGAGGCCGAGCCGCTCGAGGGGGTCAACGGCGAGTACGACGATCTCGGCCCGGAGCCGACCGCCGACGGGAAGTCGCTCTACTTCTACAGCGACCGGCCGGGCGGGTCCGGGGGATACGACCTGTGGGTTTCGCATCGCGGCGCGAATGGCTGGCTCCCGCCGGCGAACCTCGGCCCGCTGGTCAATTCCGAATTCAACGATTACGGACCGGCGGTGACGCGCGACGCTACGACGCTCTACTTCGCTTCCAACCGCCCGCAACCCAGCGACACGGACAAGCCGAATCCCAATGCCTGGCCCGCGACCGTGCGCGAGGACCTGTTTCAGCGCACCTACGATCTGTATCAGGCCGAATTGACCGACAGCGGCGCTCGCCAAGCCGTGCCATTGGTCGCGCTGAATACGCCTTACAACGAAGGCGTGCCGTGCGTGAGCCCGGTCGGCGATTTTCTGTACTTTGCGTCGGACCGGCCCGAAGGCGAGGGCGGGTTCGATCTGTACCGCGCGCGGCGCTTGCGCGGCGGCCTCGAGCCGCCGACGAACTTAGGCCCCAGCGTAAACACGGCGGCGAACGAGCTCGATCCCGGGCTGAGCCAGCTCGGCTTCGCGCTGTACTTCAGCTCCGACCGGCCGGAGCAGCGCGTGCGTGCGGACCGGCCGAACGACTACAACCTTTATTACACATCGTCGCGAGAGGTCTTCTCCGACACGGAGGTCATTGCGCAGACGATCAACTGGGCCGGGCTCTGGTCCGACATCTGGCCGTGGCTGTTGTTAGCGCTGCTCGCGCTCGCGTTGCTTCTGTTGCTGCGGGCGCTCATGGGCAGCCTCAAGGACCGCCGGTTGAGCCTGCTGATGCGCTGCCTGTTGGCGTCGCTCATGGCCCACCTGCTGCTGCTGCTGCTGTTCAGCTTCTGGGAAGTGTCGGCGTCGCTGGCCGACGCGATGCGGCAGCGCGGCGAAATTCAGGTCGCACTCGTTTCTCCGAGCAACAACAGCGAGATCGCTTCGCAGATTCTGGGTGAGATGACCGAGATCGATTCGCCGACGCCGGTGGAAGTGCAGCTCGTCCAGCGGGAAACGCCGCTCGTCGTGCAGATGCCGGATGCGTTGGCGACGTTGGAGGTCGAGCGCGCGCCGTTGGAGACCGACGATCAGCCGGAGATCGAGGTCGCCGCGGCCGACGCCCCGGCGCGACCGCCGGAGGCGCCGCCGCTCGAGGATCCGATCGCACAACTCGATGAGCCGCCGGCGTTGAACGTGGAGGTTCCACAGGAAGCGGAGCAAACCGCGGTGGTCGAGGCCGAGCGCGCGGCCCCGGCGCCTGCGCAGCTCGCGACCGCCGTGACCCGGCCTCAGCACGCGGTGCCGACTTCGCAACCGGCGCTGCCGGCGGTCGAACTCGACGTGCCACGGAAGAACGAAGCACTGGCCGATGCGGCGATGCGCCAGCCGATGCCGGCGGAAGATGTGGCGCCGCGCGACGCCGCGCCGGACACGGCCCGCGCGACCGGCCCGCAAGTCACGCTCGTGTCGCACGAAACGCTACTCCCGCTCGACGTGGACCTGCCGATGGAAAACGTGGCGCAGGCGCAGCCAACGCCGGAACCGGGCCGGCGGATGGCGGCGGCGGTGGCCACGCCGCTTCGCCGGGACGTGCGCGCCCGCGCCGACGCCGAGGCGGAGTCCACCGCGCTGGCGCGCGTTGAGCCCGGCGAGGGGCGGCCCGATCCGCCGGACTCCATGCTCAGTGCGGACTCCGATCGGGTCGCAAGAGACAGCTCACCATCTCGGCCGGAACTCGATCCATCGCGCCGTGTGCAAGTTGCCCCGGCCATTTCGCCGACGATGGATGTCAAGCTCCCGGCCGAGCGGCCGGCGCGTGGTGAGCCGGCGCGAGAAACGTCGCTGCGTCTTGCGGCTGTGGACGCCAAACCGGTGCGAAGGGGCGTAGACGCGCCGCCGGCTGCGTCGGCAGCGGCCGACTCGCGGGTCGAGGTGATTCCGGCTGCGCGCGAGGTCCGGCGATCCGAATCGAGCTTGGCCGCGACGACCAGCGTAGCGGCCGAAGCGGCACCGAAACACATGATGCGCGCTGAGAGCAGCCGCTCGCGCGTGAAACCGGCGATGCCGCCACTGCCCGAGCTCTCCCTGCCGGCGCCTGCCGCGGGTGCGATGGCGTCGACATCTGAAAAAGCGGCTCCGAAAATCGCGTCGGTTAACGTGCCGTCACCGCGCGGCAACGTGTCGACCGACGCACTGCGAGCGAAGGACTCGCCGGGCGCCCGCGTGGTGGCGGTGGAACCGACGCGGGGCCGCGAGCCGGCCCGAGAGCCGGTCAGTTTGGCGGCCCTCGCACTCGTGCGATCGACGACGCCGGCCAACGCGATCCCGGTTCGCTGGGGCGTCGATCGCCGACGCATCGCGCCGAAAGCTCCCGACCTCGGCCTGCGCCTGCCCAGCGAGATGCAGCCGCCGGCCAGAAAGTACGCCAATCGAGCGCCCGAGCGGCGGCCGGGCATCCTGAGGCGCATGGGCGGCAGCGACGAGACCGAACGTACCGTCGCACGGGCCTTAAAGTGGCTCGCCGAGCATCAAAGCCCGAACGGTAGTTGGGACGCCGACGGATTCGATGACGGCTGCGAGCAGTGCGGCGGGACGTCGGGGTACGAAGTGGACGTGGCACTGACTGGGCTGTCGCTGCTGTGTTTTCTCGGGGCGGGGCACTCGCAGGTCGTGGACGGCCCGTACCGCGAGAACGTCGAGCGCGGCTTGAGCTGGCTGCTCGAACGCCAGGAGCGCAACGGCGACCTGCGCGGCGGCGAAACGCTGTACAGCCACGGCATCGCGACCATCGCAATGTCCGAGGCCTTTGGCATGACCCACGATCCGGCCCTGCGCGATCCGGTCAGCCGGGCGATCCGCTTCATCGAGCGGGCGCGAAACAAGCGGCAGGGCGGCTGGCGCTACGAGCCGCGCCAGGCCGGTGACACGTCGGTCCTCGGCTGGCAGGTGATGGCGATGAAGAGCGCCCAGATCGCCGGCATCGACGTCGCGCCCGCAGCGATCGCGGGGGCGCGCGACTGGCTCGAGCGGGTCAGCGACCCGTCGCGCCCCGGGCTCTACGCCTACCGGCCCGGACGGCGCTTCACGCCGGCCATGACCGCCGAGGCGATGTTCGTTCAGCAATTGCTGGGCGTGCCGCACGACGATCGGCGAATGCAGGTGTCGGCGGTCGCGATCTCGCAGCAACTGCCCGAATGGGAAGCGGCCAACACCTACTATTGGTACTATGCGACACTCGCGCTTTTCCAGCACGGCGGAATGCTGTGGGATCGTTGGAACGAGGGCGTCAAGAGCGCGCTGCTCCCCAATCAGAACAAGTCCGGACGATCGGCGGGGAGTTGGGATCCGATCGGCGAATGGGCGCCGGTCGGTGGGCGGGTCTACCAGACCGCGCTCTGCACACTGATGCTCGAGGTCTACTACCGTTATCTCCCGTTGTATTCGATCGAGCGGCCCCGGGCCGAAGCCGGCTCGGCCGACCACACGGTCGGGACGATTCGCGGGCTCGCGAGCGATGACGAGACCGGCGAGCCGCTGGGCGGCGTGAGCATTCGTCTGGACCTGCCCGATCAACCGGCGTTAGAGGCCGTCACAGGTACGGACGGGCGCTACATCATGTTCGTGCCCGAGGTCCCCGAGTTCTTCGCCGTCTCCGCCTCGCGCAGCGGCTATCTGCCGGACGCGGTCAACGTGCCTCGCTCGCGCTTGCGCGGCGGGACGCTGGCACAAGATTTTCGACTCCGCCCGCTCGACGCGCGTGTGATCGCGTTGGAGGCCGTGCCGGTTGTCCACCATCTTGGCAACAACCGTTTCGAGGGCCGCATCAACAGCCAATTCCAGAAAGAGGCGGAGGGCGGCAGCTACACGGCGACCTTCGAAGTGGCGGCGGAGCAGTTCCCGGACAACCTGCGGCGACGCGTCAAGCTGACGCTCATGGCCAAAGGCGTGCAGTGCCCGCACGAGATTCGCATCAACGGCCGGCTGCTCGACGTGCATTTGGACGCGTCCCCGCGCGACGGCAGCTTCGGCAAGTTCACCGGCCGCTTTCGAGCGAGCCTGCTGCACGAAGGCACGAACTCGATCCAGATCCGCGCCGTCAGTTGCCGCGGCGATCTCGACGATTTCGAGTTCGTCAACGTGCAATTCGAATTGCCGCGCTGATGCAGCGCCCCTGAGTTACCGGACGTAGGTTTGGGCCAGCCAAACAAAGGGTGCGGTCGGCATTTTGCCCACCGGGCGACCCTTTCTGAAATATTCTCCAACCGCTCCTTTGAATAGGTACAGGACCTCGGCCGTCAGAGGTGGTGACGGACATGGACGACGCGGACGTGCGGCTGCGGCCGGCACCAGACGACGAAGGAGACGATCATGAAAGCGTTTTTGACCACGACGCTGCTGGGGACCGTGCTGATGACGGCGACGGGCTGCGACGAGTTGGAAATCCTGGGTTACGTGCCGGGATTCGATTTCGCCGTGAGCGGCGTTTCCACCGGTTATTACGAGCCGGCGTATTACGCGGTCGAAGAGGTGTACTACGAGGACACCTTTGTGAACGAGTACTACTACGAAGAATCGTACTTCGTGGACGACTTCTACTACGAGGAGGTGTACTACGAGGACTCGTACTACGAGGATGACTTCTACTTCTTCCCGTAGGGGCCTGCCCGCGTGGCCCCGCCCTCCTGGGGGCACCGGCCGCGTCGTCCGCGGCCCCGACCGGTTCGCTTCGGCGGACCGGCGGGGCCGTGACGATGCGGTCCGTTTGCGCGCCGGACTCCGACAATCGTGCGTCATTCAACGATGGCAGGTGGCCGACGCGGGGCCGACCGGTACTTCGGAACGGTGTGGCGAAAGATCGCATCAGCCTCTCGATCAACCGTACGCACGTCTCGCATTGGGGCCGCCTGTGTTTTCGGCGATGAGCGCCGCGGCCTCGACCGGCGTGCAGCGGGGGACTCGACGCGCGGTGATCGGTCGTTGCGGTTAAGATGGATGTATGCAAGCCCGGCGGCGCCCATGAACGAGCGACCCAACATCGCGATCATCGTCAATCCCGTCGCCGGCAGCGGGCGGCGCGGAAGACTGATCGAGCGGCTCCGCGGCCGACTGGAAGAAGGGGGGCACCCGTGCGAGCTGGTGTACCCGACCGGGCCGGATGACCTGCCGAAGTGCGTCGAGCGGCACGCCGTGGACGGCACGATCATCGCGCTGGCCGGCGGGGACGGGACGATCCGCGACGCCTTGCCGGGGCTGATGGGGCGGCCCAATCCACTGCTGCTCGTGCCGCTCGGGACGGAGAACCTGCTCGCCCGCCACCTAGGCCTGCGAAGAGACGCCGACGCGCTCTGGGACGTGCTGCGTCACGGGCGCGTCGCAGCGATGGATCTGGCGCTGCTCAACGGGCGGCCGTTCGCGACGGTCCTGGGTGTGGGCTTCGACGCCGAAGTCGTCGAACGCCTGGCACGCGGCCGCAACGGGCACATCACCTACCTCGACTACATCGGGCCGTTCTTCGAGACCTTCTTCAAGTACCGCTTTCCGGCGGTGCGCGTGGTCGCGGACGGGGAGGAGGTCTGCAACGAGCCGGCGCTCGTGTTCGTGGGCAACATCTCGCGCTACGCGATCGGGCTGCGCATTCTCCGCCGGGCGCGCTGGGACGACGGCCTGCTCGACGTGTGTGTGATTCGCTGCAAGCACCACGCCCGGCTGCTGGGCCACGCCTGGCGCGCGCTGCTGAACCGGCACGTCGAACACCCGCTGGTGAGCTACCACCAGGTCCGGCGTGTCGAGCTCGAGTCCGAACAGCGGCTCGCGCTGCAAAGCGACGGCGACCCGGCGGGTGAGCTTCCCGCGCGGGTGGAGATCGCGCCCGGCGCCATCAATATGTACGTACCGCCCCCGGTTGGCTAAGCCGGGTGTCAATTCCGGCGCCACGGCCGTGTCGGCCGTGATTGTGTGCTCACGAACGGCACGGCTGACACAGCCGTGGCACCGCGACATTTGGTCGGCTTGGCGGTTGCTAGGAGCGTGCCGGGCCGCCGCCGCGGGATAGGGCGTCTTTGCCGAAACGATCGCGGATTTGGTCGGCGGTCTGGTCGAGGCGGCGGCGTTTGTCGAGTTGTTCCTGGGCGAACAGAGAGAGTTGCTCGGTCCCGGGTTCCGAAAGCTGTGCCACGCCGACGCCGAGCAGGCGGAGCGGTGCGTCAGATTGGCGGGTCCAGGTCTCGAACAAACTTGCGGCCGCCTGCCAAAGCTCGTCCGTTACGTCCGTCGGGCGTTCGAGCGTCGTACGCCGCGTTACCGTCGCGAAATCGGGGGTGCGAATCTTGACGGTCACGGTCCGCGCGTGGCGGTCGTGTCGCCGCAGGCGTTGCGCGACGTGCTCGGTCTGGTGCAACAGAAAGGCGCGCAGGAACGCGCGGTCGGCGATGTCCGTGGCGAAGGTGTGCTCGTGGCTGATGCTTTTGGCGTCGCGGTCGGGCACGACCGGGCGGTCGTCGATGCCGCGCACCAGGCGGTAGAAGTGTTCGCCCGCGTCGCCGAACTCTCTTTGCAAGGTCTCCGGCGCCAGGCGGCGCAGGTCGGCGAAGTTCCGCACGCCGAGTCGCTCGAAGCGCCGGGCGGCTGCCTGGCCGGCGCCCCAGAGCCGCGCGATGGGCAGCGGGTCGAGAAACGTGAGCACGCCGTCCTGTGGAACGATGACTAACCCGTCGGGTTTTTGCAGGTCGCTGGCGAGCTTGGCGAGGAACTTGTTCGGCGCGACGCCGACCGACGCGGTGAGCTCGGTCTCCGCTCGAATGCGGGCCTTCAGCTCACGGGCGATCTGCTGCTGCGGTCCGAACAGCCGCGTCGAGCCGGTCACGTCCAGAAAAGCCTCGTCGATCGACAACGGCTCAACCAGCGGCGTGAAGCGCTCCATGATCGCGAACATCTGCCGCGAGACCTCGGCGTAGCGGTCCATGCGCCCGCGCAGGACCACGGCGTGCGGGCAGAGGCGGATCGCCTGCGCCATCGGCATGGCGCTGCGGCAGCCGTAGGGGCGGGCCTCGTAGCTGGCGGTCGCCACGACGCCGCGCTCGTTCGGGTCGCCGCCGACGAGCACGGGTTTGCCGCGCAGCTCGGGCCGGTCGCGCTGCTCGACGGCGGCGAAGAAAGCGTCCATGTCGAGGTGCAGGATGTGCCTGGAATCCGAGGACATGGGCTACATGATATCAGCATGAGGTGCCGATAATGCGGAGTGTGCCTCATTGTGGTCCACCAACGGACATTGACATTCAAAGGTCGATCGATCAATCTGACTTTCGCGAGCCCGGCGCTGGAAAGATGCACCAAGACACGATACGGAAACCCCGACTGCACACGCTGAGCACGAGCGATCACCAATGGTTTGGTTTGAGGGGCCGGGCGACCGGTCCAAGGGCGCGCTGCGTCCTGGTGGTAGCCGTGCTCGTGATCGCCGTTCCGTTCGCCGCGGCGCAAAGGGGCGGCGTCGCGATCGAAGACGTCACGGTGCTCGTCGGTGACGGGCAGCGCATCGCGCACGCCAACGTCTTCTTTCAGCGCGGCAAGATTGCTTCCGTCGGCAACGAAACGGAGCTGCCCAAGTCGGCTGTGCGAATCGCCGGCGACGGGAAGTTCGTCACGCCGGGGTTGATCGATTGCTGGAGCACGCTGGGCTTGCGCGCCAGTCAGGGCGGGCGATCGGCTTGGAGCAAGGCGGCGGACGCGTTCGACCGCTACGCAAAAGAAGAGATTGAAGCGGCACTGCGGCAGGGGGTCACGACCGTTTACCTTCCGGCCCGGACCTTCAACGGTGTGGGCGGGTATGGCGCGGCGGTGCGACTGAGGGCGGACGGCGCGCTCGAACCGATTGTGCTTGACGACGAAGTCGTGCTCTGCGCCGCGCTCGGTCTGGACCCGGGGCAGGGTCCGCTCGGCCGGGTCAAGGCCGCGGCCGAATTGCGGGCGTTGTGGCGGGGTGCGGTCGAATACCGTCGGGCGTGGGAGGATTACCAGGAGGACTTGGAAGAATACGAACTCAAGCTGAAGGAAAAGGCCGAGCAAAAGGAAGACGGGGCCAAGAAGTCGGCCAAGAAGGGTACGACGCAACGGGCGGGGCGAAAGGGCCCGGGGCGGGGGGCCGGGGCGGCTCGGGCTGCGAAGAAAGGAAAAGAGAAGCCGGCCGGCGAGCGAGACAAAAAGAGAGACGCCGGGAAAAAAGGCAAGGACGAGCTGAAGAAGCCCGAGCCACCCAAGAAGGACCGCGGGAAGGAAACGCTCCTGCGTGTGCTGGATGGGGAGCTCGCGTTGCGGGTTGAGGTGTATCGCCCCGAGGACATCCTCAATGTGCTCGCAATCACCGACGAATTCAACATCGCGCTCATTCTCGAAGGTGCCAGCGGCGCCCATCACGTGGCCGAGCTGCTCGCTGACCGAAGCATCCCGGTCGTGCTCGGCGGCGCGGCGCCGCCCGTGCAATTCTCGGCGGGACCTCTTCAGCATCACCGCGCCGACGCGGCAGCCCGCCTCGCGGCGGCCGGGGTGGAGGTCTATCTCGGTTCCGGCCCGGGACGTGAGGGCGCGTCGCCTACCCGGCACTTGGCGCTGCGCGCGGCGCGCGAGGCCGGCCATGGATTCGATAACGACGCGGCTCTCACGGCGCTGACCTCCGGGGCCGCGCGCCTGCTCGGTCTGGAGGCGCGCATCGGCCGCGTCCGCCGTGGATTGTCGGCGGACCTCGTGCTTTGGAGTGCGCACCCGTTTGCTCCCGATGCCAGGGTCGAGCGCGTGTTTGTCGGGGGCGTCGAAGTCTATCGGGCAGACGACGCGGAGGACTCGGAGTGAACCACGCCGAGACGCACGATCCCGCCCGTCGGGCCGGTTCTCGCAATTTTCCCGGCGTAACGGCGTCCTCGTGCGCCCACGCCGTGCTTGCGTTGCTTGCGTATTTCGCGTTTCCCGCGGCAGCACCGGCCCAGCCGAGCACGCACGTCATTCGTGCGGCGGCGTACGTCAATTCCGAGGGTGAGCTGCAATCGGGCGCCCTGCTGGTCATCGAGGACCCGAAGATTCTTCAGGTCGGCGGCGACGCGCCGGTGGGCGCGCCCAGCGAGTCGTACGCCGGCGCCGTTATCTCGGCGGGTCTGATCGACATTGACGCGGCGCTGGGTGCCTGGGGCAACTTGAGCGAGCGGGACAGTGCGCTTCAGCCGGAGGCCGTTGCCAAAGATGCCTTCGACCGCTACCACGCTCAATTGGGGGTGGCGTTGCGGGCCGGCGTGACGACGTTTGCCCTGGTTCCCAAGGACGACAACCTGATCGGCGGGCGAATTGCGATTTGCCAGACCTCGGGGCCGCGCACCAGACCGATCCTGCTCGACGACGCGGGGCCGCTGAAGCTGTCGCTCGCGCCCGCGGTCTTTCAACCGGACCGCGAGCCGACCTCGCGGGCCGGCGCGATCGCGATGCTACGCGGCGAGCTGCAACGGGCGCGCGACGACGCAAGCGGCGGGCCGGCAGCGCTCGCGCAATTCACGCGGGGCAAGCTCGCCGGCATTATGACGACGCCGAGCGGCGCGGACGTGCTGGTGGCGTTAGACCTGATCAAGGCCCACGGGCTGAAGCTGACGTTGCGGCACACGCACGATGCGCGGGCGGTTGCGCGCGAGATCGCGGCCGCCGGCATCGGTGTGATCGTTGATCCGTATGAGTTCTCTTCGTCCCCGCGCGACGCGTCGGCCGCCGGCGTGTTCGAGCGCGCCGGCGTGCGGGTGACGATCGCGGGCGGCCTGCCGGGTCGAGCGGCCGACAGCCTGCGCACGGCCGCCGCGGTCGCGGTGCGCAACGGGATGAGCCCGGCCGCGGCGCGACGGGCGATCACCAGCGCCCCGGCGACGGCGTTGGGAATCGCCGACCGCGTCGGATCGATCGAACGCGGACGGCTGGCAGATCTGGTGGTCTTTTCCGGCGACCCGCTGGATTTGCGATCGCGCGTGTTGGCGGTGTACGTAGGCGGTCGGCGCGTGTTCGTCGCCGAGCCAAGTGAGCAGCGGGAGCGGTAATGCGAAACGGGAAACTCACAGTAGGGCGTGTGATGTTGCCGGCGGCGGCAGCCTGGCTGAGTGCGGCGACTCTCAGCGCCGACGTGGTCGTCCTCAAAGCCATGCGTGTACACACCGTTTCGGGCGAAGTGTTGAGTGCCGCCACAATCGTCGTGCGTGACGGGAAGATCGAGGCCGTTGGAAACGACCTCGCTGTTCCCGAGGGCGCGCGGGTGATTGAGAAACCCGGCGGCGTGATCACGCCGGGCCTGGTAGAGGCCTCGTGTGCGCTCGATTTCCAGGTCCCGCAGTCGCCGCCGCGCTTCGGGCGGGGGAGTATCCGCGCCGCGCTCGACGAATTCCTGCGGGCGGCGCAGGAGCACAAACGTGCGTGCGGTTGTGACGGCGTGATCCATGCGACTCGCTACGGCGATCCGCTCAATCACCTGGGTGCCGATGCCGCCGACGGTGCCGATGGCGAGATGGGCTCGGTGGGTCCGTCGGCGAGCTTATCCTGGGCCGAGCACTCCTCCGAGGTGATTCCGCACCTGTTCGTGATCGACTCGGTCAACCTGCTGTCGAACGACTTTGACCGGCTCTTGAAGGAGGGTGTGACGACGGTGTTCGTTTCGCCCGACTCGGCGAGTGTGATCGGGACGCGCGGCGCGATCGTCAAGACCGGCGGGCCGCTCGGCTCGCGCATCGTCCGCAGGGCGGCGGCGGCGAAGGCGACGATGGGCGGTGACCCTAGCCGGCGCGGGCGCCGCAATCGACTGCCGCCCCGGCGCGGCCCGCAGCCCACTTTTCACACACGCCGCCCGACCACGCGGATGGGAGTCGATTTCGTTTTTCGAAAGGCCTTTTACGACGCGCGGCGCGACGGCAAGGGCCTGGCGCTGCACGGTGCCGACACCCCGCCCGCGGCGGCGCTGCCGATCCTCCGTCAGGTGCTTGCCGGCGAAGTTCCTTTGCGGATTCAGGCCCGCAAACAGCACGACATTTTCAGTGCCCTACGTCTGGCGAAGGAGTTCGAGCTTCGATTCACCTTGGAGGAAGGGATCGAGGCGTATCAGTGTCTGGCCCAGTTGCGGGCGGCCGACGTGCCGGTGATTTTCGGTCCGATCTACGTCACACCTCGCGGATATCGGCGGCGCAGCGGCGAAGCCGATGATCCGCGACTCAATACGGCGAAGCAGCTCCTGGACGCCGGCGTGCGTTTTGCGCTGACGGCGCACGAGCTGCGCGGCGAGGAAGGACTCGTTCGGCAGGGGATGTTCGCCGTTCGTTACGGACTTTCAGAAGACGAAGCGTTGAAGGCGATCACCGCTTCGGCGGCGGAGCTGATCGGTGTTGCCGATCAGGTCGGCGTGCTCGAGCCCGGAAAGGCGGCGGACCTGGTGATTTGGAGCGCGGAACCTTTCGACCCGACCAGTCGCGTTTGGCTGGTGATGATCGACGGGCAGGTGGTGTATGAAGAATAGCGAATTGCGAATTACGAATAACGAATTGTGCGGCCGGCGGACCAGTGGAGGGGCTGTGGCTCGGCGGGCTTGTTGCAAAACAGGCATTGTGGTCTTGGCCGGGTTGGTTGCGGCCACGGTGAATGGCGCGCCGCCGGAGAAGGTTGCGTTGACCGGCGGGCGGATCATCCCGATCGTGGGGGAGCCGATTGAGAAGGGCACGGTGCTGATCGAACGCGGCAAGATCGTCGCGGTCGGCAAGGACGTTGAGGTGCCTTATGACGCGCGCGTCTACGACGTTTCCGGCAAGGTTGTTTTCCCGGGAATGATCGTGGTCGGTACGGCGCGGGGCCTGGACGTCGCGAACGAGGCGCGGCCGGTCGTGCCGCACCTCAATGTCGCCGACGCGATCGACCCCTCGCAATTGTACTTCGAGGACTGTTTGCGGCTGGGCATCACGGCGGTTCACGTGATTCCGGGCAACAACACGGTGATCGGCGGCCTGGGTCGGGTCGTGCGGCCGATCGGGATGACGGTGGGGGAGATGACGATTGCGGAGGGGGCGTTCCTGAAGATCGCGATCTCGCCGCGCTTGCGTTCGGACCGCATGGCCCAGATGGCGACGCTGCGCGAGACGTTTTTGGAGCTGGACGACTATCTCGACAAGCTGGCTGAAAAGCGCTACGAGGAGGATCTCAAGGAGAAAGACAAGAAGATCGACGTGGGGCCGGCCGAAGCCCGAAACCGCGGCCGCGATCTCATCCGGGCCGAGGACATCGACGACAAGCACTTCAATCTGGTTCGGCTGACCGGTGGGCGGGTTCGCGTGGCCGGGGAAGACGGGCCGATCGTGGCCAAACCGCTCGGCGCGTTTCTCTACTGCGGCAGTGCAATGGACGTCGGCCACGCCGTGAAGACCGCAAGCGACGCCGGCTTCCTGGACCGATCGGTCTTCGTGTTGGGCGGCGAGTGCTTCAAGGCGGTCGCGGAGCTGAAGAAGGCGGCGCGGCCGGTGGTGCTGCCGCCGGACTTGACGCACCGCGAAACGGATCCGCTGACGGGCAAGGTGCGCGAGACATTTGTGCCGAAGCGGATTGCGGATGCGGGGTTGCTTTTTGCCTTGGTTCCGGGACCCGACGCATCTCTGGCCGAGCGCATGCCGAACTACCAGGCGGCGCGCTGCGTGCGTGCGGGGATGGCGCGCGACGTGGCGTTGCGGGCGATCACGATCAACCCAGCCAAGATCCTCGGTTTGGAAGGGCGCCTGGGGTCGATCGAAGTCGGCAAGGATGCCCATCTGGTGATCTTCAGCGGGGATCCGCTCGATTTCACGAGCGTGGTCGAGCAGGTTTTCATCGAAGGAATCCCGGCCTACGAGCGGGACAAGGACTTCCGGCTGAAGCGGTTGCTGTCGGAACACGATCCGGCGGAGAAGTGAACAACCGAGCAGACCATTGACTTGAGGAGTTGCGGCCTTGTCGCGTGCCTACGCCGTCAGGTTGTTTCGAGCCCTGATCGTTTGCCTCGTCGTCGTGCCGGCGGAAGCCCGGGCGGATGACGAGCAACCGGCGGCGCGGGCCTCGTTCGCCCTGCGTGCAAGAGCGCTCTACCCGGTGACGGCCGATCAGCCCGGGCCGATCGAACGCGGCATGATCATTGTTCGCGACGGGAAGATTGTCGCGGTGGGGCGCGATCTCGAAGTACCGCCGGACTTGGCGTTGATCGACCTGCGCGACGCGACGGTCTGTCCGGGTTTCGTGTCGGCGGGGAGCGCGCTGGGCGGCCGTCACGGAGGAGAACGCTCCGTGAGCGGGGCGTATCGGGCTCTCGACTTCTTCGACACCTATGCCCGCTACGACGAGTTCCTCGCGCGGGGCACCACCACGGTTCACCTCGACCCCGGCGGGCATCGTCTGGTGTCCGGCCGCGGTGCAACGGTGAAGCTGGCCGGCCGGCCGAGCGAACGCGCGCTCGAGCCCGAATCGGCCCTGACCATCAATCTCGGTGTGTTCGATCCGCCCGGCGTGGTGGACGTTCCTTTCTACGCTTCGTCGGACGTGGCGATCGAGCCGGCCCGCAGGCAGCGGCCGGACTCGCGGCTCGGGCAGTTTCTGGAGTTGGAGCGGCAGATAGCGCTGGCGGAGGCGGGCGTCGGATCGGCAACCGGTATGTTCGACGTACACGCCCGCTCATTCGCCAAGGCCTGGTCGGCGAAGCTGCCTTTGCGCATTCAAGTGCGACGAGCGGCGGACATCGAGGGGGCTTTGGCATTCGCAAAACGGCATGATTGGCGCTGCTACCTGATTGGCATGACCGAAGGCGATGAGCTCGTCGAAGCGCTCGAAAAATCTGGCCTGCCCGTCGTCCTGCGGCTCGAGCAACGCTATCGCGGTGCGGATGCCAACCTCGGTCCGCATCCCGATGCACTGCGATCCCGCGCGGCGACGGCGGGCCGATTGGCCGATGCCGAAGGGCGACCGGCCCTGTCGCGCGTCGCGCTGGCCGGCCGAGAAGGGGACACTCGCGAAGACCTGGGTATGGTGGCCGCGCTCGCGATGCGCGGCGGCATGCCGCGTGAGCGGGCCTTGGCGGCGATCACGCGCATCCCCGCGGAGATTCTCGGCGTCGCTGAGCGTGTCGGCAGTCTCGCGCCCGGAAAGGACGCCGACTTTCTTGTGCTCAGCGGTGAGCCGCTGGGCATCAGCAGCCACGTCCTGCAAGTTTACGTCGCCGGTCGCCGCGTTTTTGAGGCACCGCACACCGACCGGTTGGTCGTGAAAGCCGGCACCGTCTGGGTGGGCGACGGAAGCGTCATCCATGACGGAGCTTTGCTGATCGAGGGGGGCAAGATTCGCGCGATCGGAAACCGCGTCCCGCATCCACCCTTCGCGCGCGTGATTGACGCCGGCCGACACGGATTCGTCATGCCGGGCTTCATTGACGCCCACGGGCATCTCGGTTTGCAGGGGGATCGCACGCGCGTGGGCCCCGACCTGCCGATTCACGGCGTCGTCGGCGTGGCCGGGCGCGAGCAGCGGCTGGTCGCCGAAGCGGGCGTGACCACGGTCATCCTGAGTCCGTACCGGGTGGGCTCCTATGGAGGCCGTATGGCCGCGGTGAAGACCTACGGCCGATCGCGGCGAGACATGCTGGTTCGCGAGTTGACCGGCATGAAATTCATTCTGGGGAGCGATCCGCTGGTATCGGTTGAGTCGTTGCGCAAGGCTCTCGAAGCGGGGAAGAAGTACGACAAGAAGTGGAAGGAGTACTACCAGAAGCTGAAGAAATGGGAGGAAGACCGCGCCAAGGGAGTCGCCGCCGGGCAGAAACCGAAAGAGGAGCTGGTCGAGCAGGAGGAGGAGAGCAAGGTCGATCCGATCACCGGCACGTGGGAATGGACCGTCAGCGGTCCGCCGCTGCCCGAGGACTTCTCCGGGACGGCGACCCTGAAGCTTTCGGGAACGCGGATTGAGGGGCGAATCAACATTCCCCAGGCCGAAGATGAGCTCCTCGTCGAAGGCGAATTAAGCGGCGAAGACGTTCATCTGGAAATCGACTTCGAGACCGGCAGCGGGCGCCCGGAGATCGACGCGAAGCTCGACCGCGAGGATCACATGGCCGGCGAGGTGAAGCTCGGCGATATGTTCTCGGTCGGCTTCGCCGCGACGCGCACGGACAAGTCCGCGGTGGAATTCAAGGTCTCGCGCCGCCGCCGCCGAAAGGACGGGCGCCCCGAGCCGCCCAAAGTCAACGAGAAGCTCGAGCCGTATCGCGCGCTGCTGGCCGGCGAGGTTCCGGCCGTCGTACAGGCGCGGACGGCGGGGCAAATCAAGGCGGCGCTCGAGTTGCTGGTCGACGAATACGGCCTGCGGGTGGTGTTGCTCGGCGGGGAGGACTCGGCGGATGTCTCGGACGAGTTGGAAAAGCGAATTCGCGCGGCTGCGGACGGCAGCGACGAGAATGGCCGGCGCGGCGCGTTGGTGGGCGTCGTCGTGCCGCCGACGATCCTGCGCCCGCGGGACCGAGTGTCGTACAATCAAGCGGCCGACCTGAGTCGCCGAGGCATCCCGGTGGCGCTGCAGAGCGATGCGGAAGACGGGGCGCGGGCGTTGCCGCTGATGGGTTTGTACGCCGTCCAACAGGGCCTCGGCGGCGACGCGGCGCTGCGGGCCTTGACGGTGGACGCGGCGCGTATGTACGGCATCGACGACCGGGTCGGCACGCTCGAAGTCGGCAAGGACGCCGACATCCTGATCTACACCGGCCACCCGTTTGACGCGGCCGGTCGGCTGGAACGGGTGATTGTTGGCGGTCGCGAGGTTGCGGAGCTGAAACGATGAAGGGTTCAGGGTTCAGGGTTCAGGGTTCATCGAGTGCGTCGCGGCCGGCCGGCGCGGGCATTCGGTTCGCGATGGCGGTATCCCTGTTCGTTACGCTGAATCCGATGCTTGCTCTTCCGGCGGCGGCTCAGACGGCGCCGGACCCACCGGATAGCGCCGAACCGACCGGTCCGCGGCCGCTCGCCTTCCGCGTAGCCAAGGTCGTCAGCATGGACGATCGCGACAGCGTCGTGAACAACGCGACCGTGCTCGTCAAGGGCGGCCGGATCGAGGCCGTCGGGCCGAGTGAATCGGTGGAGGTCCCCGACGGCTACCGCGTAGTCGAAATGCCCGAGGCCTGGCTCGTTCCCGGTTTGGTCGACGCGCACAACCACACCGCCGGCGGCGACTTTAACGACATGGTCTATCTGACCAATCCCGGCTTGAACACGCGCGCCGGAATCGAGCCCGGAAACGCTCGCATCAAACGCGCTGCGAGCGGCGGCGTGACGGCCGTCCTGTTTATCCCCGGCAGTGGAACCAACATCAGCGGCTTCGGCAGCATCGTCAAGACCGCCGGCGCCAATCCCGACGAAGTCTTCATGCGTTCGCCCGGCTCGCTCAAAATCGCCCAGGCCGGCAACCCGGAATGGTATTTCGGCGGCGTGCGGCGGATGTTCATGAATTGGAACACGCGGCAGACCTTGCTCAAGGCCCGCGCTTACCACCGGGCTTGGGAGGCCTTCGAGAAGGGCGAGACCGCCGAAAAGCCCGAATACGACCCGATCTTCGACGACTTCCGCGGGCTGTTCCGTGGCGAGTATCCAC
Organism: Planctomycetota bacterium; assembly: GCA_022574815.1. Lineage (GTDB taxonomy): Bacteria > Planctomycetota > Phycisphaerae > UBA1845 > Fen-1342 > JACZRH01. The sequence goes on along the minus strand of JACZRH010000005.1, from coordinate 11,171 downwards.
TCTCCGTTCACACGCAGTGGTATCAGGTCCTGCTCACGACCGTCGAACAGTATCACCTGGGAATGAAACTGTGGACCGTCCTGGACCATTGCACGTTCAACGCCTGGAAAGTCGGGCCGATCGTCGCCAAAACCGATTGCTGGACCATCAACGGCCCGCGGCAGTATGAGTTCGACCGCACCGCCCGCCGCATGATCGGAAACGCCTCGGGCTGGTGGAAGAACGGTGTGCGGCGGCTCGGAATCAACACCGATGCGGTCGGCTTCGGCGGCATCCCGCAACACGAGCTCAGCTTTCAAGCCGCCATGGCCTGTTGGTACGGGTGGCTGCCGTACCCGGCGTTGCGCGGCGTCACGCAGATACCGGCCGAAGCACTGGGTGTGCATGATCGGATCGGGAGTATCGAGGCCGGCAAGGACGCCGATTTCGGAATCTGGACCGGTGATCCGCTCGATCCGCGGTCGGCCTGCCTGATCACGGTGATCGACGGCAAGGTCGTACACGACGGAACCAAGGGGATCAGGCGATTCTAAACGAACGCTCAAAACCGCAGGCCCCCTCCGAGCCGCGGGCTTCAGCCCGCGCGGTCTCGCGCAGCAGCGCGCGTCGCACATTCGCGCACGCGCGTCTGGCACGAGTGCTGAGCGCTGGCGCGCTAGTCATGGTGGCTCTCGCTCCTTTCGCGCATGCCTCCCCGCCGCAATCGGTCGCGGCCGACAGCATCGTGGGAGAGGGTGCCGACGGCGAAGAGCGCTTCGTCGTCGTCCTCACCGGCAACACCATCACGATCACTGGCAAGGAGATCGCCAACGGCGTCATCGTCATCGCGGACGGCAAGGTGCGTAACGTCGGGCGGAACCTCGAATACCCGAAGAATGCGAAAGTCATCGACGCCCGCGACCGGACCGTGATGCCGGGGTTGATCAGCGCCCACAGCCGCTACGGACTGGGCCGCTACAACCGCAGTGGCGTGCGGGGGCATCTGAGCGCGGCGGGCGAGTTCTTCCCGCGCGACGCGCAACGCAGCGATCTGCTGGACGCGGGTTACACGGCCTTGGCCATCGCACCGGCGGGCACGGGCATTCCGGGGCGGGCCGTCGTGGTCCGCACGGCCGGCGAGCCCGCGACACGCACGCTGCTGTCGCCGGCATATTTGAAGGTTTCGTGGGAAACTCCCGTCTTGCGCGCCGCGCTCGAGAAAGCGAAGAAGGAGATCGAGAAGATCGAAAAGGCGCGCAAAGCGTTCGAGGAAAAGCAGAAAAAAGCGAAGAAGCCGCCCAAAGCCGCCAAAAAACCCGGCAAAAAACCCACCTCACAACCCACAACCACGACCGCCCCGGCGTCGCAGCCGGCGTTCAAGCCGCCGGCCATCAACAAGCCCTACCAGCCGCTGGTCGATCTCATTCAAAAGAAGGAGGGCCTGTTCGCCCTGATCGAGGTTCGCCGCGCCGCGGACGTCTTGCACATGGCTGACGTGCTCGATGAGTACGAGATTGCGCACGCCTTCCTGTTGCGAAACCGCACGCAGACGGATTTCTACCGCGTCGTCGAAACCCTGGGCGAGCGCAAGGCGCGGGTCGTGCTCTGGCCGCACCTGCATCGAATTCCTTACTCGACCGAGCGCATTCACGTCGTTCGCGCGCTGAGCCGCGCCGGCTGCGAAGTCTCGGCGATTCCCGCGAGCGACTCCGCGCAAGAGCATCGGCGGATTCTGGAGCGGCTCGCGGGTCTGGTGCGCGACGGATGGTCGCGCGAAGCGGCATTGCAGTCGGTCACGCTGCATCCGGCGCGGTTGCTGGGTCTGGAGGAGCGTTTGGGGAGCATCGAGAAGGGCAAGGACGCGGACCTGATCTTTCTCGATCGGGACCCGCTCGACCCGCTCGCGCGTGTTCGTGAGGTCATGATCGCAGGCGAGATTGTTCATGAAGCGGATCTGAGAGAATGAGTCGCGCGTTTCGAGTGATCACCGGCCTTGGCTACGTGTCCGAACGCGGTGGGTTCGCAGGTTGGTGCGTTGCGCCGCGGCGACGCGCTATCGTCGCGCTGTTTGCATGCCTGCTCATCCCACGGTTGCAGGCACAGACATCGCGGCCCGTCGAAAGTACCGCTGCCACGACGACGACCACGACCACGACCAGCGCGCCGGCCGACCGCGAGCCGGATCGATACCTCGCCGTGATCAACGGACGCGTACACACCGTGACCGGGCCGGTGCTCGAAGGCGCGACGGTGCTTTCGAAGAACGGCCGCATCGTGGCGATGGGCGGCGGCGTGCAGCTTCCCGCGGAATGCGAGGTGGTCGACGCGCGCGGCATGTATGTCTACCCCGGGCTTGTCGCCGTGCGGACCACCGGCATTCACGACACCAAGAACCCCGATGACGCGTCGGACGTTTACGGCCTGAGCATGAACCTCGCACTCGCGGGCGGGATCACGAGCGGGCTGGCGGGCAAACACGCGGTCAAGATGACATTCGGATCGGTCGACGACATCGTCCTGCGCCGCGATGTCTTTACGACGCTCAGCTACTCTTCGCGAAAGCCACTCGAACGTGCCCAGGTGCGGGCGGATTTCGAGCGCGTGCGGAATTATCTTCGCGATCTGCGCCGCCACGAACTCGAGAAACTCCGCAACAAGGAAGCCAAGCCGCCGGACAAGAAATGGCTGAAGGGCAAGTACGAGAAATACCGCAAGCTGATGCAGCATGAGACCGTCGCAACGGCGTCGGCCAATACGATGCACCCGTTGCTCGATCTGAGCGAGCTGTCGCGGCAGTTTGGCTTCGAGCTGGTGATCCGTGGGGCGTACGAAGGCTGGCTCGTGGCCGACGAGCTGGCGCGGGCCAACGTCAGAGTGATCCTCAACACGCGCCGCGTTGTCGATCCCAACGAACGGCTCAACCGCCCGACCGGCGCGACGATCGAAAACGCCCGCATCCTGCACGAACACGGCGTGCGCATCGCAATCATCCCGGCCAGCACATCTATCACACTCTGGGGCGGCGCCGGCCGCGACCTGCTGCACCTGAACATGGAGGCCGCCTTCGCCGTCCGCGGCGGGTTGAGTGACGAAGATGCGCTTAAGGCGATCACGATCGACGCCGCCCGGATTCTGGGCATCGACGACCGCGTCGGCTCGCTCGAGATCGGAAAGGACGCGGACATCATCATCGCCGACGGCGACGTCCTGCACTACATGACGCTCGTACACTACTCGATCGTGAACGGCCGCGTGGCCTACGAGAAGGCCAAAGACACGCTGTTCGCCCACATCCGCCCGGAGGGCAAACCCGCGGTTCCGGATTTCGATGACATCTGGCCGCGCCGCCTCGAATGGCCGGACGAATCCAAGAAGTAGCCCTCAACGAGCAACGTTAGCAAACGAGCACTCACCGTGCGCCCATGGAGCGTCGGCAGATGTAGCGGCCGGCGCCTCGCTTGCCGTAGCAGGCCCGACGGCGTGCGAATCGAGTCCCCTTCATTGGCCCGGCGCCTCTTCCTGCTTCTCAGGCCCCGTCACTTTACGAAGTCTCGGCAAGGTCTGGCGCAGTTTCGCAACGCCGGCCTTGGTCACCCGTGTGTTCACCAGCGTGAGTTCCTTCAGGTTGGTTAGCGCGGTCAATTGCGCGAGGCCGCCATCGGTGACCGACGTGGCCGAAATATCGAGCTTTTCGAGGCGTGACAGCTTGGCGATATGCGCAAGGCCGGCGTCGGAGACGCTCGTTCCGCTGACATTCAGCGACTTCAGGCTCGGCAATTCCACGAGGTGTGCGAGCCCGGCGTCCGTGATCTGTGTTTCGGCCACGCGCAACGACAAGAGGCCGGGCATGCCTTTTAGTTCCGCGACTCCCGCATCCGTTATCCTCGTGCGCGAAAGCCAAAGCGAGGTGAGAGATTCCAGCTCCGCGAGGTGTTTCATCCCCGCGTCCGTAACCCGCGTGCCCGAGAGGAACAATCGCTTCAAGCGCGGCAGTCGCGCCAAGTGCGGCAACGCATCGTCGATGATGGGGCAATCCTCCGCATACAAGATCTCAAGTTTCTCAAGCCCTTCAAGGTGCGCAAACCCAGTGCCGTTCACGGCGGTTTGATAAATGTGAAGCTGCTTGAGCCGAGACAGTGTTTTCAGGTGCTGCAAACCGGCATCCGTCAGTTTGGTCTGACCGATGACCAGGGTGGTCAAACTGCGCAATTGCCCCAAATGTCGAGCACCGGCGTCCGTCAGTCGCGTACCCCAAGCGTAAAGTTCCCTTAGCGCGGACAGTGTGCGTAGGTGCGCGAATCCCGCGTCCGAGGCCTGCGTCCCTCCAAGCCCGAGGCGCTCTAGCTGGACCAGTCCGCGCAGATGCACGAGCCCCTCTCCGTTGATCGGTGCGCGGCTCAACCAGAGCTCGCGCAACTGTCTCAACGGCACGATATGCGCGAGGCCCGAGTCGGTCACCTGTGCTCCGCCGAGCTTCAATTCCTCCAGGTTTGTGAGCCGTTCGAGATGTGCCAGTCCAACGTCGGTGACTCGTATGCCATCGAGATATAGCACTCGCAACTCGGTCAGGTGCTGAAGGTGTTTCAGGCCGGCGTCTGAAACTGAAGTGTCCGAAAGAGTCAGTTTGCGAAGTCTGCGCATCCGCCGGAGGTGTATCAGGCCGGCGTCGGATACTTGCGTCCCGGACAACTCGAGTTCCTCGAGGTTGGTGAGATTCTCCAGATTCGCCAGACCGGCATCCGTCACCCGAGCTCCGTCGATACCAAGAACTTCTAGGTAAACCAGCTCTCCGACAATTTCAAGATCGCTGTCCTTCAACCCCCAACGTCCGCTACCATCGACCCAGACCACGGTCCATATCGAGGGCAACCCGTATCGCTGACACCAGTCCGCGAGCCACTGCGGGCCGAGCGGCTCCAAATCATAATAAAGGAAACTCTCTTCAAACTTGGCGATGGCGAGCTGCTCGATGTGGTGGCGCCGGTACAACCAGCCGCCGGCGGACACGCACAGCAGCAATAGGATCAGCGTGATGCACGTCAGTCTTCGAACCCACCAGCGGCCGCGCGGCCGAGTCCGAAATGTTCGTGGGCGTTGGGGATCGAACTTTCGACCGCACTCGGGGCAGCGGTGCTCGCGCAGGCCATCGAGCACGTACCAACACTTGCGGCAGTACATCGTCGGTTGCGTTACGGCCATCGCTACGCCCATCGGTTCCGCGTCGTTCGAGCCTCTCGAATCAAAGGGCCATCCCACATAGTATGGACCGGTGAACCGGTCCTGCGCTCACGGGCGCGAGTCGATTCCTGTATGTGGTATTATCGGACGCATTTGCGCCGGAGCCCTCGCCCGCCAGTCACAACGCCAGGTTGCTTGGGTGGGCGATCACGGACTGAAGCCGTAGTGTTCGGCGACGGGCCTACGGCCTCGTGATTTGCGTAGTGCCATGTTCGATAACGATGCGCTCGAGTGTCGCTCGACATGTCCTGTGCGTTTGCAGCAGATGGACGTATTGGCGTTCGGGTGCGGCGCCCTTCGACCGGAACAACCGCGCCAGCTTCTGTTTCTAGCGCTCGCTCCAATCGCGAAGATCGGGGATCAGCGCGGCAAGCAGGCTCATTCGCTCAAACGCCGCTCGCTCCGGCGTGGGCCACGCCATCGGGGCGTGTATGCCGGCTGAAATGCGTGCGAAGGGCCTGCAATTGAGTGAAAGCTGACCCCATAACGGACGGCTAGGTTGCCTTCTCCAGCTCAGAACGTGCGGCGGCGAACAGATCGGCCCAGACTTGGTTGTCTGGCGTTTGCGCGCCGTGATCGCCCTCGAAGTCGAGCACGCGCCGCAGGTCGGCGTGCGGTTCGCCTCCGCGCGTGCGCGTGATGCAGGCCCTTTCGAACAGCGCCCGCGCGGTGAGAAACTTCACGCGATTCTGACATCCATCGAGCTTCGCCGCGTCGTTCAACGTTTGCAATGCCCGCTCGATCGGCTCCGTCGCGGCCCGCAGCCGTGTTCGTTCGATCAACAGCTCGGCCTGCGTGATCAACGCGTCGTAGCAGCACGCATCCAGTTCCAAAGCGCTCGCGGCATGGTCGAGGCCTTCGCCGATGATTCGATCCGCACCGGCCACGTCTTCGGCGTCGTCCTGCGATGCACGCGCCTCGAGCAGGCAGGTGCGGCCTGCCTGCACCAGGGCGCCGACGGATTCGGGATTGATTTCCAGCGCGACGCGCAGCGCATCACGCGCATCGGCGAACCGTGCGCGTTCGAGATACGCCTCGGCCTTCTTCTGGTGCGCCTCGTGATCGCTTCTCCGAACGCGAACGGCCTCGTCATAGCTCTCGAAAGGCTCCGCGCCGGCGAAGCGCAGCGCGTCGCCGCGCAGTTTCCACACTTCTTCGAGGTCCGCGTCGTCGGTCAGGATCTGGTCGCACGCGGCGACACAGCCGTCGTAATCGAGATCAGCGAACCGTGCGACGGCGTCGGCGAAGCGTACCTGCCAGGGCAACAGGTCGCTCCTGAGTCGCTGCACCTCCTCGAAACAGACCCGCGCCTGACGCAGCCGGTCGCGGGCGTCATTGATTTGTTGCTCCGTTCCGACGCGGCTGAGGTGTTTTCGCGCTTCGTGTTGTTCGCGAAGAAACAGCGCCAGGTAGAGGCGGCCCATTTCGAATTGGGCGTCGGCCTGGTTGGCGAGCCGGTCGATGCTGCGTTCCATTTCGTCCACCGCCGCGGCGAGCCGGCCCCGGCGAAAGAGCGCTACGCCGCGGTAGAAGCGCGCCCACACGAGGTCGGGATGAACGCGCAGGGTCTCACCCAACCGGCGAATGACCCCGTCCAGCCTCGGAAAGAACCGATGAATGCCGCGCGAAACACGGTAGAGGTTGGCGTCCCAGTCGGCGATTTCACGGGCCGTTTCGAAACGTACGTCCTGAAACGCGTTGGAATCGGCCTGCGGCGCCGGCGGCGCGCCCACCAGCTTGCGAAACCACTCCGCCGGCTCAACCGCGACCGAGCGCCCTTCCACGACCGCCTCGAGGTCGACGATGACTTGCGAAATTGACTGGTAGCGGCCGGCCGGGTTCTTTTGCATGCATTTGAGGATCACCGCCTCCAGAGCGCGCGGGATCGAGGCGTTCAACGAGCGCGGCAAGGGCGGCTCGTCGTGAACGACCGCGTGAAGTAGGTCGACGAGATTGTCGCGCTCGAACGGATACCGGCCGGTCAGCAGCAGATACAAACTCGCCCCGACCGAGTAGATGTCGCTGCGCGCATCGACGGCTTGCAGGTCGCCGCGCGCTTGCTCCGGTGACATCAGGGCCGGCGTGCCCATCACCAATCCGTCGTGGCTGAGAGTGCCCTGCGCGCTGTTGAGATCACGTGCGATGCCGAAGTCCGTCAAATAAGCGCGCCCGTCGCGATCGAGAAGCACATTGGCCGGTTTGAAGTCACGATGAACGATTCCGGCGGCGTGGGCCTGCTGCAGCGCCCGAGCAGCGCCGAGCACGGCCCGCACAGTGTCGTTCATGGGCAACGATGATTTGGAAAGATCTCCGCCGTCGATGAATTGCATCGCGATGTAGGCTTGCCCGCCGCATTCGCCGAGCTCGTAGACTTGCACGATTGCGGGATTATCAAGCCGCGCCGCGAGGCGCGCCTCGCGCCGAAAGCGCTCGATGTCCTTCGGCCGGGCGTCGAGCAGAAATTTCAACGCCACGAGCCGGTCGAGCGAGCGGTCACGCGCCTTGTAGACCACTCCGAAGCCGCCGCGGCCGAGGCATTCCAGCAGTTCGTACTTGGCCGGCGCCTCGATCTCGGCCGGCTCGGTCAGTCCGCGCGGACCGAACAGGTCGTGTGTGATGGTGCGCTTCAAGAGTTCGCTGTTGTCGCACATGGGCGTTACGATTTCCAATCGGTCTTGACGGTGCGGTCAGCAGGGCTCTTTGCGGCGGTGCGTGTGTTCGCTTGTCCGCCGCCGGCCGTTTGCGTGCCTCTATTATGTTCCCCACGACGCTTTGGTCCACCATTCGAGACGCCGGCCGGAATGATCGCGAGGCCTTGCAGCGCTTCGCCGAAAGGTACCGCCCCGCCGTGATCGCATTTTTGCGCACGCGGGGTTGCGAAGCGTCAGAGGCCGACGATGTGTGCCAGGACGTGTTCGTGCGGCTGCTGTCGGGAAACGTGTTGGCGAAAGCCGATCCCGGGAAGGGGCGGTTTCGGAGTTTGATCCTGGCCGTGACGCGGCACGTGATCCAGGATCGCCGCCGCCGGCGTCGCCATGTTTCCGCCGAGGAGATGTGCATCCAGCCCGCGGCGCGCGACGCGGACTTCGATCGGGCCTGGATTCTGCACTTGGCGCAAACCGCCCTGAAACGTCTCGAGGAGGAGGGCTCGGTCTATCATCGGGTCCTGCGAGAACACCTCGCCGGCGAGCCGCAGGACCGCAACCGGCTCTGGATCGCTCGCCGAAAACTGATCGCGTTCATTCGCCGGGAGATCGCCGCCACCTGCGGCTCTCAAGACGAGTTCGAGGAAGAGACCGCGTATCTTTCGGCCTACCTGCGCCCGCCGCGGCGAGATTCTGGAAAAAAACAATGAGACAATTCGACACGAGTTGCGATGAATGATCGAATGGGCATTTGTGCGGGCCGCTAAGCCAACGTGAGGAAAGACGCCATGAGCGTGACCGTCGTCATCGGCACGGACCGGGGCGGTTTCGTGCTGCGCTCCGACGAGCGCCGCCGAAAGTGGAAGATCGACGGACCGATCTTCAAGGGCTGGAAACTGACCGCGGTCACGCGCGCCGCGAACGGCGTGTGGCTGGCCGGCACCACCAGTGACGTGTACGGCTGCGCGATCCACACCAGCCACGACCTGTCCCAATGGCGGCAGATCGACCACGGCCCGTCGTATGCCGAGGGCGGAGAACGAAAGCTGACGCAGATCTGGAAACTCCTGGCCCACGACGGCGAGTGTTACGCCGGCGTCTCCGAGGCGGGGCTCTTTCGCAGCCGCGACGGCGGCGAGACCTGGCAGCCGCTCGACGGGCTCAATCAGCACCGCACGCGCGACGCCTGGTGCCCTGGCGCGGGCGGCCTGTGCGCCCATGCCATTCTGGTCGACCCCAAGAACGCCAAACGCATTTGGTGCGGCATCTCTGCGGTCGGCGTGTTTCGCAGCGACGACGGCGGCGAGAGCTGGCACACCAAGAACGATGGCGTGCCCGTCATTCTCGAAGACAAGAATCACCCCGACATCGGATACTGCGTCCATGCTTTGGCCCAAGACCCGGACCAGCCCGAGCGCATCTATCGCCAGGATCATCAGGGCGTGTTCCGAAGCAACGACGCCGGCGACCATTGGGAGCGCATCGAGAACGGGCTGCCGTCGGGCTTCGGTTTTCCGATCGTCAGGGACCATCGCGGCGGAGCGCTGTTCACCGTACCGCTCGAGAGCGACGAGTATCGCATTCCGATCGACGGCCGGTTGCGCGTCTTTCGCTCGCGCGACGCCGGCGAATCGTGGACGCCGCTGTCCGAGGGATTGCCGAGCAAGCACGTTTACGCCAGTGTAATGCGCGGCGCGATGGACGCGGACCAGCTCGATCCCTGCGGCATCTACGTCGGCACGACCTCCGGCGACGTGTTCGTCTCGGCAGATGCGGGGGATCACTGGACCGTATTGCCATACCGGCTGCCCCGAATACACTGTCTGACGGCGATCGCAGAGGTTTGATCGCATGGCGGCTTTAGAGGTGCAACTGCCGAGCCTGCTTGCTTCGATGGTCGAGGAGGGATCCGTCTTTTCGATGCAGGCTGAAACGCTTGCGGAAGCATTTCGTTCGATCTCCGAGAACCACCCGAAGCTGGCGCTGCACCTTTTTGACGAATCGGGCGGGTTGCGGCGGCACGTGCTTTGCTTTCACAACGACGCGAACACGCGCTGGCTCGAGACGCTCGACGTGCCAATCCGATCCGGCGACAGCTTGCTGTTCATGCAGGCCGTTTCCGGCGGATGAGCGCGGGCCGGTTGCGCGTCGCACACGCAGGGCCCGGCCGCTACGTCGCCGACGCGTGACGGGCTCCCGCGTTGCAACTTCGCGCGTGTTCGGGTAAACCCAGGTGCGGCAGGGCCGAGGATTGCCGGAGATACTCATGCTCGAACGGAACGCAGTGCCCATCCGGTCCGCGTTGGTTTTATTCGTCGCCGCGGGGGCACTGGCAACTTCGCCGGCGCTGGCGGGCGATAAGCCGGCCATCGGAACAAGCGTCGGCGAAATGTACCCCGACTTTCGCCTGCCGTCGCTCGATGGCGGATTCAAACGACTGTCGGACTATCGCGGCAAGAAGGTTTTGCTGCTTCACTTCGCGTCGTGGTGAGCGGGCTGTCGCCGAGTGCTGCCCGTGTGGCAGAAAGTCGCGCAGCCGCTCGTGGACGCCGGCAAGGTCGTCGTGCTCGGCGTCGTTCAGGAGCAGCATCCGGATCGCGCTCGCCTCTACCGCCAATGGCGGCAATTCAAATGGCCGATTCTGGTTGATTCGCTCAATCGGCTCGATCTGAAGGCCGTGCCGATTCCGGTCGCGATCGACGAATCGGGCATCGTGCGGCACAAACGGATTTCGACGCGGCGCTTCGTCGACGATTTCATCAATCAGAAATATCCGAAAACGCGCGTATCTTCGGGTCACAACCGCGCGAAGAAACCAAACATCGCACGTCTGGGAACGAAAGCCAAGAAAGCAGGCAGTGCGCGAGCCTGGCGCGATTATGGCGATGCGTGTTTTCTGAGTGGGAAGGCTGACCGGCTCGACGCCGCTGTGGACGCCTATGAGCATGCCGTGAAACTCGACTCCGAAGACGGGCGAGCGCAGTTTCGGCTTGGCGTCGCGCTGCGGAGACGCTACGAGTCGCCGCAACGCCGGCCGGGCGACGCGCAAGCGGCCGTGCGTCAATGGGGACTTGCGCTGGGGCTGAATCCCAATCAATACATCTGGCGGCGCCGCATTCAGCAATACGGGCCGCGGCTCGACAAGCCGTACAACTTCTACTTCTGGGTGAAGCAGGCTCGCGAGGAGATCCGTGCCCGCGGTCAGGAGCCGATCGTATTAAGGGTCGAGCCGATGGGTTCGGAGCTCGCCCCGCCGCAACGAGATGCCTCGAACGGCGAGCCCGTAGCGGCTCAGGAGCATCGTGAAAC
>JACZRH010000191.1 GCA_022574815.1 Planctomycetota bacterium | reverse complement strand
GGCCGCCAGCACCTCCAGATCACCGGACCGGCGGATGTACTGGAAGATTGGCAGGAAGATGCCGATGCCGACTGTTTCCGCCAGCGTAGCCGCGCTCGAAAAGAAAAGCAGAATCAGCGCCTGGCGCGGGTACAGCCCGAACAGACGCGCGTGACGCAACCATGCGGTGATATTCATTGCCCCTTGCCGTGATTGCTGAGGCAAGTACGAATCGTCCAGGGCCTCAGGCGTGCGATCGACAAGCCCTATCGAGCTCCCCTAGCAGCACGGCCGCAGCGTGCTCGGCCCCCTCGCCCGGCAGAGCCGCGCAGCGACCGGCGTGCTCCGCCCGGGCCGCCGGATCATCGAGATAGGTCAAGGCCGCCTGCCAGGCCGCGCGGGCATTCGCGCAGGCCTCTCCGAGGCCAAGGTCAGCGAGGCGCCTCGCGGTCAAGGCGACCTCTTCGTTGCCGGGTTCGCAAAAGGCGAAGACCCGGACCCCGGCCAACAGGCAGTCCGTTACAGTGCCCATGCCGGGCCGGCTGACCGCCGCCACTAGCCGGCCGTACATCCCGGGACCAAAGTCGGCCGCGACCAGCCAATCGGGCGACGCGGACGGCAGCAGCTCCGGCTCGACCAAGACTTGCCTGACCGGCGGCGGATCCGCGGCGATGGCCTCGATCAAGGATCGTGCCTCCGCGCCCGCCTCCCCGCCCAGTCCGCTTGAGATCAGGATGGCATCCTGCACACCCGGCTCGACCGGCGCCAGCCGAAACAGGCCGACGTCGACTGCCCGCACATAGCTCGCGAAATAGGGCGGCGCGAAAGCGCCGGTGCATAGCATCAGCGGCCTGTGCTGGCGCAACAGGCGGCGGCTGCGGTCGATCCAGTCCACATCGCCATCGGGAATCGCCTCGGACCAAAGGAACTGGCCAAGCAGCACCGCGTCCGATCGCCGCTCCAAGACCTCGGCGAGGTTATCGCTGACCACCAGATCGAAATCGTCGAGCCTAGGCAGCCGCTCGCACCAGCGGGTGGCGTAAGAGTCCCCAGCCCGCAGCGCCGCCGCCGTCGTGCCGGTGTCGAACTCGACAAGGTCGATTCCCGACGTCAGAGGCCCGCCCGGCAGCCGCACCAACCGATCCTCGCGCGCGAACAGGGTGGCAGTGACGCCGCGCCTCGCCAATGCGGTGGCGACGGCGACGCTGCGTCGCACGTGTCCCAGCCCGTTGCTGCACGCGATAATGGCGACGGACCGAGTCATCCCTTAGCCGGCGTTAGATACCCCATGGTGGCGTAACGGTAGCCGGGCACCGCCTCGACCTCGGTCCGGTCGAGAAGCGACCAACCGTCGAAGATGAGCTTCGGCATGACCCCATGCTCGCCAGCAAACAGGCCCAGGTCTATGTTTGCGCGGTGGTTGTTCATGATCAGCACGGCATCGGCGGTGCCCACCGCGGCGGCCAAATCATCCACCGGGCTCACCCCGACCTCGGCCATGGCCTGGGCCGCCACGACCGCGTCCCAGCCGGTGACTGTGACCCCCTCCTCGCACAACACTTTGGCCAGCTGGACGGCGACCGAACCGCGCATATCGTCTGTTTCGGGTTCACCCTTGAAGGCGATGCCGATCACCAGCACGCGCAACTGCGCGATCGTGCGGCTGGTCTCCTCGGCGAACCGGCGGAGCACCTCGATTGGATAGCAGGCCGCCGCCTCGTTCACCCGCCGGCCGACGGCACACAGCAAGGGGGTTGTGGCCGGCTTTCCCACGGGAGCGCTCAGCAGCAGCGAATCTTTGGTCAGGCAATACCCGCCCACGCCGGGGCTGGGCTGTGGGATCGGGTTACGGGGGTAGCCCCGGTTGGCGGCGGCTATGAGCTCGAAGGAATCGATGTTGTAGGCGTCGGCCAGCAAGGCGATCTCGTTGGCGAAGGCAAAGCTCAGATCGCGGAACGTGTTGTTGGCCAGTTTAATCAGTTCCGCCGCCTCCAGCGTCTGCAGGCGCACCACCGAGGGGGTGAGAGTCGTCCAGAAATTAGCCGCCCGCGCAGTACAGGGCGGAGTCAGGCCGCCCACGATCTGCGGCAGGGTGCGCAGCTCAACCATCGCCCTGCCTTCAACCGCGCGTTCCGGCGTAAATGCGAGATGAAAATCCTCGCCGGCGACAAGGTTGGAGCCCTGTTCCAATAGCGGCTTGAAGAAGCGGCACGTCGTCCCGACCGGGACCGTTGAGCGAAGCATGACCAAGTTGCCACGGTACAAGCGCAGCCCGACCGTTTCGCCCGCCGCCCTAAGCGCATCGAAGTCGGGCTTGCCATCGGCATTCAGCGGCGTGCCGACGGCAACGATGTAGACCGACTGGCGCCTTTCGTCGAGGCCGTCGACAAACTCCAGATTGCCGCGGCGCAGGTTGACCTGCACCGCTTCGGTCAGACCGGCCTCGCATATGTGCGGTTTGCCCTCGCGCAAGCGGCTGATGACTTCCGGCCGCACATCGACACCGGTCACAAAATGGCCCTGGTTGGCCAGCGACGCGGCCAGCGTCAGTCCGACATGGCCCATGCCAAGCACGGCGACGTTTAGGCTGCGGCTGTCTTGCTCCCTCAGCAACTCCAGGAAGTCGTGGATGGTAACCAGCCGGCCGGCTTCGTCGGTGACGAGGATATGGCGGATCGAATCCGAGATCAGCCGCCCGGTCCGCCGAACCCTTCGGTAGACCTCGGCCGGGACCCGGTCCAGCGGCAGATCGGCAGGCACGGTGACCGGGTCTGAAACCATGATGGTCGAGACCGGTGCCGACCAGTCGACGCCGCCAGCGAACGCGCGGCGCACATCGCCATCGGTGACCACGCCCCTCAAGACGCCGTTGTCGTCAAGCACCACCGCGAGTCCAGCGTAGGCGACCTGTCTCGACTCCGCCGCCATCCGGCGGATGGTGGCGTCAATGGGCATGTCGGGCCCGACGATGATGGCAAGCTGGTCTAATCGAGCCATCGTGGAAGCGGGGTCTCTTCCCAGTTGAAGACCATGGGGCTGCCGCCGACGCTTCCCGGGCACCTGCTGGCGAAGCGACCGCGGTAGTAGTCGCGGTTGAGCAGCTCGGCGTCGCTCAGCGGTCTGCGGCGCTCACCGATGACCCGGCGCCAGTCCCACCGCTCGGCGTCCAACGCCGCTTCCTGGTCGGATCTGCTCAGTGTTGCAAAGACGGCGAGTTGGGCGAGATGTTCTGGCCGGATCGAGACTGGCCCGTCCCGGCTTTCCTCGGGCCCGAGCAGAGTGAAATGACGTTCGATGATTTCAGCGCCGAGAAAGATCGCCGCCTTGGACGCCAACAGACCGTCGCGCGCAACCAACGAGTGATCGGAGAACCCGACCCGCGGCGCCAAGCCCCCGAGCCACTCCATCCTCGCCAAGTGTGTTTGATCCAGCGGCGTCGGATAAATGGTCACGCAATGCAGCATGGCGAAGTTAGTGCCGCCAAGGATCTCGGCGGCGTACTCGATTTCGCCGTCGAAGGTGGCCCCGGTGGAAACGATGATTTCGTCGAACCGGGCCTTGAGTTCCCGCAGCATCGGGAAGGACGCACAGTCATAGCTGGCAACCTTGACGGTGTCGAATCCGATCTCTGCCAGAGGCTGGAGGTGGGCCCGCGTGAAGCAGGTGGTCATCGGCACCAGCCCCACGCGTTTGCACCGCTCGACGAATCGCTCGATGTCGCACATGCTAATTTCCAGCTTCCGCAGCCGGTCATATTCGGCCTGGTAAGGCCGCTTGACCGCCTTGACCACGCCATCGACGGTCAGCCCTTCCTCAAACTGGGGCCGGAAGGCAAGGTCGTCAGCATAGATGGTCTGCATCTTGCCGTGGGTCGCGCCGTGTTCGGCGGCGGCGTCGACCATCCGACACAGCAGGTCGAAATCGCCGTTATGGTTCTGGCAGAACTCGGCGACGAGGCTCAGCCGGTGCTCGGGCATCTATCGTTGCTCCGACGAAGCTGGCAAACCGACGGGCTCGATGCCGGCCCAGCGCAAGAAGCGGTGCAACACGTACAAGTCCGTCTTCTCGACCGACTCGTGAGTGGCGCCGCCGATATGGGGAGTGATAGGCAGGTTGTCGTGCCGCCGGGCGTAGTCGATTAGGGGATGCCCATCGTTCGCGATGCGATGCTCGCGGTCGAGGACGTCGAGCGCCGCGCCCGCCAAGTGGCCGCACTCCAGCGCCCGGAGCAGGGCTGAGCTGTCGACAAGCGCCCCACGGGCGGTGTTGATCAGCACTGTGCCCGGCCGCATCGCGGCCAGCTCTGCGGCACCAATCATGCCCTTAGTCTCACTGTTCAGCGGCACGTGCAGGCTGATAACGTCGGAGCCCCGCAGCAGCTGGTCAAGGGAGGCCGCCCCGCGTACCCCGGGCGGCGAGCCGGCGCGGGCGGACGTCGTACGCGAGCACGTCCATCTCCATCGCGCGGGCCGTGCGGGCCACCTTCGAACCCAGCCGACCATAGCCGACGATGCCAAGCGTTTTACCGGCCACTTCATGGCCGCGGAACGGAGCGACATCCCACCGGCCGTCGAGAACCGCCCGCGCGGCCTGCGGCAGCTTGCGCGTCAGCGCCAGGATCAATGCCACCGTGAGTTTCGCCGTGGCATTGACGCCGCGCAGAAACTTGCTTTGGTCACCCAAGTGGAACAGCTTTACGCGCCGGCCACGCGCGGCCTTAACGTCGATATGATCGACCCCGGTGGTCGGCGAAAGCACCGCCTTGAGCCGGGAGCGTCGCCCCATCACATGGCCGCCCACGCGGGTCGAGAAGCGCACCATGACAGCGTCGTATTCGGGAGCCAGACGGTCGAACTGGGCCTGGTTGAGCGGCTCGAAGTCCGCCTCCAGATGCGCCGCCGCGACCTCGCGCGCCCGGTCGCTAAAGTTCTGCGGTTCCGGACAGAGCAACCGCACCCTACGCGACCCTGCCTTCGATCAAGGCTGCAGCCAGCAGGAAGTCGAGCGGCCCGTCGATGTTGACCGACTCTTCCTCCGCCATGACCATTCCGAGGCAGTGCGGGCCGACGAGCGACTGATCCCGGACCAGGACCTCCCGGCGGCTCAGATAAATCGCCCCGTTGCGGAGGTAGACGGGCGGCAACACCTGCCGGGGCCGCATATCCTCGAAGCCCTGATCGATGTAGTTGACGAGGCGGTCGCCGATCAGCCGCTTCATGTGGAAGGGATGGTAGTGACTGATCTCCACGACGGAGACGACGCTGTCGCAGGGCCTGGAGGACAGCATGTCAAGCGCCTGGTCGATGTGCGAGGCGCGCCGGAGCGGGGTCGTCGGCTGGAGCAGCAGCACGGCGTCATAAGAGGCACCTCGCCGGCGCTCCATCTCCTCGAGCGCGTGCATCACCACCGGGTAGGTCAGCACCATGTCCTCGGCCAGCGCCTTCGGGCGCATGAATGGAACCTGGGCGCCGCAGCGTCTCGCGATGTCGGCGATCTCCTCGTCCTCGGTGCTGACGACAATGTCGGTGAGCCGCTCCACCTCGCGCGCCGGCTCGATTGTGTGCGCAATCAGCGGCTTGCCGGCCAGCTCCTTGATGTTCTTGCGCGGCACGCTCTTGGAGCCGCCGCGCGCCGGGATGACGGCGAGAACGGATGTCATGCAGCGGCTAGCTCCGCCTCGCTCCGAGACCCGAGCTTCAGCTTCGTCCAACGCTGCGTCATGTAGAAACGGAACCAGGGATAGGCGTTGTCGGGGTTCCTCGCGGCCGAGTCCCGCTCGTAAAGGTCCGCGATGTCATCGCGCCACAGCCCGTCACCCCGAACGGCGGCCGAGTTGAGAATCTCGCGCAGGGGCTCCTTCAGCGTGTCGTAGGCAAGCACGGTGTTGTTGCCGGGCCGCGCGAATTTTGACGGCGTAACTCATGCCCCTCGGTCACCTTCGGATCAGTCGGGCGCCCCTTCGCCAAAGGACCAGCTGGCTCTATGGACCTCTATGTCGTCACCGACTTTCATGTTCGCCTCTCCGCTTGGCTGTGCGGTTCGCCCGTCGCTGCCTCGAGTCTCATTCGAGGAGATCAAAACAGCGCTGACAGAAGCCGCCTCCGAAGATCCCCTTTGCTCGAAGAACCGGAGCAATATCTTCAACATGATTTACCCCGCTTGCTAAATTGCCACACGGCAAGCGCCAGTATCGCGTCACGGCCGAAGTCGCAGATGAGGCGTCCGTCTGGTTCGACCCGGCTTCCGGATAGCCGCGCCATTCGAAAATCGAAGCAGAGACGTAATTCACCGGCATAGAATTCGACCGATTTCGCCTCGGCTCCCAGTGCTAGCGAAATGGCCAAGGATTCCCATCGTCCGAAAACGCACCAATGGTACCGTGGCCTCTGCCAGAAGGCCTTGAGCGGGAACAGAAACACCTCGCGATCGATGACCCAATACGCTTTTCAGAACGTCCCGACCTGCTGGTCGTCGTTCGGCTTCGCAGATATTTGCTCCAACTCGACCTTTCCGGTCCCCTTTAACGAGCTTACGAGTCCTTGGTACGCGTCCTCGATGGCTTCGCCGTCAACGTTCCGGAAGTTGGAATAATCGTAGCCGCGCATGTCAAAAGAAGAATCGATCAGGGCTTGGAGGAAACGCGCTCCGTCCGCGCGCGCGCGATCCAGATCGACGTCCCCGTTGAAGACCGCTTCCAGATAATCCCTCAACTTGGTTTCGTCCGTGACCACCATAACATGGGGCAGGAAGTTGTATACATTGTGCCGCCCGAACGCGATGACCGGCTTGCCCATGACAGCCGCCTCGAACCCCGCTGTCCCCGATATGGTTGCCACGGCCGCCGCCCTGCGCACCACCTCGTGGCCACGCTCCAGCATGTCCAGCATCACGACGTTCTTGAGCCGGCGGATCTGTTCGTAAAACTTGTCCGGCCGCCGGCCCACAGCAGTGGTGTGCTCCTTGACTACGAGCCTGACACCCGCAGGCAGGTCGCGCGAGAGCGCCGCGATGGCCGCCTGCTGGTAGAAATACTCGGGCGAGCGGATGTGGATGTTGATCTCCGGCTCGGTACCAAGTGGGAAAAACACGAAAGGCATGTCTTCCAGATTAGCAAGCCGCGCAACCTTCGTCCCGGTCACTTCCCGGGCCGCCGCCCAATAGCGGACGTGGTAGTCAAGCTTGTCGCGCAAGTAGTATCCCTTTGCCTTTTCATAGCCGCGCATCCACCAATAAGCCTGTCGCGCCATGTCGTGCCCGAGCCTCCAAACCAGCCCAGTGAAGGTCGCGCCCTTCAGTCTCTGCTTCCGACGAACGATTTCATCCACGTAGGGCTCCGTAATCTCCGCCTTCGCGCCCTCTACAGACGGCACGGCGTGATACGCTCGCTCGAACGCAGGGTTCTCAAGGAACTCGTTCTCTGCCCAGTAATGATAGCTGCGGTACCGCGTCCTGGTGAGGTGTCGGTGAGCGACGCCGCGCGTTGCCGCCAAACGCGCAACTTCCGGCGACCCTTGAAGGATTAGCCGCAATCCCTTGTCCTCGATCTCATGGTCCCAGAACTCGAGCACGGCATTGTAGGCGTGGAGCATCTGGATGTAGTCGGTCTCTTCGGACAGCCGCGATCGCGGGTGATAGAAACCGGCCAAGGCATATCCGCGACCCAAGTGCCTGTTGCCGAGCGCCAGCGTGTTGTACGTGCAGCCGATCTCCCCCTCGTATTTCCGTGCCTTGGCGATGACAGCAGCCGCGTCGAGGCCACTCTCCCGGGCGGCGCGGGAGAGAATCCCGGCGTCCGTCACCGTAGCAAGGATGCCGGCGCCTTCCTTTTCGTAGAACGCCACCTGCTGAGGATCGTTGCAGTACAGATGCACGCGGCTACCGTGGCGCTCCTTGAGGCGCCGCGCCAGCTCGATCATCACGTATCTCAGTTCGGCGCGGGCGACCAAACCGACGCTGGAAAGGAGTTCGGTCAAAGGCTGATCCTCCGCAACGTTGCCGGTCGCGCGGCCGTGGCAGAAGGCCGCGCAAACGCATGCACTGAAAGGACGCACGCACTGAAGACAATGTGTCCCATCTTCGGGCCAGGGACTGACACCGCGTGGCAGACCCGACGGCGCACGAATGCTCGTCCCGGTCTGTTCATGAAACGCTCGCGAGCGGCCAGGCGACCCTGAGACGCGCGAAGAGCAGCGCCGGATACTTCATAAATCTTCTGACCAGCTTGGGCATGTCACGCGGCGAAGACCATCAGCGACCGAAGTTTCATGGGCAGCGATTGGCGGCTAAGTATCCGGGGCTTCCGGCCTTGCTTCGTCCCCGCGGCGCGGTCGCCGCGGCTGCCGCTAAGCCGCTGGCGTCCGCTCTCGGGTCCAGCACCGCGTGTCTTCGAGCCACGGGCCAACCCCGGCGGCGAACGCCACGCGTGGTCGAGAGGCCTTCAGTCCTCAGGGGAGGACCTGACCGCGAGCGTCTCGAGCATGACGAAATGCCTGAGGATCGCCCCGGCCAGGCGGCCGACGACCGGCGCTGAAACGATCGCCGTGATCGTGCGTCGAACGGCCAAAGGTCCATCGTAATAATCGCCCACCTCAAGTTCCACCAACCGGTCAAGCGTGATGTCCTCGTAGCCGCCTATGTGCTTTTCCACTTGGCGGCGATGGTAGGACGGCCAACGCAGGTGTATGCGGGACTCGATTCTTTCGACGTCGCGGCCGAGAAGCCTGTATAGGCGGCGCCGTAGGGACCATGGAAGGTAATGGATGAACCAGGTGCGGGTGTGTGAGTCGTATGGAACAAGACGATGCGGCACCTGATGGAGGACCATACCGCCGGGCTTCAGGACGCGCCCCTCCTCGGCGTAATAGCTTTCGATATACTCGGAGCGGACATGTTCCAGGACTTGCTGGCTGAAAATCACGTCGACGCTTCGGTCTGGAAGAGGCAGATCTCGGCCGTCGTATGTGCGGAATCGTTCCTCCGCAATCCCGTGCACCTCTTGCAGCAAGCGGTTCCACGCCAACGAATTTTTACCGACGTCAACGCCGTAAATGCCGCGGTATCCCCTGGCCAGCAGGTAAAGCAAGGTCAGTCCGCTGCCGCAGCCATGATCGAGGATCACCAGATCCCCTTGATCAATCTTGGCCCGGGCGCGCTCTACGGTGTTCAGAATCGATTGTAGGTGGTAAGGCGGTGCCTGCCGCGTGGCCTCGACCACGCGCGCAAAAGCGCTCCAAGCCTTATCGTAGCCCCCGCCGCTGTCACGTGCGGCGACAAGGTCCGCGTAGCGCTCTCTAATCTCGGCCCAAGACATCTCGCCCTCACGGCCCCCGCCGGTTCCTGCCGGCCGACGCGGCGGCAGCCCTCTCCCTCGCCCCGACCGCTAGGGCCTGCGGCCG
>JACZRH010000190.1 GCA_022574815.1 Planctomycetota bacterium | reverse complement strand
AGCGGCATTAGGAAGAAACTCGAGGCCCGAGACGAACAGCTCAAGAATGGCAAGAGCGATGACGGTCGCCCGCTCAGCGAAGAGAGACGCACATTTCTGAACAAGCGGCAGGTTCTGTTCAAGCATCTTCTGAACGAGATCGAAAGCGTCAACCCTACGCTTCCGACTATCACGTTCCAGCGTCGACTCGTGCTCTATCAAGGATCCCAACAGATCCACCTGCTGTCTCTGGGCAAGGGGCACACGCGCGGCGACATTGTGATCCGCATTCCCGCAAGCAAGGTACTCATCGCGGGAGACCTGATTACTTACCCCATTCCCGCCGGCGCATTCGTGTTCGAACGGATCGAAACGATGAAGAAGCTGGCCCGGATCGACCAAGAGGTGATCGTTCCAGGGCACGGCCCGGTCATGCGCAACAACGATTGTGTCCTACTCATAACCAGCTTGCTCGAAAGTGTGGTTTCGCGGGTTAGGCAGGCCCTAGATCAAGAGTTGAGCCTTGAGGAGACCGAGAAAGGGATTGACGTCGAGGGTTTCCGTGCAAGATTGGGCAGCCAGGATCTTGTGCCGACGCGCGCCTTCGAACGGTTCTTCCTACGCCCGGCCGTCGAACAGGCATACAAGGAGCTAAAGCAACGTTGAGCCGGTGCGAAGATGTTGGGGATGGCGACGGCGTTCATATCTTCGCAGCCCCATCCGATTCGAGGGACTCCAAGCGCCGCACAACCTCGATCATCGATCGCACTGTGTGATAGCTGATCTTCCACGCGTGCCCCAGCGCGTCGTCGACCGGGCTGCCGTCGCGCGAGACGCGCTCGAGCCATTCGCCGCCGGCGTCCATCTGCACGAACTTGTCGAACACGAACTCATGGACGTTCACGAATCCGTCCCAGTACGCTTGATCGCCGAAGGTGGCATAGGCGTCCAACATGCCGACCATCATCTCCGCCTGCTGCCAGAACTGCTTCTCGAACAGTGTGGTCGGGCGGTCCATCGCGCCTTCGCAATAGACCCGGCCGAACTCTCGGTCGATGCCGTACTCGACGCAGTGATCGGAAATCTTGCGCGCGGTTTCGGCGAATTCGTCGCGCGATCCACCGAGCACGTCCACCGCCCGCATCAGCAGCCAGACCAATTCGATGTTGTGGCCGTAGCTGGTGGTGTCGATCGGCCGCACTGCGCCGTCTTCGGGCCGGGCGTCGCGGCCCCATTGCGTGTCGAAGATGATGGCCGGCAGCGGGCGGAAATCGCGCGTGAACTGGGCGTAGCCGGTGCGACGCTCGGGGTGCAACATCCGCGACGTGATCAGCCCGATCGTCTCGATCAGGCGGCGGCGGTGCGATGCGCCGCCGGTCATCTCGTAGAACGTCGTCAACGCCTCCATCAAGTGCATGTGTACGTCGAGGCTCTTGCGGTCGCCGCCGGCTTCGCCCGGCGGCGCCAGTTGCCAGTCCGGCCGCATCAGCTCGTAATAGCCGCCGTAGCGTGTATCGATCATGTTCTCAGCGATGGCGGCATAGGTGCGCTCGGCCGCTTCGCGTCCGCGCGGGTCGCCGGTCGCAAGAAAATACTCGCTGAAGGCATACATGCCGAAGCACTGCCCGTATCCGACCTTGTCGGTGACCGTAGGCGTGCCGTTGCGGTCAGCGATCCAAATCCACCCGCCGTGATTCTCATCCCAATAATGATCGAGAATGAACGAGGCCCCCATCTTGGCCAGTTCCGCACAACGTCCGCCACCGTAGCCGGCGCGATGGGCGGCGGACATCGAATAGAGCATGCGGATCTGCATCAGGAAGGTCTTGCTCGTCTCGCCGGTGGGGCGGCCGTCGCGGTCAAAGTAGGTCAGAAAGCCGCCGTACTCGGGATCGGGGCTGCGCGCGATCCAGAAGGGCAGCAGAACGTCCGTGAGATAGGAGCGCGTGTGAGTGCGGATGTTCTCGATGACGCCGCGATCGATCATGTTGTGCCGGCCTTCCTGGCAGCCGCGCGCATTTCCGCCGGCGAGGCGACACCCGTGGTTCCCAGTTTACGGATGGTCACCGACGCCGCGACGTTCGCCAACCTCGCGGCGGTGAGAACGTCGGCATCGACGGCCAGCGCCGCCGCCAGCGCCGCCGCGACCGTGTCGCCGGCCCCAACCGTATCGATCATCCCGTCCACACGGATTCCCGCCGCGGCGTCGACGCCACCTTCGTGTGCGACGATGATTCCACTTTCTCCGCATGTAATGAAAACCGGCTTACCGCGCTGTTCCCGAAGCCGCTCGGCAAATCGGCGCGTTTCCTCATCTGAGACGGCTTGGTCGACTGGAATTTGTCGGCCGCAGATCCTGGCCGACTCATGACTGTTGACCTTCAGAGCCGCACACTGATAGAGCTCTCCGCGATGGCGCGAGTCGACAATGAACGTGCAGTCCGTATGTGCGGCGATGACGCCGTTGATTCTCTCGATCATCGCCGCCGTGCTGACGCCGGCCGGCAATTGCTGATTGAGTATCATCGCGTCCGACGTTTCGGCCGTCTGAGACAGCAATTCCACCATTCGGTCGACGGAACTGGGCGCGATTCGATTGAACCCGCCGAAATCGATGCGATTCGTCTCGCGGCTGCCGATGCGCGGTTTGGCGTAGACCGGCGTCTGCCAGTCCGGCTGACATGCAACCACACCTTTCGCATCGACGCCGATGTCCGCCAGAAGCTCCAAAAGTTGACGCCCGAACGGATCGTCGCCGATCAACCCCACGGCCGTCACGCTCCCCACGCCGAGCGCCGCCAGATTGGCCCCGACATTGCCCGCCCCGCCGAGGCCGTAGCGCTGCTCCCTGACGCGGCGAACGGGCAGCCCGGATTCCACTGACAGCTCGGATTCGTCCGTATCAATCATCCAGTATGCGTCGAGACAGAAGTCGCCGAATACCGCCACACGCCGGGCGGGGATTCTCCGCAAAACATCGTCGAGCCAATCAGCGGCGGGGTTATTCGTCATCGACTTGAGACCTCTAACCGGACGTGATAACGCGCAGGCGGGAAATTTGAAACGTTGTCATTCTGTGACCAATCAGCGAAAGAGAACTCATGTTAACCAGCATGACCCTCTGCTGCGCGACGACCGTCATCGCGACTGTCCAAACCGAAAACGTTGTCCGGGTGAATTCGGGCGACTGGTGGCATAGCAGGGCCGGCGATTCGCCGGACCCAATCACGGCGCCTTCCGCAGGAGACGCTTGCAAGAGGCTGGTGCGGCCCCGTATCCCAAACACCGAACACAACGAACATTGACAGACTGCACGACCTGGATACGATTGGAGGTGATTAGTGGCGGATTAGCCATGCCGCGCGCCATTGCGCCGCTGGCGGGAACGTCGATGCAGGCGCTGCTGTGCCACGTTTGTGCCATTTGGACGGCCAAACGCGGCAAAACTCGGCACTTACGGCAATTTTGCCGTTTTGGCCAATTTCTCGTAAGTTCGCTCCATGAAGGAACATACGTAGCTGCGGGCGTAATTCAGTGGTAGAATGCCAGCTTCCCAAGCTGGACGTCGTCGGTTCGAATCCGATCGCCCGCTATTTTCATTTCTGATAGACAGTTACGATTCGCCGCCCGTGCGGCTTGCGTTGTTGCGCCGCAAACGTCCGCCACGAGAACCGCGATTCCAGCTCAGACCGGTCGGTCGCTGAATGCCAGATCCGCAACCTGAATGTTGCTCGCGCTCCGGCGTTCATCGTCTGAAAGTTGCTGGAGACTACAAGCAACCCATCCCACAATCTGCGGCTGAGATCGTGAGATGGGTCCGGAGTTGAAACTCCGCCAAGATCGGACGCCGCGGTCGACGCGCAGTTCAGACCGCGAGCAGCTCTTCAAAGCTCTCGGATTCCTCGTAGGATTGTTCCTGGCTGCCGCACAGCAGCTCGGCGAACGCGTCGAGCGCCGCCTGGAATAGGCCGCGAGCCCAGTCGTCGTCCAGGTCCGAGACGCGGTGATCCGACTTGTCATTCTGCGAATCGCGCCCGGGCACGAAGCACTCGCTGCGCAGCTCGAACGACCCCAGGCCCGTCGAGCGGAACATCAGCAGCACGTATGTGTTCTCCGAGAGCTCGAACTTAAACGAGCGGCGGCCGGGCTCTTTCATCGGCTGCGACGAGGAGAACTCGTGGTTCTGGAGAAACTCGCCGAACTCGTCGAACGCAGGGGCCACCACGCTTTCGAGCAGATTGTCGAAGCGTTGCGACCAGTGCGAGCGGGCGTCGTCGAGCTTGGAAACAAAGGACTGCTTCCAGGCGTCCATCCCTTTGTTGGCCTTGGCGTTTTTCACCGAAGTTCCTCCGTCGCGCGTCGCGATCGCCGATCGCGCAAGCGCCGTTTTCTCGTAGCGGTGGGTGCTGAGGGAACGTCCCCCCGTGTCACTACTCCAATCTTACAAAATGATTGGCGCGCGCGTGAAACCGGTGAAGCATCGCGGGTTCCCGGCCACGCGAACGGGTATCGGACCGCATCGCGGGCGAAAGGGCGCTCGGTGCGTCGCGGGTCTGTCGCGCGGCGCGAATGGGGTTATAGTACCTTCGCTTCGCGCGGCGGCCGCAATTCGCCGCGTCGGGAACGCGCCTGAATCGAGGTGTACCGTGCCGCGCATCACCAAGGTCTACACGCGCACCGGGGACGACGGGACGACGGGTCTGGGGGGCGGGCAGCGTGTGCCCAAGACCTGCCCGCGCGTCGTCGCTTATGGGACCGTCGACGAGCTCAACGCCTGCATCGGCACCGTCCTCTCCGCCGAATCGTCCGTGGAGTTGGTCGAGCCGCTGCGGCGGATTCAGAACGAGCTGTTCCATCTCGGGGCGGAGCTGTGTACGCCCGAGAGGGACGCGGCGCGGCCGGCCGGCCCGCGCATCGAACAGCGGCACATCGAAGGTCTCGAACGGACGATCGACACGCTGAGCGAACGGCTCGAGCCGCTGGCCAACTTCATCCTGCCCGGAGGGACGCCGGCCGCGGCGCAGATGCACGTGGCCCGCACGGTCTGCCGGCGCGCGGAGCGCGACGCACTCGTGCTGCACGAGTCGGAGCCGCTCGGCGAATGCGTGGTCCCCTACCTGAACCGCCTTTCGGACACGCTCTTCGTCATGGCCCGGTTTCAGAACCAGGCGGCGGGCGTCGAAGATCCGCTGTGGGACAGCCGCGCCTAACCGCTCGGCTCGTGGTCCGCGCCGACAGAGGGCTGAAGCGACGATCGCTTCCGGCGCCACACCAAAAGAATCCATCCGACGATGCCGGCGACGATCAGCGGGCTGCCCGCTAACGTGGGCGTCGGCACGGTCTCACGTACGACCAGCCAAGTGAACAGCGGGTTGAGGACCGTTTCGAGCAGGACGATTAGCGCCGCGCGGTGCGCCTCGACGCGCTGCAAGGCCCAGGAGAAGAGCACATACGGCAGCGTGAACTGAACGAAACTCAGCACGAACATCAGCACGAATTGATACCCGGTAAGCTTGAACGAACCCCACAGGAGGACCGCCGGCAGCAACAGCACGCTCGAGCCGACACAGTTCATGCAAGCGACCACGAGCGGGTTGACGGCGCGCAGGCCGCGCAGCACGACGGTCAGTGCGCCGTAGCCGAAGCCGCTGGCCAACGCCACGAGCAGCCAGCGCGACTCGGCCGCCGGATGTCCGAAGAAGATGATTCCGACGCCGGCCATCGCGATCAGCAGTACGAGGCCCTCGGTGAGGCCCGGTCGCTCTTTCAGCAACAGAGGCGACAGCGCGAACACCCACATCGGCGACGTGTATTGCAGGATGACCGCGTTGGCCGAGGCGGTCTTGGCCGTAGAGATGACGAAGCAGGCGGTCATGACAGTGAACAGCGCGACCGAAGCAATCGGCCAGCCGATTCGTACGCGGCGCAGCGCTTGCCGGCGGCGCAGCGCGAAAGGCACGAGCACCAAGCCGCCGAGCAGCGAGCGGTAGTACGCTATGGTGATGCCGGCCACGCCGTCGTTCGCGAGCGTCTTGATCAGCGGCCCGCTGATGCTCCACATCGTGGCGCACACGACGAGCACGAGCACGCCCAGCCCTGGGCGCCGTGCGGTCGGTGTCTCAGTTGACATTTCGGAATCGTATCGCCTGAACGCGAGTTCTGTCTTGCGGTTCCGCAGATGTCATTTCATCTGCTTGTCGAACCACCCCACGATTCGCCGAAGCCGTTCGCCGCGGTTTTGCGGGCGGCCGCCGCGCGAGAGCCCGTGCGATTCGCCCTCGAACGCGACGAATTCCACCACGCGGCCGAGGTACTTCAGAGCGACGAATAACTGCTCCGCCTGTTCGAGTGGGCAGCGTAGATCCTGCTCCGAATGGACGATCAACAGCGGCGTCTTGATGTTCTTCACGAATGTCAGCGGCGACTGCTGCCGCAGCTTCTCGTGGTCCTTCCACGGCAGGCCCTTCAGCTCGCCGGCGATGACGAAGCCGCAGTCGCTCGTGCCGAAGAACGACTCGAAATTGACACAACTGCGCTGCGTGACGGCGGCGCGGTAGCGGGTCTCGCGGCCGATGACCCAGTTGGTCATGAATCCGCCGTACGACCCGCCGGTGATGCCGACGCGTTTGCGGTCCACGAAGGGCCGCGCGAAAAGCCAGTCGCCGAGCTTCTTGACGTCCTGATGATCGACGCTGCCCCACTGGCCTATGATGCACTTGCGAAAGTCGCAGCCGTAGCCCGAGCTGCCGCGCGGGTTGCAGTAGGCGACGACGTAGCCTTTCGCGGCCATCCACTGCATCTCGTGGAAGAACGAATAGCCGTACTGGGCCTGCGGGCCGCCGTGGACTTCGAGGATCGCAGGGTACTTACGGTTGGCCTTGAAGCCCGGCGGCTTGAGCACCCAGCAGTGCAGCTTCGAGTTGCCGGACTTGAGCCAGAACTCTTCGGGCTCGACCGCCGCGACGCGCTTGAACAGGTTGCCGTTGACCTCGGACAACCGTTTCAACGCGCAGCCGTCGTTCGGATCGGCGACGAACACGTCGCCGGGGTTGGTGGC
Organism: Planctomycetota bacterium; assembly: GCA_022574815.1. Taxonomy (GTDB): domain Bacteria; phylum Planctomycetota; class Phycisphaerae; order UBA1845; family Fen-1342; genus JACZRH01. The sequence goes on along the minus strand of JACZRH010000190.1, from coordinate 2,420 downwards.
GGTGCCGATCGTGAGGGCGATGCGCCCGTCGCGGGCCGTGCGCTGCACATCGCTGATTACCACGTTGCCGCCGACCTCGCAGCGCGTGTCCTTGCGGTGAATCGAACGGCTATAAAGCCGCGTGGCGCCCTGTTCACTGACGAGGAAGTAAAGCCGCGCGCCGTCCAACGACCAGATCGGCGGCGGCGAGTCGAAAGGCGTGCCGGCGACGTCACCGAGCGTGACATTTCCGCAGGTGTTGTCGATGTCGCGGGTCAGCTCGCGCGACTTTCCGCCTTTCGCATCGACCAGCCAAATGTGCTCGTCGTATTTCCACCAGAGGCCGGGTTTGTGCGGCGCGCCGTGGTAAGCGAGCGTCTGGCCGTCGGGCGACCACGAGTGATGGGCGGCGTAGCCCGTCCCGCGCGTGATCCGCTTGATGCGCCCGCCGCTCGCGCTGACGACGTAAATGGCGGACTGGTCGTAAAGGCGGTCGGGGTCTTCGGTGCGGTTGGAGACGAACGAGACCAGCCGCCCGTCGGGGCTGAAGCGCGGCTCGCTGTCGTCGTAGTTGCCGGTCGTGAGCTGCTTGGGTTTGCCGCCGGTCGCGCCGACGACGAAGACGTGCGTGTGATTCCCGTTCCAGAACCCGACGCCGTCGAGCTTGTGCGTGAGCCGTGTGACGTGCTTATACTCGGGACGTTTGCGGATCTCGTACTGCTTGTCGTCGCGGGCGAGCTTGTCGCGCTCGTTCATCGGCTGGTAGGTGTACGCGAGCCGGCGGCCGTTGGGCGCCCAGCAGAAGTCCGTGACGTTGCCGTCGCGGTCGCTGACGCGCCGCGGCTCGCCGCCGGTCATCGGCAAGACAAACAGGCAGGTGGCCTTTTCGCGGGTGGAGAGAAACGCGAGCCGCGCTCCGTCGCGCGACCACTGCGGGCGCGTGTCGCTGTGTTTGTCGGCCTTGCTCAGCTCGCCGACCTTGCCGCTCTCGACGTCGGCGATCATGAGTTGAACGAAGTTCTTGTTTTCCTTCAGGTCGAAGCGCTTCAACTCGAAGACGACGCGCCGCCCGTCGGGTGCCAGGGCCACCTTGCCGACCGCCTTCATGGCGAACAGATCGTCGAGCTTCATCGGGCGTTTTTTGGCCATTCGCCGGTCTCCTCGCTATTCCGTTTGTGGGCCAGTTGCGAGCCGTTCCACGGGCGGCGAAAATCACTATACACGCCTGCCATCGCCACACAATGCTCGCGAGAGGCTTGTCCGCGAGTGGTTCGTGCGTAATACTTCCGGCACACGAGTCCTTGAATCATGAAAGCGCTCTTGATCATTCCGCCGTGCCCGGCCCGCTGGCTCGCGCTCGAGAAGCTTCTGGACCACGAACGCGCTGCGCGCCGTGCCGACCTCGAGCTGCGCTTCACAAAGGCCGTCGAAAGCGCCAACGACGCCTTCGCGATCATCCCCGACGGCGGCCAGATCCTCGCCAACGCCTGCATCGCCAAGCGCGGCGACGCCGGCGTGCTGCGCTACGTCTTCACGCACCCGGATCATCGCCGGCGCGGGTTCGCGCGCAGCGTGATCGAGACGCTCACCTCCTGGTTCAACATGGTCGGCGGAAAATGGCTCTACGCCTCGGCAACCGCGGACGTCGCCCAGCCGTTTGCGGCCCGGTTCGGGTTTCGCCGGCTGCACGGCGTTTCGGGCGATCCGCATGACACGCTGGCGCTGTTGCGGAGGTCGAACACCGAAGCCAGTGATCCTTTTGGAGGCCCGGCCGGCGACGTCACGATCCGCGACGTGACGCGGGCGGACGATCCGCTGATGGTATCGCTCATGCAGCATCGCGCGGGCTCCGACCCGCGTGTCCCGCTCGCCGAGTCGGCCTGCGCCGCGCAGGCGGCCGTGCTCGACCTGATCCACCAGCAGGAGCAGGGCACCTGCAAGCTCCTGGGCGCCTTTCGCGGGACGCGCATCGTCGCCATCGCCAGCGTCGCGACCGACCCGCTCGGCGAGCGCACCTACGCGATGCGGATCCCGCACGACGAGGAGCTGCCCAAGCTTCGCGAAGCCGTGCTCGCCTTCGCCGACAGCAAGGGCTACAAGCAGGTGGATTTTCCGCTCGAAACATTGGCCGAGACCACGGCGGCGGCCGGCGTCCGGCCGGACAGCGGGTCGTCGAGCCTACCCGCGCCGCACGATTAGTCGTCGTCGGACGCCGTTGGCAGTCCGAGAATAACGCCGCCCGGATGTCCGCAGGGGAAGGTGCTCAAGGTGCTCAAGTTTTTGTGAAATGTTTTTGCGCACCTTGGTGGCCGGCACCGCGCGAACGGCTAGCGGGGATTGTATGGCTAGAATGTCTAGGAGTCAAGCGGTGGAAAGCAGGGAGGGATCAGGGATCAGGGATCGAGGGATTGAGGGATCAAGGGATCAAGGGATCAAGGGGG
>JACZRH010000189.1 GCA_022574815.1 Planctomycetota bacterium | reverse complement strand
ATCATGGCGTCCGGCATGAGGTCGTTCATGATCTGGCCGATGTCCATGGTGACGATGGCTTTGGCGTGCCGGTGAACGATGTCTTGAACGGCCGAGTCCTGGGTCATAGCTCCTCCTTGCGCGGGCCTGCCTGCCGGCAGGTAGGCGGTGGATTCGATTGCGAATATACGGAGGCGAGGAGGAGCTGTCAACGGCAACGATGCGACGCGTCCTCCCTCTCCATCCCCACGTTATCTGTCCCACCCGGCCCGCCCCCGGCGTTGGCGCTGGCTATCGGGGCGTGGCCGCCACCCCCTCTACCCGCCAGCGTCTACGATACGGAGGAAGCGGTGCTTGCCGACGCGGATGACCATGCCGGGTTCCAAGGGGTTCAGATTGGAAGCAATCTTCCGGCCGTTAATCTCAACGGCTCCCTGCTTGATCAGTCTACGGGCTTCAGAAAGGCTCGACGCAAGACCGTATGTGTGGATAGCAGACCCAAGATCATAAGTCTGGATTCCGGCCTCCCGCGAGCTTGGGCTAATCTTAGCCTTTGGCAAGGCACTCAGCGGCACCTCAATCGCTTCCTCCGGCAGCTCGCGCTTGCGGAAGGTACGCACGAAGTCCTCCTCCGAGTCCACCGCCGCCGCATCGCTATGGAACTGGGCGACGATGTCGCGGGCGAGGCGCATCTTGTGGTCCATGGGGTTGGCGCTGCGCTTTTCGACGGCCTTGCGGATAGAGGTGAGCTCATCATCCGGCACATCGGTTAGGAGCTCGAAGTAGTCCGCAATCAGCGTGTCGGGGATGGACATGAGCTTGCCGTACATATCGTGGGGCGGGTCATCGATGGCGATGAAGTTGCCCAGGGACTGGCTCATCTTCTGCGTGCCGTCCAGGCCCACGAGCAGCGGCACCAGGAACACGGCCTGGCCCTCGCCGGCGGGGCCGGCCTTCTGGCCGGCGGCGCGCTGCATCTCGCGGCCTAGCAGGTTGTTGAACTTCTGGTCGGTGCCGCCGAACTCCACGTCCGCCTCCACGGCGACGGAGTCGTAGGCCTGGAGCAGGGGGTACAGCAGCTCATGCAGGCCGATGGGCTTGTGCTCGGCGTAGCGCTGGGCGAAGTCGTCGCGCTGGAGCATCTGGGCGACGGTGTAGCGGGCGGAGAGGCGGACGACATCGGTGAGAGTGAACGGGTCGAACCACTCGGACTGGCGACGGATCTCGGTGCGGGGTTCGTCCAGGATCTTGTAGAACTGGCGCAGGATCGCCTCGGAGTTGGCCTGCACCTCCTCGGTGGTGAGCATGGGCCGTGTCTGAGAGGCGCCGGAGGGGTCGCCGATGCGGGCCGTCCAGTCGCCAATGATGATGACGACGGTGTGGCCGAGGTCCTGGAGCTGACGGAGCTTGCGCAGGCCGACGGCCCAGCCGAGGGTGATGACCGGCACGGTGGGGTCGAACCCCATCTTGAGGCGCATCGTCTTGCCGGAGCGAAGGCCGTCCACGAACTCCTGGTGGGGGACGATCTCGGCGACGGCGCGAGTAGTGATGCGGCGGAGTTCGTCGTCGGTGGGGCTTCGGCCGGCGTTGCTTCGTCTGTCACGGACACCGAATCGACAGTGGGCGTGCCCGCCGCGACCGTTGCTTCAGTCGCCGAACCCGCTGCCGGTTCGCTTGTTACAACGGACGCCGACTCACTGGCCGTCCGCGCCGCCGACTCGGCCCACTCGCGCGCCGTCACGCCCGCCGGCCGGTCGTCGTCGAAGACTGCGTCCAGGTCAATCACGGAAAAAACTCCACTGCGAACCCCGCGCGCGTCTGCGCGTCAATTCTGGGTGCGCGTCGTTGCGGGCGTATTCGCTTCAGTTCCCCGGATTTCACGCGCCAAGCGGCTTCGCGCGTGTAGCGCGCGTCTAGCGCGACAAGCCGTTTACACGCGCAGACGCGCCTGCACGCGCCAAAGGGCCTTGCGCGTCCCAACTGCTGGCCCCACAACGACTTAACCCTTGTCGCGCAGACGCGGGCCATCACCCGCTCCCAAAAATGTCGGCGACTTCGGGCAGGCCAGCCGTCACGCCGTCGTCGCGTGGCCGGTCAGCCACGCGGTACCGCGCCGGCTTCGGCCCCTGTTTCGCCTGTACCACGTCTAGAAAGCCGACCGAAGCCAACTCACGCACGTAGCGGCGAATCGTCTGCACGTCGCCGATGACTGGCTCTCGCTTCTTGGCGTCGTTGGTGTCAAACTCGAAACCGTTGGCGAAGCGTTCGGCCAGCCGTTCACCAAAGTTGCGCGCCGCGTCGGACAATCCGTCGCCCAGCGCCCGCGCGAACGGCCCGGCCAGCAACCGACGGGCAATCCCGTAGTCGTGTTCGGTCGCCCGAATCGTCACGCCGTCCGTCGGTTCGTCCCCCCGTTGGTACTGGTGCAGCAGCGTCACCGCGCAAATCGCGCTGAGTAGGTGCCCGAAGGCGCGCCGCGCGTCGGTGCGTTCATGGGCGAAGCGCTCGGCAAGCTGGGGCGCGAATGGGACGACCACGCGGCAACGGCGCAGCAGGCGTTGGGCGGCGTGGTGCTTGTCGAGACTCGCCTTAACGGCGTCTGGTACGTCCGGGTTCGCGCTTCGCTGCGCGAGAAGGCGGTTAATGCGTTGCGTCTGGTCGGGCGTTTCGTCGGTCGTGAGAACCAGGCAACGGTTTCTGTCTTCGTCGAGAATCTGTTGCAGCGTCGTGGATTCGACGTAGGCAGCGACTTCGTCGCTATGAGTTTCGTCAAGCGTCCGTCGCTTATCATTTCACGCAGCGCCCGCGTAGCGTCAGCCGAATCCTCTTGCTGTTGGCGAGACCGCTCGCCACCGACGACGAGCTTGTGAACAAGCTCGCCATGGGGCAAGTGAAAGAGTGCTTATACGGAGCTTGATCGGTGGTAACGGAGCCCGACATGATCATGATGGATGTGATGTTGCGAACAACTGTGCGCTCCGACGTAATTGAGTGTCATTTTCGCGATCGCGGATACAAGATAATCATACCAAAGCGCAAGCGCGACGGTGGGCGGGCCCCGGACTTCTTTGTTTAACCCGGTGCTGGCGTTGGATACGAATTCGGGGCTTGCGGGCTGGGTGGGCCCTTTTCAGGATCCCGCGCAGAGCGGCGCGCGGGGCACGTGTGGGCCAGAGCGCTACGTTCGCCCGGCCTACTTGAACGAACCGTCACCCGACGTATAGGTATACGTGATGCTCGTAGGCGTGTACGTGTACGTCGTCGCGGACGCCTTGCTCCAGTTCCCGTCTGTGACGCCGCCGTCGATTACCGTCGTGAACAACGGGTTGGACGCACTGGCGGCCGCCACCGACGCGCTGTCCAGCGAGGCCGGATAGGTATCGATTCCCTGGGCCAGGTTCGCGAGGTGGGCCACCTTGATCCCGGCCCGCACGCCGGAAACCATGCCTTTCTCGGCCGCGGCTTGCGCTTCGCTCTTGATGTCCACGAACTTGGGTGTGACCACGGCCGCGAGCAGCCCGATGATTACGATGACCATGATCAATTCGACCAATGTGAATGCTGTGTGACGACGTCTCATCTTCGTGTCCTTTCCGCGACCCGCACACTATTTCGCGAGTCTGAGATTGCGTGACCCGCCAGCCCCCTCGAGTCTCACCGACTCCGAGTCGATCGCGGCCACTTTGTATTCGCCGTAGAGCGAATCTCCGACCGCGAACACCTTGCCATCGATCATGGCCAGGGGACAGTCCCCACTAACGATAGCATTCAATACAAATCGCGTTTTTTCTCCCCGCATCGGCAAATTCTCGATTTTGTCGGGGTCGACACGCGCGGGCCGGTTTCGATCGAATGGATTCTCGGGCCAAGACGCCGCGAGCGCCTCTGCGCGGCGGCGCCGCAGTGCCTGCGGTAGAGGCAATTCCCCCATCGGGGTCGTGCTCCGGGATTCGAGGTCCGGCGTGGTTGCAAACGCCGCGGCTTGTGCGGGCGCCGGCGCGTGACTCGGCCACAGTTCTGATATGCCGTACCAGCAGGCCAGCACCGCGATCGCAACGCCGAGAGCGAACTTTCGCACACTTGGCCGGTTCACCCTTCGTCCTCGAACCCGCCGATATCGGCGAGCGCGTCGCGTAACGCGTCGTCCGGCACGAAAGGAAACTCGAGCCGTACGGTCAGCCTCAGCGTCTGGCCGGAACGAGTCCATCCCACTTCCGCGAACCGCTTCGGATACTCCAAATCGGCCAGCCGGTCGAGACACGCCGTCAGGGTGCCGTATTCGCCCGCGCAGACCAGCGTGATCGCGTCACACGCCAGCAATACCGACCGTGAAACCCCGGCGTACAGCGCCGCATCGGCGGGCGTGAACTGCTCCACCGACACCCGTTCGTCGTCCAAGGCCCGCGCAACGCCCTTGAGCACACCCTGGCGGTCTTGCTTCGGCAGCCAGCCCGCTCGAGAGTGTCGGTCGCCTTGGGCGGCCGCGGCGCGGAGCTTCCGGATTCCCTTCTCGATGGACTCCAGCTCGCCCGAAACACGCTCGAAATCCCGCGCCGCGGCCTGCGTTTGATAGTCAAGGCGCGCGATTGCGACGGTGCCCGGCAGCCAGCTCAACAGCAGATGCACCAAGGCCGCCGTCGGCGCGACCACCAACATCAGCACGACGAGAACAAACCGCGATGTCATCCAAGGACGCGCGTTCAACTCTTCACCGGAGTCTCGCCTCGATCTCAATGGTTGCGTCGCCGCCACGGCTTCGCACGTTCTTCACCTTGGCGTTTGCGAAAAAGGCGGAATCGCTCATCCGCCGCGTCCATTCCGCGGCGACGACGGCGGCCGACGCCCCGCCCCGGTACGTTCCGCGCAGGGTGAGCGTCGTGGGCGGTTTGTCGCTTTGCAGCCGGGCTTGCTCCAGCTCGATTTCGTGCGGCACGCAAGCATAGGCGCTCTTCAGGGCGCCCAGGGCCGGGATCTCGGCGGGCAGCGCCGCTTCGAGTTTCGCTTGCCGATTCACTCGAGCGGCGAGCTCGGCATAGGTGTTCTGTCCGGCTGCCAACCGCCGCTGCGTTTCGTGCAGTTGGGCTTGGACGGTCTGCGATAAGGGCTCGAGCTCGGCGAGTCGCGCGTGGGCCTCGCGCGGTATCGTGGAGTTCGCCAGAATGACGAGCAGCGCGCACGCCGCCGCGGCGAACGCCGGCCGCAGCATGCGCTCCGCGAAGCGTTCGTGGGCCGGTCGCAGATCGAGAGCCGAGTCCGGATCGGTGCCTCCGCTTAGCGCCGACAGGTATTGCGAATCGACCTGCTCGAGCGGGATCGACAGACATTCGAGGTCCATCTCCGCGGCGAGATGCTCGTTGAGCCCGGGCACGACCGGAAACGACAACACGCGCAGCCCGCGCGTCGGATACGTCGACGAACGCGCGTGCGCGATGGTCTGCTGGATTTCGTTTTGCAGCTTCTGAAGCACCGGCATCACCAAGGGCCACAACTGCGCTGCGCCAACGCCGGGCCACACGTCGTCCTCACGCTGAAACGGAACGCCCACTTCGCGGACCAGCGCGTCCGCGTCAGCGGCGGAGAGCGTCAGCGGCCCGTCGTTCGCGAGAATCGGCCGCTGATAGGCCGACACGAAGTCGAGCCGCCCCAGCAGCGTGTCGCGGCAGGAAACCAGCCGGTCGTTTTCGAACAGTTGAATCGTCGAGGTGCGATCACCCAGAACGATCTGCACACAAAGCCGGGCCTCGGGCGGCGGCGCGAAGGCCGCGGCGAGCGCGGTCGCGACTCGTAGCCGCAACCCCGCCTCGTGAGAGATGCGATAAAGCCCCTCGACCAAACGCCGATCAACGCCGGCCGCCAGCAGGTGCGTCCGCTGCGAATCGGTGTCCGGGCCGTCTAAACGCACGCCGACGATCAACTCCCGCCCGCCGGCGTAGCTGGTCAGCCGCGTGCGGACGGCGGCGGCGCGATGGCGGTGGCTCATTGCCGGCAACGTGAGCGGTTGGACGACCGTGCCCGCGCCGACGAACAGCAGATGGGCGTCGCAGCCTCGGAGCTGATGAGTCTGAACGATCTCCCGAAGCGACGCGAGACCACCCTTCTGCTGAAGGACGTCCACATCGTATTCGATCTGTGCGCGTGCGATGAGCGCGGAACGACTCCCGCTGCCGCGCGCGGCAAAAACGCTCGCGCCCGTGGCGTCGCAAATGAGGCCGACCCATTTATTTCGGGTCCCGCGTGCGGTCATGCCGGTCGTCCAGGCCAGTGTCATACCGGGTTGGGAGTCGGTACTCCTCAGGGTTCATCGACTAGATCACACTCCCCGGTTAGGGGACGGGCGCGGGCTGGAAACGCGGTTATCAGAGCTTGACAAACCTCAATCGAAACTCGTTGCGGTGGAGGTGTCGTCGGTGTACACCGCGCTCGCGCCGCGACCCACTCGTCCGGATCGGGCAATACACGAAGCGGGGGTTAGCTTGATGACGGCTACGATGCGGCGGGATTATCAAGCCGGACCTCCGCACGATCTCGAGGTTGCGTTGTTTTCGGGGGCCCTCGCCTCAGGGACTCAGACACGCGCATGGGCTCTTGACCGTCGTCGGCGAACTTGTGACTCAGGGTCTGGAAATCCTGTTCACGGGCCAGAAACGCCCGCACAATGACCGGATCGAACTGTCGGCCGGCCAAGCTCTCGATGATGACCTTCGCCTCGGCATGAGGCATGGCCTGCTTGTAGACGCGCGCCGACGCGAGCGCGTCATAAACGTCGGCAACCGCGGCGATTCGCGCCACCAGCGGAATCTTGGACCCGTGGATTCCGCGCGGATACCCGCTTCCATCGAACCACTCGTGGTGACCCTCGGCAATTTCCTCGGCCATCAGCAAAAAGCTCGAATCGGACGCCCGCACCCGTGCCAACCGGATCGTCGCCGCTCCGATGGCGGCGTGCGTGCGCATGATCTTCCATTCCTCCGGAGACAGTTTGCCCGGCTTGAGCAGAATATGGTCCGGAATCGCCACCTTGCCGATGTCGTGCAGCGGAGCGGCTCGGCGCAGGTTGGTGATGAACTCGGAGTCGATCTCATGCACGTACCGCGAGTCCCGGCTGAGCTCTTCGGCCAGAACCACGCAGAAACCCATCATCCGATCGAGATGCCGCCCCGTGTCGTCATCGCGGTGTTCGGCTAGACTCGCGAGGGCGACGGTAATCGCCCCGTGGGCCGCCTCGCGCGACCGGCGTGTGAGAATATTCTGGATCGCGGAGGCGGCGGTGTTTTTGACCAGGTCGAGGTAACCGAGCTCGTATTCACTGAACGCCTCGCCGCCGATCCGCTGCGCGAGACCGAGTACTCCAACACTCTGCTCGCTCGCAGTCATCGCCAGAGCCAACGCCGGAGGATGGGAGTAGAAACCGCAATCGTAAACCTCGGGCTCGGGGCTCGCCGGCCGCGGGGTATCAAAGTGCATCTGTCCGCCGACCTGGAAGACGCGGCCGGCCACGCCTTCTCCGACCGGCACCGTTAGCGAGGTGTAGTCGGAAACCAGGCCGACCGACTTGGCGACGCGCAGGTGTCTTCGCCCCGTGTCCGGCAACATGATCAAGACCTGGCGACAGGCCGTCAGCGCCGCCACGACGCGGAGAGTCTCCGTCAGCAGGAGGTCGAGCTCCTCACTCGTCGCAATGACCGAGCTGTACTCGAGCAGCAGCGTCAGGTTCCGCGCGTGTTCCCCGAGTAAGTCGTGGCTGCGGCGCAGCTCGCTCATTGTCGCCGCCCGACTTCGGGCACTCTGGAGACGCGCGGCCAGTTCCAGCGCGCGGACGGGCTTGACCAGATACTCGTCGACGCAGCCGTTGAAACTGGCGACGACTTCCGCGGCGTCATCCAGCGCCACGAGCGCGATGATCGGGATGTTTTGCGTTCTCGCCGTCGGAACCAGTTGTGCGATGGTCTCCCCATTCCCAGCGTCCTGCCCGGTCACGTCGACGAGGATCGCGTCGGTGTGGCGACGATCCAATTCGGCCGGCAATCCGGGGCCGTCCCGGCAATCAACGACGTCGTAGCCCTCCCGCTCGAGCAGGGCCCGGCACGCGCCGCGACGGTGCGCATCCGAATCCACGAGCAGGACATTGGCGCGCGGCGTGTCGTGGACGGTTTCGGTTGGGACGGCTGCCATGAAGACGCCTCACACTTCCACCGAGGCCGGATTCGTAATGGAACGCAGCGCGCTCGCCACCCAGTCAAGATTTCGTATCGCACTGATCGGATCGCTCGAAAGAATCGGGTGCTTGGCGTGCGTGAAAAGCTGCAACCCAACCTCGTGGATCACACCCTCGATGTGGCGGCAGAATGCGACCACTCCGGCGACAAAGAGCCTGGGCTCGCCGTTCATCAGGACCACGACTTCCACCGGCTGACCGCGCGACAATGTCCGCGTCGTCAAGATACCGATCCCGCCCGGCGAGATGTTTCTCACGTATGCGTCTTCGCGGACAAAATCGAGCATCGCGCCGCTCAACGCCGTGAGCTTGCAGGGCACGATCAGGTCCTTGCGGATCTGCTTCCGCACATCGACGAAGCGTTGCGGCGTGCTGCGATTAAGATGTTTGGCGATTCGCTTGAATTCCGCGGGAACGACCTCCGTCTCGCTCACTTGCGCGCCGACCTCGGCGAAAACAGCGCAGGCTTCGAGGGCGCCCGGTTCTGGCTCCGGCTCCGGCGAGACCGCGTCGTTGACGCCGCCCAGGATATGGAAGGCGTAGCGGTTCTTGCCCGAGCGTTTCGCCTCGTACATCAACTCGTCCGCGCGGGCCACCAGGCCCTCGGCCACCGTCTGCTCCATGGGCGTATGCCAGACCGCACCGAGGCTGCACGTCACCGGCCCGCGCAGCTCGAGCTCCGGAAAGCGCGTTTCTCGCACCTGCGTGACGACGAGCTGGCAGAGGTCTCGGGCCTCGCGCTCCGTGAGGCCGGACACCACCAACAGAAACTCTTCTCCCCCGTAGCGGCCGACGATGCCGGCGTTCGTAACGCAATCCCTCAGCGTCGCGGCGACACCCATGAGCACCTCGTCGCCGGCCGGATGGCCGAACGTGTCGTTGAGCCGCTTGAAATTGTCAATATCGAGAAACTGCACGGTGATCGTTTCGCCGTCGCGGCGTGCCTGCTGAACGGCGTCTCGAACGGCTTCGGTCAGGGCACCGCGATTCAACAGGCCCGTAAGCGGGTCGCGCGCCGCCCGTTCGCGATACTCACCGAGCGCGGACTTGAGGTGGGCCTGCTCCTGCTCGGTTTGATTACGCTCGGCCTCCATGCTGTTTGCGAGCTGGGTGTTGGCTTGGCTGAGCAGCTCGGTGACGTCCAAGTCTTCCGGAACAAAGTCGCGCAGAAGCTGGCCCATCTCCGCGTACGCTTCCGCCGCGCGATTGAAGCAACGGAGCGTTGCGGCATTGTCCAAGCCCAATTCCCGCTCGGCATACTCCTGCAGAACCGGTTC
>JACZRH010000188.1 GCA_022574815.1 Planctomycetota bacterium | reverse complement strand
GGCGCCGCCCGGGGCGGAGAAGCCGCTGGGTCGGCTGCCGGCGGCGATGACGTGGTGGCACGGGATGATCAGCGGAATCAGATTGCCGGCCATCACGCTGCCGACGGCGCGGGCGGCGCCGGGGTGGCCGGCCAATTCGGCGAGTTGGCCGTAGGTCAGCGTTTCGCCGTAGGGAATCGTGGCGCAGGCCCGCAGGACAGTCTGATGAAAGGAGGTGCGGTCGCCTAAGTCGAGCCTGATCCGAAAGTCGGTCGGCCGGCCGTCGAAGTAGCGCTGGATCTGCCGCTGCAATTGGGGCAGCAGGTTGGGGACGTAGTGGGCCCCGGGCCACTGTCGGCGGGCGACGGCGCGTGCGCCGGCGCCAGCGCCCGCGTCAGCGGTCGGCCGCAATGGGAGCAGCAAGCGGCGCAGTCCGTCGCCGGTGGCGGTGCCACTGGTGGCGAAGAGCACCGGGCCCCAGGCGGTGTCGGCAATCGCATAACGCATAGGCCCTTATCTACGGCGGTTGTGGTTCTTTGTAAAGCGCTTGTTCTTGCGGCGGGCCTCGATCCGCAGGAACGTGCTCACCACGCGCGACAGGCCTTGCAGCGTGGGCCGACCCTGGGCGGTCATCTCCAGCCCCACGAACTGGAAGCCCAGCGAGAGCTTGCCCCGGCCGATGTCGTCCGCGTGCCGGAACATGGCGTCGAGCCGCAGCGGTTCGGATCGCGGGTCCGGCTGAAACTGAATGCCGACGGTGTCGCCGGCGCGCAACTGCGGATCGCGGGCCGCGTCGATCTCGATGCGGCACCCGCCGCCGGAGATGTCCTGCAGCAGGCCGATGTGGTGCGGCACGTGCTGGAGGTCGGCCGCGTCACGATCGTTGATGCCGCCGTCCCACATGCAGACCTCGATGCGCCGGCCGGGCGGGACGTCGGCGCGGTAGTACACGCGGCGCTGGATCTCCTGGAGCTTGTCCGGCCAGGGCACCTGCACGGCGGGGACGGATTGGCCGTCGGGCAGCGAGAACGTCGTCAAGCGGTCGATCTCGACCGCGCACAGACACTTCTTATGCCCGCGGCGAAACGCCAGGCCGATCTTCTCGTTCGGGGCGAGCTCCGGAGGCACTTGCCCGGGCGCCGGCTGGGGGTGCTCGATGATGAGAAAGCCGCCGGCCGAGTCGGCCTGCAGAAGGCGGGACTTGTATGTCGTCCACCCGCTGTCGAGGCGATGAGACAGCACGACCTGCACTTGGCGGTCGGCTGCATCGGTCAGTATTTCGTCGCGTCGTTGATCCTGTACTTCCAGGAGCTGAGTCATGAGGTTTCTCCCAAAGCGGCGCCGGAGTGTTGGCGATTGCTCAAGAACTCGCGCAGGCATTTGAGCTCGTCCAGATCAATCGTGGCATGTTTGAATTGCATGCCGAGAATGACGGCGTCGGCCGACGACGATGGCAGGGTGCGGCAGATGGTCCCTTCGAACTTGTAGCAATGGTCCTGTTCCGGCACTTCAAAGCAGGCGCACCAGGTTTGGCCGAGTTCGATCGCACCGACGTCGGCCTTGAGCACCTGGAAGGCCATGCCGTCTTCGCTGAGGTTGTAGAGCCGGCCGGAGATCGTATCGAGGCGCTCGCCGTCCCGATGGCTGAGCTGTACGATCGAGGAGCGGGCCAGCGGCAATCGATTCGAGCGGCGGCGCTGCTGCACGAGAATGGTCTCGGGCCAGGCCACGGAGAGGTTCAGATGCTCGTCTTCCTGCCGAACGCTGACAATGTTGCTGTCGAAGAAGTACTGCCCGTCGTCCAGGTCCAGTTCAATCTGGCAATAGATGTTGAGAAAGCTGCGGAAGTCGGCGGAGGCCGGAGGCTGAGCTTGCAGCGTGATGCTGTCGTCATCGCTGTCGACGATCCGGCAGGCGATCGGGTTGGGTGTGGTCCAGGGTTTGGGCAGCAGGCGGGCCTCCAGTTGGGCCCGGCAGGCGTATTCCAGGACGCGCCTCGACTGACTCGGTTTGAGTTCAATAGCGTAGTTCATTTGCTCGTCTACTCCTTTGGCGCTGCGGGCGCCCCGAAACATCTTCCCAGGCGGTCAGTGTGCTTTGAGCTGCTTGGAGACAAATTGAGAGATCTGCCTCACTGCGTGCCGCATCTGAGCAGCGTCGACGAAGGGTTTTTGAAACAGCCGCCGCTTGTGGTGCCGCTTTTTGGGCCACGGGTCGGGGTGATAGACGTGCAACGCCGTCAGCGAGTTGCGCGGGCAGACCACGCGGACGAAGTGGGCCGCGTCGATTCGGCAGAGTCGGACGTTGACGACCTTCCAGCGCTCCATGCGGTCCACGGCGTAGCGGTAGTATTTGTTGGCCCACTCGATGCCCAGGAAGTTGCGGTCGGGGTGCGCCCGCGCCCGCCGCAGCAGAAACCCGGCCTTGCCAGTCCCGATCTCGAGCTCGACCGGGCGGTCGTTGCCGAAGAACGACCCCCAACGAAGCGATTCGAGCTCGGCCAGCTCGACCGCGACCGCCCTGCGACTCCCGGTCTCACCCAATATCGGGCCGCCCATGGTTCATGCCCCAGTTGTGAATAGTCATCGCGGACCGTCCGATGAAACCCATGCGTGTACGGCCGATCCGCAGGACTGCTCGGCACGCCCGAATCTAAGGGTATCCATCATCATGTCGCAACCTTCGAGGTTCATCGAGGACCGCCGCCGCCACCCGCGACGCCCGACCGCCTATGCCTTCTGGGTCCAGCGGACCGACGTCCCGACCCGCTCGAGCGCGTGGATGCTGGACATCTCGTCCAGCGGGGCGGCGTTTCTGGCCGCCTGCGAGCACACCCCGCGCGTCGGCGAACGGCTCGAGCTCGCAGAGATGCACTCGGCGGACCCATTCGTGCGCGAGGGCGCCCTGCCGCTGCCGCCCGTGGCGCGGGTCGTGCGGCTCGACGAATCCGCCGGCGTGACTCGTCGCGTCGCCGTGCGTTTCGTTTGCGAGGTCGACGTGCCGCTTCAAACCCGACGACGGCGCTACACCGGTGCGGCCCTGTCTCCCACCCCCCGCCGCCGCCTCGACGACCTCGTGCCGCCGCCCAATGGCGAATATCCCGCCTCAGGCACTATACTCCTCTAATCGCGCCGCCTGACGAACGCCCGGACGGCGGCCACCCCATCAGCGCTGACTCATCAAGCCCACGTTGGGCGAACGCCGGCGCGGCTTCGTTTGTACCGCTATTTGCGGATGACACTCATGGCGACCGCACGACTGGTCCTGACCGACGGAACCCTCTTCACCGGAGAAGCCTTCGGGGCCGAGGCCACGCGCGGCGGCGAGGTCGTCTTCAACACCGCCCACACCGGCTATCAGGAAGTTATTAGCGACCCCTCCTACTGCGGGCAGATCGTCTGCATGACCTGCCCACTGCAGGGCAACTACGGCGTCAACGACGACGACCAGGAATCGGCCCGCCCCTTCATCGAGGGCTTCGTCGTGCGCGAGCTCTCGGCGATCGCTTCCAACTTCCGCAGCCGCGGCCGACTCGACGAAATGCTCGCCAAACACGGCATCCCCGGAATCGCCGACATCGACACGCGCGCTCTCACGCTCAGGCTGCGGTCCGGCGGCGCGATCAACGGCGTACTCTCGACCCGCGACGAGAGCGATATCGAGCTGCTGCGACGGGCGCGCGAACTCCCGCCGATGACCGGCCGCGATCTGGTTCGGCAGGTGGCCACGAGCAAAATCGTCGAATGGCAGAGCGGTTTCGACGGCGTGTACGGGGCGAATCCACCGGACCGGCCGGCGGACAAGCACGTCGTCGCGCTCGACTGCGGCATGAAGCGGAACATCCTGCGGCACCTGGTGCATATCGGCTGCCGCGTCACCATCCTGCCGCCCACCGCTTTGTACGGCGACATCCTCGAGCGCGAGCCGGACGGCGTGTTCGTCAGCAACGGGCCCGGCGACCCGGCCGCCGTCCTGCACGTGCAGTACACACTGCGCGAGGTCGCCACGAAAGTGCCCGTGTTCGGCATTTGCCTCGGCCACCAACTGCTCGCGCTGGCCTTCGGGGCCGAGACCTACAAGCTCAAGTTCGGCCACCACGGCTACAATCATCCGGTCAAGAACCTGCTGACCGAACGCGTCGAGATCACCTCGCAAAACCATGGCTTCGCGGTGAGTGAACGAAGCCTGCAAGAAATCGGCCTGGAACAAACGCACGTGAATCTCAACGACGGGTCGGTCGAGGGATTCCGGCACCGCGAGCTGCCGCTCTTCGCCGTGCAGTACCACCCCGAGGCGGCTCCCGGCCCGCACGATGCGGCGTACTTGTTCGACTGCTTTCGCACGATCCTCGACGAGCGGCGGCCGCTTAACGCCGACGACATGCGTACAGCTCAGCAGGCGCTCGCCGCTCGGGGTGTCGCGACAACCGGAAAAAAGGTGTCAGGATGAATTTAGCGGCCCCAAGAAATTCTTCCTGACACCTTTTCTCCGTCCTTTTCTCCGTCCGGGAAGGGGAAGCGGGCCAAGCGCGCGTCACCGTATTTTGCTTGCATCCCGTATAATCCCGTGCGCGCTCCCGGCGCAAGAGCGAAAAGGCAAAAATCTCAGAGAATCTTGCAGACGGGTGAACTGTTACGTTGCATCCCGGCGTCACACGAAGTACAGTTGGGCTGGTTTCGAGGCTCGTACCGGGCGTTCCGACCCGGCGGGGGATAGGCGAGTCTTGCGGATCACTTCTATCGCCACGCTGCGCAAGAGGTTTTGCCATGTCAACGCACCCAAGCAATCGCAAGCGTCCTCACCGTGCCGAGCGCGACACCATCGCGGCCATCTCCGGCCGCGATGAAATGGCCCGCAGCGCCCAGACGTTGATCCGCAGCGGGCAGCCGTCGCCGGGCTCCCGGGCAAGAGTGCCAGCCGTCCGGGGACGATCCGCGAAACGCACGGTTCTTATAGCCCTCGTGGCAGGGCTAATTCCAAATGCCGTGGCGGCGGACCTGAAGATCGATCTGGTTGGTCAGTGGGGCGGCCCCGCAAACGACGCCGTCGTGGTCGGCGACCTGGCGTACGTCGCCAGCGGCCCCAACTTGCTCATTCTGGACGTCTCGAAGCCTGCGGAACCCGCCCTGCTGGGGCACGTCGAGTTGCCCGACCTGGCCCTCCAGATCGCCGTATCCGGCAACCTCGTCTACGTGGCGAACCGGACGGCGGGTTTGCAAATCATCGATGCGTCCAACCCCGGCGCCCCCTTTGTGCGGGGCGCATTTCAAGAGGGCGAATCCATCGTCGCGGTTGCCGTTGCGGGAAACTACGCCTATCTGCTGGCCGCCGATCGGGCTTTCCTGGTGATCGACGTGACGGACCCGGCAAGGCCGTTCGCCCTCGGTGACCTGCGTTCGCTGCGTTTCGAATCGGGTGCTGTGGCGGTGTCGGGAAACTATGCCTACGTGGCAGGCGGCGGCAATTTCGGCGGCGACTTCGTGATCATCGACGTGTCGGATCCCAAAGCGCCGCTGGTGGTAGCAGAGGAGCGAGGTTTTTACACCCTGGATGTTGTGGTTTCCGGCCCCTATGCGTACCTGGCCACGATACTCGGGCTGAGCATTGTGGACGTGTCGAACCCCAGCGAGCCACTTGTGGTCGGAACATACTGGGAAGGGGGCAGGCGCACAAGCAGGGCCGCGGTATCCTTGTCCGGCAGCCATGCCTACATGATCCGCCGGGGCCTCGGTCTCGACATCCTTGACATCACAGACCCGACCGATCCGACGGGTGTCGGCCGGTATGCCAGCTCGGAACATGCGGTTGCCGTGTTCGTGGCGCCCGGCCACGCCTACATCGCCGAGGGTCCGGGGGGTGTGCTCATTCTCGATGTTTCCGACCCCAGCGCGCCGTTTCGGGCAGGACGGTACGAGCGCGGCGGCTTGTCGCAAGGTGTGACGGTATCCGGGCCCCTGGCTTACCTGGCCGATTATCCGAACGGCCTGCAAATCATCGATGTGTCAGACGCGGCCGCACCGGTTCGCATCGGCCGCGCGCCCACGGTCGGCGTGCCCAACGACGTGGCCGTACGCGGCCGCTACGCATACATTGTAGCGCGCGGCTCGGGATTGGAAATCTTCGACATCTCGGACCCGTCCGCGCCGGCGGCCGTCGGTGTGTACGAGACCTCCAGTGACGCGCAGGGCATCGCGGTACGCGGCCGATACGCCTACGTTGGCGCCGATCAGACTGTGGAGATTATCGACGTAACCGATCCCTCTACCCCGCTACTTGTCGGAACCTACCAGGGAGACGGCGCCAGTGGCATAGTCGTGCGGGGCGACTACGCCTACATCGTCCCGGCCAGGTCCACCCGTTTTGAAGTGCTCGATGTCTCCGACCCCAGCCAACCTTTTCGCGTCGGCCGTTACACTTTGTCCACCAACCGCACGCAACTGGACGTGCGGGGAAACTACGCCTTCGTGGCCGCTTCCAATTTCGAGGTCATCGACATTTCCGAGCCGAGCAATCCCGTGCCTGTCGCCCGGATCGGTTGGCAGAACCTGGGGGGGGGCGCGCAGGACGTGACCATCTTCCGCAACTATGCCTATGTAAGCGTTGGGTTCGCCGGCCTGCGAATCATTCGCATCTCCGATCCGACCAATCCGGTCATCGCCGGCAGCATTCGCACGAACGGCCGTGCGCTGGACATCGCTGTTTCGGGCGGAAACGTATACCTGGCAGATGGCAGTTGGGGTCTGCGCGTTTTCTCCGTCGCGCTTGTGGGCGACATGAATTGCGACGGCGCCTTCAACGGCGACGATATCGACCCGTTTTTCCTCGCGCTCGGCGACCCGGCCGCATACGCGGCACGGTTCCCCGACTGCAACGCGCTCAACGGCGACTTCAACTGTGACGAGCGGCTTGGCGGCGCCGATATCGATCTCTTCTTCAACTGCCTGGCCGGCAACTGCCGCGACTGCAACGCGAACGGGATCCCCGACTCTTGCGAGGTGTACGTTGCTCCGGCGATCACAACCCAGCCGCGAAACACAACCGAGTGCGCCGGCAACCTTGTCATCCTGTCGGTCCAGACGAGTCCCAGGGCGCTTTCGTATCAGTGGCGCAAGAACGGCAACCCGATCGCCGGCGCCACGTCCATGTGGCTGTGGTTCGATCCGGTGCAGGTCTCCGATGCGGGCGACTACGACGTGCTCGTGGGCGACGCCTGCGTTTCTGTGACCAGCGACATCGCAACATTGACGGTCCGCGGGACGCCGGCCATCAAAACGCAGCCGCGGAGCCAGGCCGTCTGTCTCGGCGGGCCGCTGGTCCTGTCGGTCGTCGCGACCGGCCCGTCGCTGACGTACCAATGGCGCAAGGACCGCATGGAAATCCCGGGCGCGACGGATCCAACCTACATCGTTCCCGCGGTTACGGAATCCGACCAGGGTGTGTACGATGTCGTGGTCGCCAACAGTTGCGCTACGGTGCGGAGTTTTCCTCCGGCCTCGGTCACGATTCTGACGACCATTCTAATCCACCCGGCCGGCCAGACCGTCTGTGAGAACGATCCCGTGTTCTTCACGGTCGGCGCCAGCGGCGCCGCGCTCACGTACCAGTGGCGCAAGGACGGCGTCAACATCAGCGGTGCGACGCTGAATTTCTTCGTGATCAACGCGGCGGTGCTGAGCGACGCGGGCATCTACGACGTCGTGGTGACTTCGGCGCAGTGCATGCAGACGAGTGATCCGGCGCCGCTTGTCGTACAGCAGTGCCCGTAGGCCGATCGAGCGGCGGCCGGCGGTCTGTCTTCGTTCCCCGGCCGCGGCGTCGCGTTTAATGGCGGCGACATCGACCCGTTCTTCCTGGGCTTGGGCCAGGGCGTCTGCCCCCCGCCCGGCCCCGCCCCGATTGTTGCGCCCGCGCGCCTCACGAAAGACACGGGCCCCGCCGATGACTAATGGGCGGCCGCAAGAGTAGCGTCGGTCCCCCGTGGCCGAAGTAGAAAGCCGGAAAATGAGGCCATTGCGACCGCCGCCCATCCACGAACGGTCACGTGCGGTGGACTGCTGGGGGCGGGCGCGCTGAGCACGCAATCTCCGGATCGTCGGGGTGACCTGTCCCGGCGGTCTGCTCACGAGCATCGTGAGCGGTCGCTCGCATGACGTGGCCTCGCAGCGTAGAATGCTCGGCTGGAACGTGAAGCGTCGAACGCGCATTGGGAGCACGTTGGCGTTACAGGAGGCAAGTATGATTAGAGAATCCGATGCGAAGCCTGCTCTTCGCGCCGCGGAAGCGAGCGCTCCGAAGCGCCGCATTGCCTGCGGGAATGTGAGACGCAGGACCGCTCTCATACTGCTTGGGACGACGGTTGCCTTCATTCCATGCGATCGCGCGGCGGCCGACGAACCATCGATTTCCGCCAGGCACTGGTTCAACAATCCCGTGTTCCGCCTGCGCGATGACCGCAAGGTCGTGCTTTTTTTCTTCTCCACAACCAACCGGGAAAGTGCGCGCTGGGCGGCAGTCCTTAATCGCAACTCGCGGCGGAAGAACACGGTCATCATCGGCCTGACACGCGACAAGCGCGAGCAGGCGGAGCGTTTCATTCGGAAACATAAGGTGCGCTTCACCATCGGAGCGGAAAGCCGCAGCGCCAGGAACTTTAAGATCGACAGACTCCCGGCGCTAATTTTGATCGACGACCGCGACCGCTCGCGCATGCAGCCGATGCAAATGGAAGAGCTCGATGAACTTCTATGGGTTTGGGACCCTGAGGACGAGAGCATCGACGTCCACTCGCTGGACAAAGGGCAGTTGGAATCGCTGGTGGAAAGCAGGGCTGATGGTGTCACGCGCCGCAACGCGCTCCAGCAGCTTTGGAAGCAGCACGGCTCGAAAGATCCCGATATCTTTGTCGAGTATGCACAATCGCAATTGACCGAGGAAAAAGACCCATACGCTCGCGCGTCACTGGAGTACTACATAGACATGGCCAACGGCGTACCCAGAAGCGACAATCAACGTTCACCCTCGACCCGACATTGGCAGGTCTATCGGGACGATCGCGACGGGGAAGAATGGAAAGCCGTCCGGGACTTCGAGAAAAAGGTGCGTAGTGCCGAAACAATTCCGGTGGAGGAACTGCTGAACGAGTACAACCGCCACTGGTCGGATACGCCCGCCGACATCGTCGTGCGCGAGTTGGTTGTGCGGCACCTGAGGCGCTCCTCCGACCGCGTCGGCGCCCGATCCGCACTGATAAACATTCTGAAAGCCGGCGAGCCCGATGCCGGAATTCGCCGGCACGCCGCTTGGGGGTTTTTTCGCATCGCCGAGGTCGGCGACACGGAGGTGATCGACCTGCTTGCGGCCCTCGCGCAATCAGAGGCGAACCGCTTCAACAACAAGCCCACAATGGAATCGGTCGTGCGCTATTTGCAGACCGGCCAGGATCCCATCAACTGGTGGGATGATGCCCCATAACCCTCCACCGAATTCGTCGCGTCGGCCCCCCCGGGACCGCCGAGAACGCCGATTCACGCGGTGTTCGCGCCCAGAG
>JACZRH010000187.1:8160-9574 GCA_022574815.1 Planctomycetota bacterium | reverse complement strand
GCGGACGCCAACCTGTCGCCGCTGGCGGCGGTCGATGGCGCGAGTTGGGCGGCGGCGTATTTTCGGGTGCGTTTGCCGAACTGCGCATCGGCGCTGGGCTTCGCGCTGCTGGTGGTCGGTTTGCTGTCGTTGACCGAAGTGGCGGCGAGCTTCATGGTGCAGCCGGCGGGGTTGGACCATCTCGCGCTGACGCTCCTGAACCAGATCCACTTCGGGCGCAACAGTGAAATCATCGCGATGTCGCTGCTCCTGATGGCGTTTGTGGGCATCGTCGTGCTGGCGGGCCTGAGCGTTCTGCGTCGCGCTGCCGGACCGCTCGCCGCGCAGCCGCCGGCGGTCGGGCCGGGGGAATGACCGAGCCTAGCGGACAAATTGAAGGGCGAGCAGCGTCATGTCGTCGCCGCCGTCTCCGCCGGCCAGATGGTTGCGGACTAGCGCCAGAGCGGTCCCCAGCAGCGCGCCGGTCGTCGTCTCCTCGAGCGATTGAACGGCATCGACGACGGGCGGCAGGCCGAGCATCACGCCGTCGGGCGAGGCGGCTTCGGTGAGGCCGTCGGTGTAGAAGAGAATCGCGCCGGCCTCTTTCTCGGGATCGATCGTGCGAACGACGAACTTTTCATCGGGGTCGATGCCGAGCGGGAGCGAGTTTTCCTGCTGCACGGCCCGCGCCTGCCCGTCGTGGATCAGGATCGGCCCGGGGTGCCCGGCATTGACGTATTCGATGACACCGCTCCGGGTGTCGACGATGCCGATGATCGCCGTCACGAAGACCTGCGGCGCGGTGTTCCGGCACAGGAGGCGATTGATGCGCTCTGCCAGGGCCGGTAGCGGGCTCGACCCGCTGAGCGCGACGCGTACCGCCGCCTGCAGGTTGGCCATTACGATCGCCGCCGGCAACCCGTGTCCGGTCACGTCGGCGATGACGATTCCGAGACGCCCTTCGCCGAGGTCGAAATGGTCGAAATAGTCGCCGCCGACCGCGGACGAGGATCGATTGTAGCCCTCCGCGCGAATGCAGCCCGCCTGCGTGGGCTCGGCCGGCAGCAGGCGTTTTTGAATTAGGCGGGCCTGCTCGAGCTCGGCGTAGACCCGCTGCGAGCGAACGTGCTCGCGCAGCATCCGCAGGTTCGCGAGGCCGACGCCGACTTGCTGGGCGATGGCGGCGAGAAAATCCACGTCGGCGGTCAGGTAGGTGGAGCCTTGCGTGACGCGGTCGCCGTAGATCGCCCCGAGCAGCTCGTCGCGGTGGATGATGGGGACGCACAGCGCCGAGCAGATTGGAAAGCGGACCATGCTTTCGGTCAGATTGCCGGCCAGATCTGTGGCCGGATTGTTCACGACGGCTCGCTGCCCTTCGATCAGGGCGCGGTTGATGTCGTTTATCGGCGAGACGCCGCCGAAATGCAGGTAGTGC